>DATCIJ010000264.1:0-9076 GCA_036507855.1 Gemmatimonadaceae bacterium | reverse complement strand
TGGCCGAAAGGCGACCCACCGCCTGACGTGGCGTATCCGGTGAATTCGAAGAAGAAGTGACTCGTGACTCCGGAATCGGGAATCGGGAATCGGGAATCGGCGTTGCGCGCGAGGATTCGCCGCATTGCAGCCCTCTGGCCTCTGGCCTCCGGCCTCTGGCCTGCAGTTACTGCGGCACAAAGCGACATCGCCTTTCCAACGCAGGTCTACGCCGGGCGCCGGGCAGCACTCGTCGGGCAGATCCCCGAGGCTGTCGTCGTAGTTCCCGGTCGCTACCTGGTCAGCCCGGGTGACGAGGCCGTCAGGCAGGACCCGGACTTCTGGTTTCTCACCGGGGTTGAGTCACCGTACGCGATACTGGTCATGGAGGCGGCCCCGCCATCGCCAGGTGCACTTCGTGGATGGCGCTCGCTCCTGTTCCTGCCGACCGAATTTCAGTTTGCCGGCGGGCAGTTCCCCATGGCCGACACGCTGTTCCGCCGCGCGCCGTGGAATCGCCCCAGGCTCCGGCTGGTTCCCGGGGCCGCCGCGGCGAGGGCCACCGGCGTCGACGAGGCGTTGCCGCTCGATTCTTTCGCGACTCGCATGCGTTCACTCATGTCGGCGCGCCGGGTGCTTTACATGCCCAGCGGCGCCACGATGTACGCGCCGCCAGGTGTGACGCCGCCGCTCACGCACGAGGCGCAGCTCGCGCGCAGCGTCGCGGCGCTGGTGCCCGGTGTCGAGGTGCGCGACGTGCACCCGCTGGTCGCCCGCCTCCGGGCGGTGAAGGACCAGCACGAAATCGCGGCCGTGCGTGAAGCCGCGCGAATCGCCGGGCTCGGACTGGTGGAGGCCATGCGGGCCACGCGTCCTGGACTCAACGACCGCGAGATCGGCGGGCTGATGGAGTACGTCTGGAAGCGCGAGGGCGCTCAACGCGCCGCCTTCACGCCGATCGTGATGTCCGGCCCGAACCTGATGACGCTGTTCACGCTTCAGCGTGAGCGTTACAACGCGGTCAACAACGTCATGAGGGACGGCGACCTGCTGTTCATCGACTACGGCGCCGCCGAGTGGAACATGTACGGCTCCGATCTGTGCCGGACCATTCCGGTGTCCGGGCGGTTCACTCCCGAACAGCGGAAGTACTACGACGTTGTCCTCGAGGCGCAGGAGGCGGCGATCGCCGCCATCCGACCCGGCGTGATGATGGTCGACGTCATCCGCCGCGCCGCCGCAGTATTCCAGCGGCACGGCCTGCAGCCTAACGAGGACATCGCCCGCATGGGCATCGACCGCGTCTGGGGGTTGATGCCGTCGCCGACGCACTACCTCACCCGCAATGCCGGCATCACCCGCTATTCCGCGTCCGGCTTCGGTGTGCGCGACATCGGCCACATGGTTGGCCTCGAGGCAACCGATGGCCGCGACTGGTCGCGCCCACTCGAAGCCGGCATGGTGGTCACCATCGAGCCCAAGCTCTACATCCCGGAGCTCGGCCTGGCGATCATGATCGAGGACGAGATTCTGGTGACGCCGTCTGGTCACGAGAATCTCTCGGCGGCCGTGCCGAAGCGCGCCGAAGACATCGAGCGCGTCATGGCGGAAGGTCGGCGGGCCCGCGCCTGGGAGCGATAGCGGCTCGGCCAGGACTCGTCAGGCCGAGAAGTCGACAGGAGTGCCGAGGCCGAGTTCCAGGGCGCGTTCAAGGACGACGGCTGCCGCGGCCACGTCCTGCAACGCCATTCCGGTCGAGTCGAACACAATCACCTCGTCTGGCGACTCACGTCCGGTCTTCACGCCGGCGACGATCTGCCCGAGTTCGGCATGCACATCGTCGGCCGACATCGCGCCGGCGTCGATCGCGTGGCGCAGGTCGCCAAAAGCGGCGCACTGACTCAGCACATCGACGACGACCGTTGATCGCGCCAGGAGATCGGGAGCAAGCTCGCGCTTCCGTTCCGAGTCGACGCCCACACCGGCCACGAAAGTGCCGGGCGCGATGTCCACCGCTTCCAGCAGGAACGCGGTCGACGTCGTGCAGGTGACGCAGATGTCGGCATGCCCAGCGGCCTCTCTGGCCGATGATGCGACGGTCACGGGTATCTGCCGCTCGCTGGCAACGCGGCGCCCGAGCTCCTCGGCCGCCTTGCGATCGTTGTCGTGGAGGGTCAACCGCCCGATCTGCCTGACGAGCGAGATGGCCTCGACATGCATGGCGCCCTGCAGACCGCAACCGATGATCGCCACGGACGAGGCATCGGCACGCGCGAGGTGACGAACCGCAACCGCGGTCGCTGCCGCCGTGCGCAGAGCGGTTATCTCGATCGAATCCAGCAACGCCAGCGGAGTCCCGCGCTCGGCGTCGCAAACGACAATCGTGCCCTGAATGGTCGGCAGCCCGTGGCGTGCTGGATTCCCCGGGAAGTTGCCATTGGTCTTGGCCGCGAAGTACGACCGCGTTCCCGAAGCAAGTACTCCCGCCTTGACGTGAAATCCGCCGGAGGGCACGTGCACTGATGCCACCGCGGGTGGCGACGCCGCGCCAGAGCCGTGAAGTCGGAACGCGCGCTCGACCGCATCGATGCATCGCGCCATGTCGAGCGTACGCCGAACATCGCTGCGGGTGAGAAGCAATGTACCTGGCCTTTGAGAAGCCATTCGATCCCTGGCTGTTTGATGAGGTTGGAGCAGTATGCTACCGTTCGCGATCACTGGCGAGCCGAGGGTTCGATTGCGGCGTAAGGACCTCGATGCGACCACAAAGGATCTGACCGAGACTCCTCTGCGCGACGCGGCCAGAGCCTATGTCAGCATCGCCGCCTCCAGTTTTGGTGGACCGGCGGCGCAGATCGCCGTCATCCATCGCGTCGTGGTCGAGGAGAAGCACTGGCTGGACGAGCCGGCCTTCGTGCGTGCGCTCAGCTTCTGCATGCTGCTGCCCGGCCCTGAAGCACAGCAATTGGTGACGTACGTTGGCTGGCGACTTCACGGCTTGAAGGGCGGTCTCGCCGCCGGCCTGCTATTCGTGGCGCCCGGATTCGTGACCATGCTGCTGCTCAGCATCCTGTATGCCACCGCGGGCGACATTTCCTTTGTCGCGGCGCTGTTCGTGGGACTGAAACCGGCCGTGCTCCCGGTTGTGCTCGAGGCGGTGGTCCGCCTCAAGCGCCGCGCCGCCGGTGGCGTGTTGGGGACGATGATCGCCACCATCGCGTTCGTCGCGATTTTCGCGTTTCACGTACCATTCCCGCTGATCGTGCTTGGCGGGGCGCTGGTCGGGTTCCTCGCCGAACGCTCGGCCGACCCTCTGATGCTGGCTGGTGGTCGTGAACGCCTCGCTGGTGAGTGGCGGCATACCATGCGTGTCGCAGGGGCGTGGCTGCTCATCTGGCTCGTTCCCGTCGGGTTCCTCGTGCTCCTTCTCGGGCGCGACAACGTGCTCGCCACTCAGGCCGCCTTCTTCAGCAGGGTTGCCGTGGTCACCTTTGGCGGTGCGTACGCCGTCCTCGCGTACGTAGCACAGCAGGCCGTCGACGTGTATGCCTGGCTGACGCCTGGCGAAATGCTCGACGGGCTCGGCCTGGCCGAGACGACCCCGGGTCCGCTGATCATGGTGGTACAGTTCGTCGCGTTCCTCGGCGCGTACCGTCAGCCTGGAACGCTGGATCCGATCGTTGCCGGGATCCTTGGTTCCGTGGTGACGGTCTGGGTTACGTTCGCGCCGAGCCTCATGTTCATCTTCGTCGGGGCGCCATGGATCGAGCGCATAACGCGAAACCAACGGCTCGCGGCTGCGCTGGCGGGTGTCACAGCTGCTGTGGTGGGCGTCGTGCTGAATCTTGGCGTGTGGTTTGCCGTTCACACGTTGTTCTCGGATGTGAGCGATCGCTCCTTCGGCTGGATGTCACTTCCGGTGCCTGAACCGTCGAGCTTCCAGCCTGTTGTTGCCCTGATCGCGATCGCGGCGGCGATTGCGCTCTTCCGTTTTCGAATCAGCTTGTTGGGGGTGCTTGCGGGTGGTGCCGCCCTGGGTGTGGTCGCGCACACGCTTGGCGTTGTCTGAATTCGAACGCTTCGTTCCTCCCCTGTTTCCTGTTTCCTGTCTCCACGAATCGATGGCTACAGACTCCATTACCTGGCAGGGCGTTCTGATCCGCCTGTTCGTCTCCCTGGTACTGGTCTTCCTGACATGGAATGCCGAGGGCTGGTCCTACTATCACTGGACTGTCGAGCCACTCATCCGTGGTGCGCGCAACTTCTCGGCGATCAAGTTTCTGGCCGGCGTGGTTCTCGTGGCCGCGTGGGTGGTCTTCCTTCAGGCCACACGCCGATCGATCGGTCTCATGGGGGCCCTGAGCGCACTGTCGTCAGCACGACCACGCGGTCGGGACTTTCATCGGCAGCAGGCAGGGTGAGCGTGATGCCAGCGCCGGATTGCGCAAACGCGACCGGCTCTGCACTGCCCATCATTCGCGCCGACACGATACGTGTTTCGATTGGCGGGATGGCCAGCTGCCGGTCGTGCCAGTTCAGGACGTGGACGTAGAGCGTGTCGCCGCGCCGGGTGGTGACGCCCCAATCTCGCGGGGAGATCGGACCGGCGCGTGTTCCCCGAAGCGAACTCCCGAATTGGTCCATCCATCGTCCCATTTCCCGCAGCCGCTCGGCAGCTTCCGGCTGGATGGTTCCGTCAGGTCGAGGACCGACATTGAGCAACAGGTTGGCGCCGACGCCGGCTGCACGCACGAGATAATGGATCAGCTGCATCGCGGACTTGAGGGAGCGATCGGTGACATTGAAGCCCCACGAGCCGTTCATCGTCAGCGACGTCTCGAGCGGCAGCGAGCCGATCTCCTTCGTGTTGAATCCCGCCGTGTTCGCGCCGGGGAGATCCTGCTCGAAGGTCTGGACGTCCTCGCCCGGCAGCGGCGCCTTGTGGTGGTTGGGGATGATGAGCGCCGACGGCTGCAGGCGGTGGATGAGGGAGTACGTGCGTTCCAGCCGCCAGGGAGCCTGTGGCTTGTCCCACAGTCCGTCGAACCAGATGCCGCCTACCGGGCCATAGCCCGTGAGGAGCTCCTCGAGCTGGGCGTCCATGAAGTCCAGGTACCGATCCCACACCCCGGAGTCGGCGCGTCCCGTGGAACGCCCGGTCTCGCCGCGCGGCCAGTAATCGGGATGGTGCCAGTCAAGCTGCGAGTAGTAGAAGAACAGCTTCAGTCCGTGCCGACGGCACGCCTCCGCAAGCTCCTTGAGTGGATCGCGCCGGAACGGCGTCCAGTCGACGATGTTGTAGCGCGTAGCCCGCGAGCCGAACATCGAGAACCCGTCGTGATGGCGCGAGGTGATGGTGATGTATCGCGCGCCGGCGGCCCTGGCGAGCAGCACCCACTCCTCGGCGTCGAACCGCACTGGATTGAACGTGGACGCGAGCCACTCGTACTCGGGAACACGGATGCCGCGGTTCTGCATCACCCACTCGCCATTGCCCAGCAGACTGTACACGCCCCAGTGAATGAACAGCCCGAACTTCGCGTCGCGATACCATTCGCGCGCGTCGAGACGCTCAGCTGGTACGATCTCCTGACTCTGCGCGCTCAGCGGAGCGGGCGCACCGACAGATATGGCGAGCGCGATTGTTGCGGCTCGCCATTGTCCGCGGTGCACACCGGGCTCACGCATGCTGTGGCACGAGCGGTCGTGGATTCGCCGAAAACAACTCCTGTTGTTCACCACGTTCGAGGCCGAGCAGGAGGCGCTTTCGCCACAACCCGCCGCCATATCCACCCAGCTTGCCGTCCTTGTTCACCACGCGATGGCAGGGAATGATGATCGCCAGCGGATTCTGGCCATTGGCATGACCGGCGGCGCGCTGGCCGGCCGGAGAACCGACGCGACGAGCCAACTCCTCGTAGGAGATGGTCTCACCATATGGAATGACTCGCAAGGCATTCCACACGTTCACCTGAAACGGCGTCCCGGGGTACACGAGCGGCACGCCGAAATCCCGTCGCGTTCCACGGAAGTACTCGTTCAGTTCGGCGCGAAGCTGCGCCAGCAACGGGTGTTCCCCGGGAGCCGTCCGCCCGACGCGTTCGCGTATCCTCTCGATCTGTGTTTCCAGCAACTCACGATCGCGGAACTCGAGCAGGCAGACGCCAGCATCCGTCGCTCCAGCGACGAGGATGCCAACCGGGCTGTCGACCTCACTCATGATCACGGTCGGCGATTGCGCTCCACCAACGCGGTCCCTCGTTCCGTTCATGAGACTTTCCTGGCGACGAAGATCAATTCACCGGGGTATGTGGACCCATAGGGGCTGCGGTCGTAGTCGGCGTACAGTTGCTCCACGACGAATCCAGACCGCGCCAGCAGATGCTCGGCCTCATAGCGAAAGAGGTGCCGCATCATGAATGCGTGAACCTGGCGCTCCTTCCGGCCATCGGTGTGCCTGACGTCGTAGATCAACTCGACCCTGTTCACCTGTGCGAAGCGGTCCTGACTGACGATCTGGAAGCTCCTTTCCACCTGCCGTCCATCGGGCACGGTGAATGGCGGTCCTTCGGGCATTTCCACGCCAATCGGTCGATTCGCCAGGTAGTCGATCGATGGGTTGAACAGGTCGAGGATCAGCCTCCCGCCGTTCTCCAGATGCCGATGAATGCACGCCAGGCACGCCAGTTGATCGTCGACGGTCAAGAGGTGCTGGAAGGGCCGGAACGGAATGGTCACCAGCACAAACTTCCTGCGGAGCTCGAAGGACCGCATATCGCCGTGGTGCAGTTCCACCCGTGCCTGAACGCCTGCCGGTTCCGCGCGCAGCTTCGTCCTGCACAGGGTCAGCATGCTTGGCGAACCATCCAGGCCCGTGATGGGGACACCGGCGCGAGCGATCGGAATCAGAACTCGGCCCGTGCCGCAGCCCAGCTCCAGGACCGGACCACGCGAAGCCAGCGCCTCATGGACGTAGAACTCCACGTCGGCACGAGTCGCATACGGCACGACATAGTCGTAGAACTCCGCGGCTTCCGCGTATTCGTCAGTCATTTGAATGCGAGTGTCCGAGCAGATCAGATCGAACCCGGTTGGCAGGTTCTCTCAGATCTCCCATCTCACATCTCCCATCCAGGCTCAGAGCGCGTTCAGGACATCATATCCGGTCAGCACGTACGTCTTATCGGCAGGGAAGTCGCGCACCAGCACCGCCGGGTTCTCGGGTGTGATCATCGGCGCCAGCAACTGCACCGGCGTCTCGATATCAACGTATGGAAACGCCTGTTGCATGATCGAGTTCACCGGTTCGGCGGTGATTGCCGGGTCTTTTACGATGCATGCATACGCGTGCGAGGCGCTCAACGATCCCACGATGCGCTTTTCCTGCGTCACCGGGATCTGCGAGAAATCGTTCTCGTTCATTCGCGCCACGGCCTGGCTTACGGTGGCCGTCACTTCGACGCCCACGATGTCGGCCACGGTCTTGTTGCGCACGAGATCGCGCGCCGTGGGGCCAGCAACCGTCTCATACCCCATCCGGCGCATCCAGTCAGGATTGAACATCTTGCCCAGGTAGCGCGTGCCGTGATCGTGGAAGATGACCACGACGGTCTCACCCTCCTTGAATCGATCCTTGAGCTGGAGCAATCCGGCGATCGCGGAACCGGCCGAGTTCCCGACCCAGATGCCCTCCTGCCTGACGATTTTACGCGTGAAGATTGCCGCGTCGCGGTCGGTGACCTTCTCGAAGTGGTCGACGATGCTGAAGTCCACGTTCTGCGGGAGAAAATCCTCGCCGATGCCCTCGGTGACGTATGGGTAGATCTCGTGTTTGTCGAGGATGCCCGTTTCCTTGTACTTCTTGAAGACCGATCCGTAGGTGTCGATGCCCCAGACCTTGAGCCGCGGGTTGCGCTCCTTGAGGTATTTCCCGGCGCCGCAGATCGTGCCGCCAGTGCCCACGCCGACGACAAAGTGATCGATCCGGCCTTCCGTCTGCTCCCAGATCTCGGGCCCCGTGGTCTCGTAGTGCGCCTGCACGTTGCTGGGATTATCGTACTGGTTGGCCTTCCAGGCGTTAGGCGTCTCCTTCACCAGGCGTGACGAGACTGAGTAATACGAGCGGGGATCTTCGGGATCGACGTCGGTCGGGCAGACGATCACTTCCGCTCCGAAGGCGCGCAGGGCATCGACCTTCTCATGCGACTGCTTGTCGGTCGTGGTGAAGATGCACTTGTAACCTTTGACGATCGCGGCAATCGCCAACCCCATCCCGGTGTTGCCGCTGGTCCCCTCGATGATCGTGCCGCCGGGCTTGAGCAACCCCTGCCGCTCGGCGTCCTCGATCATCTTCACCGCCATGCGGTCCTTGATGCTGTGGCCGGGGTTGAACGTCTCGACCTTCGCGTACACCGCGGCCGGAATATCGCGCACCACGCGATGCAGCCGGATCATGGGCGTCCATCCGATGGCGCCAAGAATGGAGTCGTGGACGTTACGCGCGTTGGTGACGGTCATGGTCGGCTGGTGGGAACTGGCTACCGGAAAGATCGTCGTCCGGCGCCGTCCAGAATAGCCATCCAACCACGCCAGGCGCCTGTGAACCGGCCGTTGAGCGGGCAGCGCGTTTCGTTCACTCTGACGGAGGCGGCCCGAGGTAGTACGAATTGCCGTGGCCGGGGTAGATCGTGGTCACGCCGCGGTCGCGGAGCATCTGCCAACTGCGCGCAACCACCTCCGGATCTTCCTTGGAGACCATTCGCTCCAGGGTGAGGTCGCCGGTGAACGCGCAGCCCATGTCGAGCACGAGACTCACGCTGTCGTCGGAATGTCCCGGCGTGCGCAGGATCTCTCCTGCAATGCCCATTTCCGCGAGAAACGCACGACTGTCGGACGTGGCGATCACCACGTTGTCGTGGGTCGTGATCTCGGTATACCCGTCCGCCGGCTTGATCCACTGCTTCATGAGCGGGATCGCGTACACCTGCTCTTCCATGACGAGCAGCGGTACGCCGCGAAGTTTGAGGTCCTGCGCGGCACCGGCGTGATCGATGTGATAGTGCGTCGCCAGTCCGTAACGGATTTCGGACAGCGGCAC
>DATCIJ010000263.1:0-22431 GCA_036507855.1 Gemmatimonadaceae bacterium | reverse complement strand
GGGCCGAAATGGAGCAGGAGGCCAATCGCAAGGTTCGTCGCTCGGAGGTAGTTATGGAGTTGGCGTGCCGCGCCCGCCGGCAGGGTTGGGGTCGACTTGGCTTCCACAATCAACTTTTCGTCAACGACCCCCCGGGTCTCCGTGCCATCCCTCACCATCGCTCGGCGTGCCGGGAGCCATATCATCTTCACAGTGCCGACGCCATCAGCGTAGCGCCGTTGGCGGCCAGTCCGCGGATGGCCGATCCGCCGCATCCGTCTCATCCGACACATCCGAGTTCCAGACTTCGACGAATCCTGGTGAACGAGACTTTCGCATCGGTAGACTAGTGGTTGTTTCCTCGAGCCTCGAGCCTGAAGCCTCAAGCCTGCCTCTGACGCCTGTTGCCTGTTGCCTGATGCCTCGCAGTTCATACATTCGCGCTCGTGCACCGCTATCCCGAATCTCCGGTCTTCTATCGTTCCCTGGCCCGTGTCTTTCCCCTGGCCGTCCGCGGCGAGGGATGCTGGATCGAGGACGAGACGGGAAAGCGCTACCTCGATGCCGTCGGTGGCGCGTTCGTCGCCAGCATCGGCCATGGCATCCGTGAAATCGGCGAGGCCATGGCGCGGCAGGCCGGACGGATCGCCTACGTCAGCGGAGCCGCGTTCACCAACGAGGCAGTCGAGGCGCTGTGCGCCAGGCTCGTCGCGCGAACACCCGGAATGGACCGCGCATACATCCTGGGCAGCGGCTCCGAGGCAACGGAAGCCGCGCTGAAACTTGCGCGGCAGCACTGGGTCGAGAGCGGTCGCTCGAGCAAGCACCGCGTGATCGCGCTCAACCCGTCGTATCACGGAAACACCATGCTGGCGCTGTCGGCCTCGGCTCGCCAGACGTATCGAGTCCACTGGCCGGAATGGCTCACCGACGTGCGACGGATCCCGGCACCCTATGCGTATCGCTGTGATTGTCGCGGTGCGATCGACTGCCCCACCTGCACGGGAGACGCACTCGAGGCGGCAATCCTCGAGGAAGGGGCGGATCGTGTCGCCGCATTCATCGCTGAACCGATCGGTGGAAGTTCCACCGGCGCCAGCGTCCCGCGCGAGGGGTACCTGAGGCGCGTTCGCGAGATCTGCGATCGGCACGACGTGCTGTTCGTCGCCGACGAAGTCCTGTGTGGCGCAGGCCGCACCGGAACGTGGACGGCCTCGCAGGCCGCCGGCGTGGTTCCCGACATCATCACGCTCGGCAAAGGCATCGCCGCCGGCTATGCGCCGGTGAGTGCGGTGCTCACCCGCGATGCCATCATCGAACCGATCGCCAGAGGAAGCGGCGCACTGGTGCACGCCCAGACTTTCTCGCACCACGCGGTCACGTGTGCGGCTTCGGTCGCGACCATCGACTACCTGGACAAGCACAAGCTCGTGGGTCGGTGCCGCTCAATGGGCGTCCTGTTTCACGAACGGCTGCGGTCCCTGCGGGCTCTTCCCGGCGTGGGTGACGTTCGGGGTCGCGGGCTGCTGGCGGGCGTCGAGTTTGTCGCCGACGTGGCGACCCGCGCCCCGTTTCCACGCGCCTTGCGGTTCGCCGAGCGCTTCACGCGTGTCGCACAGGATGAGGGCCTGATCGTATGGCCTAACGTCGGGCATGCGGACGGCGTGAACGGCGACCTGGCGATGCTGGCGCCGCCGTTCGTCATTACCGAACCGGAGATCGACGAGATCATCGAGCGCTTCCGGAAATCGCTGGCGCGTACGATGCGCGAGACCAACGCGCCCGCCGCCACTGGAGCGCGATGAGCAAGGTCGTCCCGATGCGCGACGCGATCGCCGCGCACGTGCACGACGGCGACACGCTCGTGATCGAGGGGTTCACGCATCTCATCGGGTTCGCGGCTGCCCACGAGATCATCCGCCAGCGACGACGCGACCTGACGCTGTGCCGCCTGACGCCTGACGTGGTCTTCGACCAGATGATCGCCGCCGGCTGTGCGTCGAAACTGGTCTTCTCCTGGGCGGGCAACCCGGGAGCGGGGTCGCTCCACGCGTTTCGACGGGCGGTGGAGGCGAAGCCTGCGAAGCTCGCCATCGAGGAGTACTCGCACTTTGGCATGGTCGCGCGGTTCAGCGCCGGAGCGGCTCATCTCCCGTTCTGGCCGCTGCGCAACTATCAGGGAACGGACCTTCCGCGCGTCAACCCGATGATACGGTCGGTCGAGTGTCCGTATACTGGAGAGTCGATCGCCACGGTGCCGCCGCTCAACCCCGACGTGACCGTCGTCCACGCCCAGCGCGCCGACGCCGACGGCAACACGCAGGTCTGGGGACTGCTCGGCGTGCAGAAGGAAGCGGCGTTCGCGTCCAAGCGCGTCATTGTCGTCGTGGAGGAACTGGTGCCGTCCACCGTCATCCGCGCCGATCCGAATCGGACGATCATACCCGGCATGATCGTCGACGCGGTCGTGATCGAGCCGTGGGGCGCGCATCCGTCGTACGCGCAGGGCTATTACGATCGCGACAACGATTTCTACGTGGCCTGGGACGACATTTCGCGCGATGGCGCGAAGCTGCAGGCGTACCTGGACGAGTGGGTGCACGGCGTCACGGATCGTGCCGGGTATCTGCGGCGCCAGCCATCGCTCGTCGAGCGCTTGACGGCGAAGCCGGCGATGAGCGGTGAAGTCTCGTACGGCTACTGACCGGACCATGGACTGGTCGCCGAGTGAGATGATGGTCGCGACGGCGGCGCGGGAGCTTCGCGATGGCGAAGTCGTCTTCGTCGGCATCGGCCTTCCCAATCTGGCCTGCAACCTCGCGCGCCTGACGCACGCGCCGAACCTGGTGATGATCTACGAGTCGGGCGCGGTGGGTGCGCGGCCCGATCGCCTTCCCCTCTCGATCGGAGATCCGTCGCTCGTCACCGGGTCGCTGATGATCTGCGGCATGGCCGACGTCTTTCAGTTCCTGCTGCAGGGTGGACGGATCGAAGTTGGCTTCCTTGGCGGTGCCCAGGTCGATCGCTTCGGGAACATCAACACGACCGTCGTGGGTGACTACGGACAGCCGAAGGTGCGGCTGCCGGGAAGTGGCGGCGCTCCGGAAATCGCGATCCATGCGCGCCGCACCGTCGTGATCGCGCGGCTCGATCGCCGCGCGTTTCCCGAGCAGGTGGATTTCATCACGTCGCCGGGGCATGGCGCGCGCGGCAACAGGCGCCGCGACCTCGGGATGCCCGGCGCGGGGCCGGTTCGCGTCATCACCGACCGCGGCACCCTGGCGGCGAATCCCGACACCGGTGAGCTGGAGCTCGATGCGGTCTATCGAGGCACGTCAGCCGACGACGTTCAATCCGCGGTCGGCTGGGATCTCGTGGTCCGCGACCCGCTCGTCACGATCGCCCCGCCCAAGCCGGAGGAGCTGCGACTCCTCCGCGACGTCGTGGACCCGAAAGGCCACTTCCTCCGAGCCTAACGCCGTTCCAGGTATCTCCTCCAAACGCTGCCGAGCAAGCGCGTGCACCGGAGCGATCGGAGGAACAACTTGGAACGGCACTAACGAAGCCGGCCGGCCGTTGCGGCGCGTTCGACCATGGCGGCCGCGGCGTTGAGCCGCGCCGTGAGGGCCGCCACCTGGGCGGCGGCCCGCGCCGGGTCCTTCTCCTCGACCGCTTCGAGGATGCCGGGCAAGGTCATGGCCGCATACGTCGGCCGCGGCGCGTACAGCACGTGCCGGAACCAGGGACGGTTGGGAATCCCTTCGCTTAACAGCAACTGCTGCTCCACGCCGCGCAGCGCCTCATTCATGGCTCGCAGCACCCGTGTTCGAGGCGCGCCGTCCGGTCGAGCGAGCACGGACCGCAGCGTGCTATCGAACGCCAGCCCGGAGTTCCTCCACCGGCGAGCGGCCTCCCGCGCCGGCTGCAGTCGCAAGCGCCCGGCGCCGGGCGCCTTCGACAACGCATCGACGAACCCGCTCACGCGGTTCGCGTAGAGCACGAAGTCGAACGGGTACGCCTCGGCGTTCGCCAGGCGGAGCGCCATCCGGCCCCAGACCTCGCTCATCGCCGTCATGTAGCGGAAACCGGGGTCGCCAAATCGCGTCATCCACTGATAGTTGTCGTACATCGAGTGGTAGACGCCATACGGCCCGTCGAAGCTCATCTCGACGATCGGGATCCCCAGGAAGTTGAGGAAGACCGTGTAGTCGCTGCCGCTCCCCAGCTCGTTCCCCGGATAGTCGACCGGCTGCCGCACCGCTACGGTGTTCGACGCGCCTCCGCCGATCACGCGCTCACGCTCCTCGCCTAACGCTGCACCCCAGGCATCCAGCACGCTTCCGCTGGTCGCCGGGTCGCGCACGTCACGCACCGTTTCGACGACGAGCCGGTTGAGGCTGGCCACGGTACCCGCCGAGAATTCGGAGCCGCTCGTCGAGCCGTCCACGTTGAGGTACGCGATCGCATTGCGCCGCAGGTCATCCTCGAACTGCTCGCCCCACTCGGTGGAGCCGGTGAGGTGCCACTCCTCGGCGTCCCAGCTCGCGAACACGATCGAGCGGCGCGGGCGCTTCCCCTCACGCGCCAGACCACCCAGCGCGCGCGCCAACTCGAGCTGCGTCGCGCTGCCGCTGCTGGGATCGACCGCGCCGAAGACCCAGGCGTCGCGATGGTTGCCCAGCACGACGTACTTGTCAGGCTCCCCGGATCCACGGATGCGACCCTCGACGACCCAGATCGAGCGCGTCGAGTCGTCCATCTTCACGTTCACGCGCACCGTCGCCGGCCCGGGACCCACGCGATACGTGAGCGGCAGCGCTCCCTGCCACGACGCCGGAGCCACCGGCCCATGCAGCGCGGCGAGCAGCGGTTTCGCGTCCCGCCACGAGAGTGGCACGGCAATGACCGACGGGACGCTTCGCGCTTCGGCGCTCGTTACGCGCCTGGCGCCGTCGACGGAGGCCCATCCCGGAGTGAGCGGGTCGCCGGGCACGATGAAGTCGTAGGTGAGCGCGCCGCGCTGGATGTGGCTTTCCGGACCGTACGGCCCATCGGGGAAGGTGAGTCCCTTCCGGTAGCCGTCTTCCTGTGGGTCCGAGTAGATGAGGAGCGCCTTCACGCCGCGTTGCTGCGCCACCTGCGCCTTGAAGCCGCGATAGCTGTACGGCACGGAGTAGCGGACCAGGGCGATCTTGCCCCTGACGTCGACGCCCTGCCGTTCCAGCCAGTCGTAGTCGGCCGGGTTGCCGCTGCTGGCATAAACCAGTTCGCCGGTGACGTCGCCCGATGCGCTCATCCCGAAGTACGTCGGTCCGGGATCGAGCCGGGTGTCGGGGTCGACCTCGACGATGTCCTCCCTCAGTGTCGCTTCGTAGTGCGTCGGCGCGGTCATCGTGACGGAGACCTGCGTCGGCCAGGGCAGGTAGACGTCGTACTTGTGCAACTTCACGTCCTCGAGGCCGTACGCGCGATACCGGTCGGCTATCCATTCGGCGAGGTGCTTGTTGCGGGCCGACCCGGCGGCGTGCGGTTCAGCCGTCAGGTACCGGAAGAATGCGCCGGTACTGTCTCGACTCAGCCGGGACGCCAGCGCTGATTCCAGCTCACGCTGGCTCGACGCGGCTCGAGGCGAAAAGCCGCGAATACCCGGGCCATCCCCGCTGCCCGGTGCCCGCTGCCCGGACAGGCCGGTCTGCGTATGCGCGGGGTGCGCCGTGAGCGCCAGTAACGTGACGGCGATCGCTGGCCGCACCGTGTGGCCTAACGAATCACGGAGGCCAGATCGCGCCGGATGCCTTCGACCACCGAGGCGGGGATCGGGAGCCTCACCGCGTCGCGACCCTGCACGGTGAAAATCCGCAGCTCGAGCGCACCGCCGCCCTGGAGCAGGTCGTTCGGATTGTACACGACCAGGCCTGAATACAGCGCTTCCCTCTGGCTCTCCGGATAGTCGGCCGGATTCACCACCGAGAGAATCCGGTGCGATTCGATCGGCTCAACCACCGTGCCTCCGCGAGTGAGCTGCACCCGCAGAAGTACCGGTCGGCGATTCATGTCCGCCCTGGTGTGCTCACCGCGATACGGCGGCGGCAGCCGGGACGGCGCCACCTGGATCACCACGACCCCGCGCCGTTCACCGAGGTATTCACCGAGGCCGGTCCAGGCCTCGAGTGGATCGCAGAGGCCATTCCCGTCGCAGTACGTCGTCGTCGGTGAACCCGGGTTGAAGTACTTGCGCAGCGTGTCGGCTTCAGCCTTCCGGAGCGCAAGGATCTGCGGCGTCATCACCAGCGCTTCGAAGTCTCCACGCGCACGAACGCGGAACGCGCCGAGGTCCGCGCTGGTCCGCCGCATCCCTGAGGCGATTTCATCACTCGCCAGGGGCCGTGACGGCCACGAAGGCGGGAGGGAATCCACCGCCTGCAGGTTCTTCGAGCGACGCTCCGCCTGCGCCTCACGGAGGAAGGCGCGCGCCACCGACGACGGGACCAGCCTCGCAGTGCGTCCTCCGCCGCTGCGCACCACGCCGAGCACATGGCCATCAGGCAGGAAGACCGGCGATCCGGTGCCAGCCTCGCTCAGGCCTAACGCGGCGGTCAGCCGCTGGGTGGTGGCGTTCGAGATCGTTCCCTTCGGGCGGGCGCCTTGCGCGACCAGGGTCGGCGCAACCATCGCCATGACCGAGTCGCCCTGCCGGTATTGCACCCGGTCCGGCGCGAGCGGAATAGGATTGCACGTGGTGGGGCAATTCCGCGCTTGCACGAGGATCGCCGCCAGTCCGCGCGCCGAGTCGACGAGCACGACACGGCCGGCCACCCTTCGCGAACCATCGAGGAACACGTCGACGGTCGGCGTCGCCCCTACCGCGGCCGAAGACGTGAGCACCATGCCATCTCCGTCGGCGAGGAACCCGGTGGAGCGGACGCGACCGCGCGTCACGGCGAAGATCGAACCGCGACTCCTGTTGGCGGCGCTGTCGAGACCCGGCGTCGCCGGCCGGCCGGCGACGACCGTGGTCGAGTTGGCGGTGACTGGAGCGGCGCCGCCGAGTCTCGCGGCGGCCGAGGAATCGGGACCAGGTGCGACCGACGCCGCAGAGTCGGGAGCGCCAACCGTGACCTTTGCTCCGCTGTCAGCGGTAGCCGTCGGCACCGGCGCCGCGTTTCCGCCTAACTGCGAAACAGCGATCGCCACGACCGCGACTGCGGCGAGCCCCGCGACCACGAGGAGCGGGCCGCGGCGCTTCGGGACCGCGGACATGGGTGCTGCCGGCGTCGGGATCGCTACGCCGACGCCAGACGGCGTGTGGATGCCTTCGCTGCTGCCGGTGACGGGCGCTTCCTCACCGGCGGCAGCCGCTTCCGCCTTGAGCTCTGCCGCGATCCCTGCGGGAAGCACCGTGGTGTTGGCGAGCTGTGGAACGTCCACGTCGCGACGCGTGGGGACCGGCGTCTCGATGGTGGGAACGCCGCGGACCGGCGTCGACTCGATCGATCCCAGCCGACCCGGCGTGACGGCGCGCTGCGTGAGGAGGATGTAGTACTCCTCGGCCGCGGGCGTCATGGGAAGCTGCGACACGCCGGCGTAGAAGTCGGCCGCGAACATGAGCGCGTCGTCATAGCGGGCGTTCGCGTCCGTGGCCAGCACCTTGTCCATCGCCGCCTGCAGGTCGTCCGGCCATTCGACATCGCCCCTCACGTCGTGCAGCCGGCGCGGCGCCTTGGTCATCTTCGACAGCAGCACTTCCTGCGACGTGGCGCCGGAGAATGCGCCTTCGCCCGTCAGCATCCGGAAGGCGATGAGGCCTAACGTATAGATGTCCGAGCGCGCATCGAGCTTGTCACCGGCGATCTGCTCGGGGCTCATCCACTCGGGCGTGCCAACAATGAGGCCCGTCGACGTGAAGTGCTGCGTCTCGCGACCCATGACCCGGGCGATGCCGAAATCGAGAAGCTTCACCAGGTCCGTCCGCGACCGCGTGCGCCCGATCATGACGTTGTCGGGCTTCAGGTCGCGGTGCAGGATGCCAAGAGCGTGAGCGGCCGCCAGCGCGTCGGCTGTCTGGCTCACGATGTCCGAGGCCCGGATGTGGTTCAGGATCCGCTCGCGCTCGAGGACCGCGGTCAGGGCCTCGCCCTCGACGAACTCCATGGCCAGGTAGACCAGGCCATCGGGGGTTTCGCCGAAGTCGTAGACGCCGGCGACGTTCGGGTGGGTGATCTGGCTCGCGTTCTCGGCTTCCCGATGGAAGCGGCCAATCGCGGCGGCGTCCTTGGTGAGCCAGGCACGCATCACCTTCACCGCCACTTTCCGCTTCATGCGGATGTGCTCGGCCAGGTACACCTCGCCCATCCCGCCCTCGCCCAGCTTCCGGTCGATAAGGTAACGGTCGGCCAGCACAGCCCCCGCGAGCGAGTCCGCCGGGCTCTCGGCAACCAGCGTGGCGCCGTCGAGCGTGCAGAATCGGTTATCCCCTTCGTACCGGGTACCACACTGCGGGCAGAGCTTCGCGCTCACCGGGTAACCGCCGGACGACCGTATGACTGCGATGCTATCACGCGCGCGTGCTTCACTGGGCGTTCCTGATCAATTGGGCGTAGAAACGAGCGGCCCGAACGAAGTCATCGGCGCGAACCCGTTCGTTGGTGCCATGGGCACCCGAAACGAGCTCCGTCGTCGCGACGATCGGGTTGAACCGGTAGACGTTACGGGTCAGCCCTTCGTAGTGCCGGGTGTCCGTTCCGCCAATCATCAAAAATGGGACCGGGACGGCCCTCGGGAATAGCTGCAGGATCGTTTTCTCCACAACCATGAATTCCGGAGCCTTGTAGTCGGCCACCGGTGATGCCTCCCTGCCGCGACCCTCAACGTGCACGATGGTATCGTCGACCGTCCGGCGCACGTGATCCAGTACCATTTCCGGCGTGTCACCCGGGAGGATGCGGAAATTTACCAACCCCCGGGCGACAATTGGCAGAACGTTCTCCTTCGGGCTGCCGCTGACCATGGTCGCGGCCGTGGTCGTTCTCAGCGTGGCCCCAATCCGGTCGTTTTTCTGCAGTGCCCGGACAATCAGGGGACGAAATGCCCAGAGATTGGCGAGCGGAATCCGAGCGATTAGAGGCATTTCCGGTGCCACGCGGAGGAGCATCTCCTCGACCACCGGCGTGAGGCGCGCCGGCATGGGGTTGGCCTCGAGTCGGGTGATCGCCTGGCTCAGGATCCCGACCGCCGTGTGTCGGGGTGGCATGGAGGAATGCCCCCCTGTCTGCTCCACCGTGAGGCGGACTCCGATTGACCCCTTTTCAACCACTCCGATAAGGGCCACGGGACGGTCCACCCCCGGAATCAGACCTTCGGCGATGACGCCCCCTTCGTCGACCAGGAAGGCGAGTCGCCCCGCCCGTGCCTGAAGGATGGCGGCGAGCTGCCCGGCGCCCGAGGAGCCTCCCAGCTCCTCGTCATGACCGAAGGCCAGGTAGACCGTGCGACGCGGCTCAAAGCCGTGGCCAATGAGCCACTCCACCGCTTCGAGGATGGCGATGACGGATGTCTTGTCGTCGAGCGCGCCACGACCCCAGACAAAGCTGTCCGCGACCACGCCCTCGAACGGCGGATGGGTCCATCGTGATTCCGTTCCGCGTTCGACCGGCACAACGTCCAGGTGCCCCATCAACAGGAAGGGATCCAGCGTCGAATCAGAACCGGTCCACGTGTACAGCAGGCTGTAGCCAGCAACCACTTCTCTCGTCAGGCGGCGGGATACGTTGGGGAACGCGGTAGTGACCCAGTCGTGCAAGCTGAGGAACGGAGCGGGGTCGAACTGCGCCGAATCCTGCGTCGAGACGGTCGGGAATCTCAGAGCGGCGCGGAGCCGATCGACGGTGAACGGCGCCCCAGCAATCGACGAATCGGCTGGCGCCGTCTCGATACGATACGGCTCGAGTCTCGCGGCACGAACGACGCAAATGACGGCAAAGAGCGCGACGGCGGCGCCCAGTACCGCCGCAATTCGGCGAACCCTCACCGTGCGGCTCGCTCCGTGCCCGGGCCGCGGAGCGCCCGACCCGGCCTTGCGGCGGTGAGCCTTCCATCGCGCCAGACCGCCTGGCCATTCACGAAGACATCACGTATTCCAACAGATAGCTGGTGCGGCTTCTCGAAGGTCGCCATGTCGATCACGGTCGCCGGATCGAAGATCACCAGGTCCGCGAACATTCCTTCCTTCACGATCCCGCGATCCCGGAGCCCGAGGATCTGCGCCGTCGACCATGTCATCTTCCGCACGGCGTCCTCGAGACTGAGGACGCTGTCCGTTCGCGCGTATTTGCCGAGCACACGCGCAAAGGTGCCGTAGGAACGAGGGTGCAGGATGGCCGTCGTGGTGTCGGGGTCGAAGCCGCCCGCGTCGCTGCCAATGACCACCCAGGGCCGCGAAATCATCCGCGCGACGTTCTCCTCCGACATGCCGAACGTGATCTTGCCCAGAATATTTCGTTCGTCGATGGTGAGCTGGATGATGGCGTCCATCCAGTCCTTCCCCAGGGCACGCGCGATTTCGTTCAGCCTCTTGCCCTGATACTTCAGGTACTCGGGTCGCTTGAAGCCCTGGATCTGGTACGCCTCAGGTGGATTGTGCTGGCAGAACACCTGTGCGCCGGGCGCCGTCGACGACATCTCGGCGCGGATCCGTTCACGCAGCTCCGGTTTCGTGAGGTTCTCGAGCAGCTTGCCCTCGGCGTGAACCCAATCGGGAATGCAGGACGAGAGGTTGTTTCCCGAGGCGGGATACGGATACATCGTCGCCTTGAAGTCCTGCCCGGCGGCACGCACCGAATCGATCTTGGCGATTGCCGGCGCGGCGAGTCCCCAGTTCGTTCGTCCCGATGCCTTGAAGTGGTACATGACCACCGGGACGCCGCCCTCACTTCCGATGCGGATGGCTTCATCCATCGCGCGCAGCAGTCCGCTTTCTTCTGAACGGATGTGCGTGATGTAGGTGCCGTGGAGCGGCGCCATCGCCTTGGCGAGCTCGATGAGCTCTTCGGTTCCGGCGTAGGCACCCGGTGGGTAGATGAGCGCACTGGAGATGCCGAACGCGCCGTCGCGCATGGCATTGCGCACGATGGCACGCATCGTGTCCAGGGCGGCTGCGTCAGCGGGACCTTCCTTCTGGCCCATCGCGTACGCGCGGACGGTTGCGGCGCCGAGGTAGCTGCCGACGTTGACGGCGTTGCCATGCGCTTCCATTGAATCCAGCCAGGCGCCAAAACCCCGTGGTCCACGAAACCGCTGCATCGCCTGGACGGTGGCGGAGTCCTCAGCGGTGATGCCCATGTACATCGAGTCCACGTACGCGTTCGATGGGCCCGGTGTGGCGGCTTCGCCGAGTATTTCCGAGGTGACGCCCTGGGAGACTTTGCCAATGACGCGTCCATCGGCGAAGAGCAGGGCGCTCCACGAGTGGGACTGGATATCGATGAATCCCGGGGAGAGTGCGAGTCCGCCGGCGTCGATGCGTTCGGTGGCTGGTTCGCTGGTGAGCGCGTTGCGAGGCGCGATGGTGGCGATCCGATCCCCGCGCACGCCCACGTCGCCGTAGTACCACGGGTTCCCGGTGCCGTCGACGATCCTGGCGTTGGTGATTACCAGGTCGTACGGCCGTCCTGCGTCTGTGGTCGCGCAGGCGAGGAGCCAGGCCAGGGGCCAGAGGCCAGAGGCCAGAGCAAGCGAACGAGCAGAAGTCATTTGAGGGTAGGGACATGAGGGCGTGGCGGTCCCAGAAGGTGCCGAACAAAGAGGGGAAATGCGAGACTGACGACTCGTCACAGTGCGATTGACTCCCGATTTCGCGCCTCCACCTTTCCACAAATGCCGGATACGTCGCAGCCCGCACTGGCAAGTTCCATGGGATCGGAGGTCATCGCGCCTGACGCGATCCTGACGTTCGGCGAGTTCGAGCTCGACCTGCGCCGCCAGATGCTGTGGCGCGACGGCCGGCCGGTCGCACTCAATGCGCAACCGCTGAAGGTGCTCGCCTTCCTCGCGCTGCACGCGGATGCAGTGGTCACGCGGGAGTCGCTGCAGCGCCATGTCTGGGGGAGCGTGCTGGTCGAATACGACCAGGGCATCAACGCTTGCATCCGCCAGATCCGCGCCGCCCTGAACGACGACGCGGACGAACCGCGTTACATCCGTACGCTGCGGGGCACCGGGTATCGTTTCATCGCAACCGTCAGGCGCACGGCTCCAATAGCGGTACCGCGCGCCGACAATCAGCGCGCTCGCTATGGAAGTCTGGGTCTCGCCGCAGCGGCCATCGTTGTCATCGTGAGCGCGGCGGTCTGGTTGGTTCAGCGGCCATCCGATCCTCTTACACCTGCGGCGCAAGCGTCCCTCATCGAGTCCGAGACGCTGCGGCAGCAAGGACTGCTTCAACTGCGACGCGCCATTCACGGTCCCTCACTCGACTCGGCGCGGCGCCTTTTCAATCGCGCGACGCGGATGGCCTATTCCTCTGCCCCGCCGGTGGCCGACTGGTCGATCGCTTTGGCGTTCGCGTTCGCGGCGTCGCCCGTGGACAGCGTCTCGAAGATGGCTGAACGCATGCTGGGGCGGGCGCTGGCTCTCGACCCGCAAGGAGCCGAAAGCGCGCTGGCCGCGGGGTTCGTGGGCCTGTTCATCAGGCACCGTGCTGACAGCGCAGTCCTGCACTTTCGACGGGCAGCCGACGCCGACTCAGCGCGGATGTTTGCCTGGCTTGGACTCGGGATGGCGTGGCGCGAGCAGGGCGAGTGGGCGCACGCGATCGAGGCGCTGAGCCGCGCGGCGAGGCTCGACACTTCGTCCGAGGTGGCCGCTACGGAGTTTGGCGACGCGCTCTTTCACCTTCGGCGGTTCCACGACGCTCACGCCGTGCTCTCACGCGTCACGGTCGTTCCCACCAGCGGAGCGCTCACGCTGCTTCGAGCCAACGTTGCGCTCGTGCGCGGCGGCACCGTGGCGGCCCGGCGAACCCTCCAGTCGGAGGCACCGCGGGTGGAAGCGCGCGATTCCCTGATCCGTAGCGATCCAACCCTCGCCCGCATCCTGGGCGTCAGCGTCGAGCCGCGCGCCGTTCACGCGCCGCTGGCCGCGCTCGCCGCCGACACGCTGGGACCCGTTGCCTCAAGTCGCGCATCGGTTCGCCGGCAGATTGCCCTCGCCGAAGGTCTGCTGCGCACGGGCCGGCCGGCCGAGGCCGTGGATCGCCTGGCGTGGCTGCTGGCGGTTCCCTCGCCGGTGAACCTCGAACTGGTCCGGCTCGATCCCCTCTGGGCCGAAGCGCGCCGGATATCGCGGTACAGCAAGCTGGAACGACTCTGGTCTCGTTAGGTGGTCAGGGCAGGCGTCCCAGTGCCCGGAGCGCCGCGCGCGCCGGCGCGAAGGCGGAATCACGCTGCAGGGCGGCCCGAAACGCCGCGATCGCGCCAGTCGTGTCGTTTCGCGCCATCAGGATATTGCCCCGCGTGAACGGGACAGCCGGCGACTGCGGGTGCGTCTCTTCGTTCAGCGTCAGCAGATTCAGCGCTTCGTCGAAGCGATTCTGTTGTGCGAACTGACCAGCCATGAACGACAGCGGTACGTCGGTGAAGTTGTAGGCGCCACGTCGCTCATATCGAGCCAGCAGGTTCTTATAGGCGCGGGTTGCCGAGTCGAGGCCGCCCGTGGCCATCGCTGCCTCGACGATGCGCTCGATCGGTTCGGGTCGCGCGACGCCCCGGTGGCAGGTCTCGCATGTCACCGACAGCGCCGGCGACGGACGAGCCGGCACCGTCGTCAGGTGCTGGCCGTTGATGGCGTTCACCATCTGCATCATGACCCGCGCAACCTGCTTCGTCCGCTTTTCGTCGGACGTGAAGTCGTACGCGGAGAGCGGCGCCGACTCTTCCCCAACGTGACAGTACGTGCACCGCACACCGAGGCCGGTCGCGATAAGCCGCATGGACAGGATGACGTCCCGCACCGGCGTTGACTTCGGAATCACCTTGACGTTGATCAGGGAGTCGGGCGGGAACTTGCCTTGCCCATGCGCGGTCGGCGCGATCGTCACCACGGCCAGCAGTGAGGTAGCCGCCAGGGCGGTTCTGGTGAGTAGCATGGACGGCATTCTCTGGAGGCCGGGCGCGCCGGGCAATGCGCGCTGGCTGATTCATGATGTGAATCAGGCAGCAACGGGTCGCTGGGCGCCGCGCTGACGGGCCTCACCGAGCCGCGTTGCTCGCATGAAGACGGCGAGGCACGGCCGGAAGTGTGGATTTCCGGGACAAGGTCCCGGTAATTCCCCTACACCACCGCGGCGGAATGCCGGCGAAAATGCACCGTCTGGTCCGGGGTGGCTCCCATGTTTCGCGCTCCCCACTCACTCGATCGGCGCGCCTTCGTGCGTCGGACGGCAGGTCTGGCCTTCTTGCCGGCCGTCAAGTTCGACGTGCTCAATACTCTCCTCACGCCCAAGGCACGCGTCGCGCTCGTGCGAACCTCCGACCGGCGCCGTGGCGTGAGCGAGGTACTCAAGCTGCTCGACCTCCGGGCCATGCACGGCAAGCGGGTTGTACTCAAGCCGAACTTCAACTCGGCGGACGACGCCCCGGCCTCGACCCACAACGACACCCTCCTCCAGCTCATTCGCGAAATCCATGAGCACGGAGCGCGGAGCATCACGCTTGGCGAATCGAGCGGACCACCACGCACTCAGGGCGTGATGGAGCAGAAGGGGATCTTCGACCTGGCTCGGGATCATCGATTCGACGTCGTGGATTTCGAGCAGATCACGGACAGCGACTGGGTCACCTTCCCCGCGACCGGCACGCACTGGCCGGAGGGATTCGCGCTTCCCCGCATGGTCGTCGACAGCGAGTACACGGTCTCCACGTGCTGCCTCAAGACGCATGGCTCGGGCGGCGTGTTCACCATGTCGCTCAAACTTTCCGTGGGACTGACGCCGAAGGCGATCCGCCGGACGATGCATCGCTCACCGGACATGCGGCGCATGATCGCCGAGTTGAACACGGGTTATCGGCCGCAACTCATCGTACTCGACGGAGTCACGGCCTTCAGCGACGGCGGGCCGTCGCGTGGTGTGTTGAAGGCCGCCAACGTCATGATCGCCGGGCACGATCGGGTGGCGGTCGATGCCGTTGGCCTGGCGGTGCTCAAGTCACTCGGCTCGAATGACGCGATCATGGGGCGCCGCATCTTCGAACAGGAGCAGATGGCACGGGCTGTCGAGCTGGAGTTGGGCGTGCGATCAACGAATGAGATCGAGCTCGTGACCGGCGACGCCGAGTCGTGCGCCGTGGCCGAGTCGCTGCGCCCGATCCTCGCGCTGGGCTGAGAAAGTTCCTCCGGAAGGCCGAGGACGTCGCGTGAAACCAAGGCAGGTCACGCGGAGACGCGGAGGCAGGTGCCGTGGGATGCGAGAGCTGGATGACATCACAGGGGCGAGCGTGGATGCCTCGGTCCGCCTCCATCGGGATCTGGGGCCGGGACTGTTGGAGTCGGTCTACGAGGCGGTGTTGCGCACGCACTCGAACAGCGAGGCTTTCAGGTCGAACAGCGCATCGTCAACGGCCTTCCCGCTTCCGCGTCTCCGCGTCTCCGCGTGAACCAATCAGTACCGGATACCAGCGGTTTGCGGCCTCGCTCACCTCCCAGAGCGTCACAATGATCCCACTCGATCGGGAAAACACCTCAAAATAGAAGTCTGGTCATTCCCTGCTTCCTGTCTCCTACTTCCTGTCTCCTGTCTCCTGTCTCCTGTCTCCTCACAAGTGTTCTCAGCTTCCCGCCTGGCGTGAGCGGGATGCTGGCAACGCGTTCCACTACCGGCGGGACTGCGGGCGCGACCAGCCGCTCGAAGGTGCGCGCGATCATCTCACGATCCGCCGCCGCTGATGGCTCGTCACGCTGGACGACGCGGATGTGCAGCGACGCATCGAGTTCCTGCACCACCTGGAAATCGACAATGCTGTTCATCCCCGGTGCAACCGCCTCGACCGCCTGCGCCGGTGTGATCCGTCCTCCACTGGCGGTTACGAGCACGTCGTTCTCGCGACCCACCACTTTACCGAACACCGGCAGCCCGCGCCCGCACGCACAGGGAGCGCGGTCAGCCGCGATCGCGCGATCGCCAACGCGATACCTGATGAGCGGCGTGGCCGTGTTGTGCAGGGTAGTGACCACCACATCGCCCGTCTCGCCTGGCGCCGCCGGCGAACCGTCAGCGCGCACGACCTCGACGACTATGCCTTCGGCCGGCACGTGAAGCGTTCGCGCCTCGACGCACTCGTGAGCCACGAGGCCGGTCTCCATCGTTGCATAACGCTCGTAAACATCGCACTCGAAGGCCTTCTCGAAGGCGCGGCGATAGTGCGGATGGAGATGGTTGCCGCCGCTCCAGCACGCGCCGGCCTTCACGGTCCGTCCATCGTCCAGCAGCGCGACGGCCAGGACGTAGAGCGCGTTCGACACGCCCCAGACGAGCGCGGGAGAGTGCCTGGTCAACGCGCGAACGAGCCGGCGCACCGCCTCGATGTCGGACACGACCGGCGCGTGAAAGGCCGCCGTGTTCAGCAGTACCGCGCTGATTTCCTGCGCCCTGCCAACCGGCCGGCAGCGAACCTCGAGACGGCGCGTGCCGACATCCGATCCCAGCCAAGCTCGCGCACGGGCCTCGCCGGCGTCCAACCAGCGCATCTGCTCCAGCGGCCAGAGGAATTTCACCGGAGCCCCGGTCGAGCCCGACGTAGATGCCCGCATTCCCCGGCTGCCGGGAACCCGCAGTCCTTCGATGCCGAGTCGTTTCAGGTCTTCGCGCTCGAGCATCGGCAACCGCCTGACGTCGTCGATCGTGCGAATATCGTCGGGCGAAACGCCGCCATCGTTGAATCGCGCGTGATACCATGGCACCGCGGACGCCACGCCGAGCAATCGACGCAGCGCCTTCACCTGCAGGTCCTCGATTCGATCCCGGGACCACCACTGACTTTCCTTCAGTGCGGCGTACTGCGGTCCCGGACGCGCCGGATGCGCGTGCCAGAGCGCATACGCGATGTGTTCGCGCCATCCGTGGAGACCGGCCGGCGAAGCAGTCGTGGTCATCAGGACCTTTCGAGTAACGATGTGCCGCTCAGCCCCTGCTCATCCGCGCCTGACAAGGCGCAGGCTGTCGCGCCGATATCGGTGATCCGCGGAACACGCCCGATGTCGCGCAGCCGTGAGGCGCCCGGCGCGATGATCGCCCACGCATCATCCACGTGATTCCCTGACCGTCCACTGCCGACGCCGTTCCGTACAACCTCGCCGTGCACGGAAGATTGCACGCGCGCGACGCGCACACCCGGACGGTCGCCCCAGTGCACGACCAGGTCAGGCAGCGCAGCGACCTGGCTTCCCCAGTCCGTCATCTGGCTCATGCGCTCGACCCTGGAGATCGACGGCGAACCATCCGGATCGGTGAATGTCAGCAGCCCGTGCGCAATGATATCCGCCAGCTCGCTCACCTGCTCCGCGTCGACGATACCGTGCCGCTCCCGGCCGCGAAGATTGAAACGGATGTAGCCCTTGTTCTCACCGGGAACGGCCATGGCCCTGGTCCGCTTCCAGTCGAGTCGCATGTAGAGCCGCGTCGCGATGTCGGCAACGACGTCGTCAGGCAGGACACGCGCGATGCGGTCCCTCCAGGCGATCGGCACGGCGGACCGCAGCGCCCAGATCGGTGAACGCCGCTTCGAGCCGGCGGGTGGACGGGCATGGCCGCTCAGGACGGCGTCCAGCATTCCCGGCAGCAGGTCGGCCCGGCTCGTGTTGGCGCCCATCCCGGTCGGCGTGAAGACGATGACGTCAGCCGCCGGCGGCAGGACCGCGAGAATCCGTCGGAGCGCGGCATCAACCGCCTCGTACACGTCGGGGAGGCCGTCCCGCAGCGAGCGTTCGTCATCCGCGCCTAACGACCCCTCCGTCACGGCTGCGGGATCCCAGAGGTGGTGCCCGGCCTTGTGCGGCGCCCCGACGTTCAACCAGGCGAGCTCGAACGAGTCGCGTCGCAACAAGTCGACGGTCGCCGACGCAACACGGGCCGGCGCCTTTACCAGGTGATCGCGCCAGGCCAGCAGCGACGCCGCATCGCGCACTCCGTACACGTCATCGAGTGCCGCGGGGCGGCCGAGTTGCCGCGACAGGTCCCGCCGCAGCGCGCGCGGCAACGAAACGGCGCGTGCGCTCATTCGATCCTCGAACTGCCAGCCGCCGAGGAAGACGCCATTCATCGCGTGCGGCGCCCACGCCAGCGTTGGATCGATCACGAGGGAGCGCCGTCCGCGCGCGGTAAGGCGCTCCCATACGGTCGGCGGATGCGCGAACGCGTACATGAATCGCGGACGCTGACCGGCGGCCGACCAGGGGACGGCCGAGTACACCCCGTGGTCCCGCACATCGACGCCGGTGCAGAGCGTCATGTAGGTCGAGGACTGCAGGAAGGTTGCCTTTGCGTCCATGGACAGCCAATGTCCCCTGGACCGAAGCGCGGCGAGCACGGGAAGCCGGCCTGCCGCCATCATCCGCTCCAGCAGCGGGAGCGCGGGCGAGTCGAACTGGAGGATCGCGAGCATCAGAGCTTCTGCAGGGGCTGGATCTTCCCGGCGGTGGTGACGTGCGGCTCGGCGCGAACGACGCGCAGGGTCTCCCCGTTCTCCCAGACCTCCGCCATGAGCTGCTCCCCGGGACCGCGATGCCGGAGATGATCCAGTACCGTTCGCACGACCTCCCGCTCGTCGAGCGCCCCGATGGCGGGACTCGCGACCAGCGAGACCTTCGGCAACCCGCCTTCCTCGCGCTCCACCAGTTGCCAGTCGGTCGGCCGGCCGCCGTACCGCCTGACGAGAACCTCCTCCACGAGGCTGATCAGGCTCGTTCCGGTAACATGCATCCCCTCGCTGGTCAGCTTCTCGTAGCTGCGGATCGTGTGAAGATGCCGGCGAAACGAGCCGGGAAGGACGCCGCAGCCGCAATCCCGTTCCTCGATCACGCCGGAGTCACCGCTTTCCACGTTGAGCATGACTTTCGGCGCCGCCGCGAGGAGAGAGGTGTGAAAGAGCGCCCGCGTTGAGGTGCCATTGACGGCCCCGGAGCGGTTCCGCTGAATGGTGGCGATCTTGTCGCTCACCAGGTGCACGTCGTCGGGCGCGGCCGGTGCACGACAGGCAAGCCCGATCATCCCGGCTTCCACCATCGCGTAGTGAGTCGCGGCGCGGCATCCCGCCGCCGCGATGACTCGCGCCTTCGCCTCCGTGAACGGTTCACCAACGAGCACGAAGAGCGTCCCCGCGACATCCAGCCCGCGTTCCAGCGCCGCGCCACAGACGCGCACCGCGGCACTCGGCGTCGTTAGGCAGATGGTGCCGTGGGGACGACCCTCCGCCAGCCAGGCCGCCACGCGACCGGCTTCAGCGGCCGGCGTGTACTCGGGTCGTGGAAACCTCCAGCCGCTCACGCGAGCGACGGTGCGGATCGCGGCCGCGAACGCCTTGTGCCTGACGTCGACGTCGTCCGGACGTATCTGGGAGAACCAGCGAGCCACTGATGCCCCGAGCTTCGCGCGGATCAGGACACTCTTGATTCCGACCGCCCCTGGTGGCGCCGGCAGCCACAATCCCGCTCGCCACGAAGTCGCCCCGTGCGCCTCGTAGAACCCGGCGTGATACAGCGCTTCATGTTCGAGCAGGTCGAGTCCGATCAGGATGCGACGCGCGTCGCCGCCTGAACCACCCGTGTTCGTCTCGTATTCCCGCGCGCTCAGTGGGTTGTCGAAGTCCTTGGACCGCAACGCGAGCTCGATTCCCGGCCGCTGCAGCGGCTTCAGGCCCTTGAACTCTTCCAGCGTGACATGGACCCCGGCGTCGTGCAGCCGCTCCAGCGTTCCCTCGACGCCCACCTGGTCAATCAGTCGTTCGATGTCGCCGATCGTGAGCCTGGCCGAGTTCAGCAGAGGCCGGTACGGGCTGGCCGGAAAGTTGTGAATCGCCCGGCGAAGGAAGCGCGCGAACGACGCCTTCCTCGTTGCGAGTGACGTCTCGAGACGTCGGCGGGCCTCGTCCGCTGAAACAGGACTGCGCAGGAAAGGGCCAAGCCTGACGAGGAATCCAGCGGCTGCGGTTACTTCGTGCCAGGTCCCGACGCGTCGCGTCATCGCTTCCGCGCCAGCACCGCCACGAAGTGGCCGGTGAGGTATCGCGTGGGCAGCGCTGCGAGCCACTCGAAAGGCCTCCACAACCTGGCATAGCGCTTCTTCGTGATCGCGCGCCGGCGATCGACGAGGCGTCCGCCCAGCACTACCAGTATGCGCGGACTATGGAAGACGGCGCCCGTTTTCAGGACGTCGAATCCGCACTGCTCGAGCAGCAACCGCAGCCCGCGCGGGCCGAGTGTCGCGCCGAGCGCGTAGGGCACCAGACTGCGTCGCAGCCCGGCGGGAAGCATGTTGCGAAAACCGACGATGGGATTGACGGGGTTGTCGAGCGTGATCAGGAGATGGCCTCCGGGCCGCATGACGCGGTGCAGCTCGCGCACCGCGGCCGCGATGTCGTCGCGCGTCGGCAGGTGGTCGAGCGTGGAGTTCGACACGACACACTCGAAGGAATCCTTCTCGAACGGCAGGTTGCGCACGTCCGCTGCTTCCGCCCGAAGACCGGGGTGCCGGCAGCGAACGTCCTTCACCAGCGCCGGTGCAATGTCGACGCCGTAAACCCGGGCAAAGGAAGCCGACAGCCACGGGACGAGGCCCGTCCCGGTCGCCTCGTCGAACAGGTCCGTCTTCAGCACGCTGCCACCTGGATCGCGCGGCAGCCAGCGTTCCAGCAGGCTGACATTGACCGCGTCACTCACCATTCGCCAGGCCTTTCCATCTCCGCTGTGTTCCCACTCGGCGGCGATCCCGTCCCAGTACGCTGACGATTCCCCTTGCTCGACAGGGCGGGCATCGGAATCCGCCGTACGCTCGGCGCCAGGTGGCGATGTCATCATCACCAGTTCCTCAGGGCCACCGCGATCGCCAGCACGCTTCCGCCGGCCAGCAGTCCGATCGACAGCAGTCGCGTGGTGACCACCGCCGGGAGTGCCCGTGCGGTGAGCACGGCTGAGGTAGTGATCGCGATCAGCAACGCCGCGCTCGCGCCAGCGGCCTGCCAGCGCGGAACGAGTGCCACCGCGGCGACAGCGAACGCGACGAGCGACACCGAGTCGATCGCCAGCGGAAGACCGGGCCGGAGACGCAGTGAAGCGGATTGCACACCGATGGCCTGAAGCGGAAGCAGCGGCAGCATTGCCAGTACGGGGATCATGGGAGCCGTCGCGGGGGCGAATTGGTCCCCGACCACCAGCGGCAGCACGCGATCCAGGGCCAAAATGCCGCCGATGGCGCAGGCGGTGAGGACCCACAGCGCGCGTTCGCCAAGGTGACGCAGCCGGCGATCAGCATCGGACGGATCGCGGCTCCATGATCCAACCAGTTCGGGGAGGGAAACCGTGAAGAGCTCTCGAACCGCGAATATGATCGCCATCGCTATGCTCGCCGCCAGTCCGGCAAAACCCACCTCATCCGCGGCGAGGCCGAGCACGCTGGCGGCGATCACGGGGCCACGATAGGTCAGCTGTCCGACGAGTACCGCCAGCCCGGCCACCCTGCCGAACTGCATGGCTCCAGCGGGCACCGGCACGCCGCGCTCGGCGTGCCTGACGAGTGATGCGACCTGGCTGGCGGCGAACAACAGGCCTGCGACTGAACCGAGGGTGACGCTGGTCAGCACTCCCGCTGAACCTGCGAGCGGCGCGAGGATCGGGACCAGCACGAGCAACGCCAGGTTGCGCACTGAGATCCGGAAGCTCCAGATCCATGTTTCGCCGATCCCCAGCGCAATCTGCGCCGCGAGGATAGCCGCCACTTCCGCGCAGAGAGCCACGAAGACCAGTCCCGCATCGAGTGCACCGAACTGTGGTCCCGTAAACACGAGGATGGCGCAGATGATGCCGGCGATCGCCAGCTGCGCGCCTCGCAGCGGCAGCAGCTGGTACGTCATCGATCGCGCGAGTCCTGCCCTTCGTGGTTCTGGTTCTCCGGGAACGAATCGCGCGAGCGCACTGGGCGCACCGAGTGAGATCGCCACGGCACCGAGGGTCACGATGGCCAGGGCGACCGTCATGCGGCCGAAATCCGCGGGGCCGAGCAGGCGGGGGATGAGCGTGACCAGGAGGATTTGCGTGGCCAGCTCGAGGGCTTTGCCACGGATCGCTGCCTGACGCGGAGAGCTGCGCGTGGGTGGGTGTTGCGTGGGAGCTCCGGTCGCAGCAGCAGGGGGCACACGCAGCGAATCTCCGGCTTGGGAATCATCGTGTGGCGACAGGTGCCACCTCTCCCTG
>DATCIJ010000262.1:0-17610 GCA_036507855.1 Gemmatimonadaceae bacterium | reverse complement strand
GCGCGCGAACACAACCTCCGTGACCTGACCGTCCAGATCCCGTTAGGCGCGTTTGTCGCCGTCACGGGTGTGTCGGGATCGGGCAAGTCGACGCTGATCGAGGACATTCTGCACCGCACGCTGGCGCGGCACTTCTTCCGGGCCCGCGTCATTCCCGGCGCCCACGACCGCGTCACCGGGATGGAGCACATCGACAAGGTCATCGACATCGACCAGAGCCCGATCGGGCGGACGCCACGATCGAATCCGGCGACCTACACCGGTCTCTTCGCGCCCATCCGCGACCTGTTCGCCGAACTCCCCGAGGCAAAGATCCGCGGCTACGGCCCCGGGCGGTTCTCCTTCAATGTGAAGGGCGGCCGCTGCGAGTCCTGCCAGGGCGACGGCCTGGTAAAGATCGAGATGCACTTCCTGCCCGACGTCTACGTCCCGTGCGACGTCTGCAAGGGTCGCCGCTACAATAGAGAGACGCTCGAGGTGCAGTTCCGCGGGAAGAGCATCGCCGACGTGCTCGACATGACGGTCGAGGACGCGCTGGCGTTCTTCGAGAACCAGCCCCGCATCCGCCAGAAGCTGCAGACGCTCTTCGACGTCGGGCTCGGCTATATCCACCTCGGCCAGAGCGCGACCACGCTTTCGGGTGGTGAAGCGCAGCGCGTGAAGCTGGCGACCGAGCTATCACGGCGCGACACCGGGCGTACGCTCTACATCCTCGACGAGCCGACCACGGGTCTCCACTTCGAGGACGTTCGCCTGCTGCTGAACGTGCTGCATCGTCTGGTCGATCGCGGCAACACGGTTCTGGTGATCGAGCACAATCTCGACGTGATCAAGACCGCCGACTGGATCGTCGACCTCGGTCCCGAGGGTGGGAACCGCGGCGGGGAGGTGGTGGCGGCCGGGACGCCGGAGCAGGTCGCACGCCGGCGGGAATCCTTCACTGGAGCCCATCTGGCCAAAGTGCTGCGCTGAGTCAACGGCCCCGGCTCCTGGCCAGGGAGGTGCGGCATCTCGCCAATCACAGCGGGCCGCTTATCTTCCGCCCAGACGAGCGGTTTGGGGGCAGGACAAGGATCCTGGCATCGAGGAAGTGGCGCCCGGGTTCCTAGTCCGAAACATGGCCCTCTCCGCCGCCGTAAGTCGGTGAGAACCCAGATCACAGGATTGCAGATGATCACGCGCGACGACATCGAGGGATTCCTCGACCGGCTGGCGTCCGAAGGGGCGACCTACCGCGAGATAGAGCCGGGGCTCTGGGCGGTCCGCCCCGGCGGGGCGCTCGACCTCGACTTCATCGTCCACCACAACCCGCCGGTCGTCGTGCTGCGCGTGAAGGTGATGGACCTGCCGGCCACCAATGGCCGCAGCGCCGACCTCAACCGCCGCCTGCTCGAGCTCAACGCCAGCGACCTGGTTCACGGGTCGTACGGCATTTCCAACGAGTCCATCGTCCTCACCGAGGCGCTCGAACTCGAGCACCTCGACTACGAGGAATTCCAATCCAGCTACGAAAGCATGACGCTGGCGCTCGCCACGCACGTCCGCGAGCTGGCCACGTTCCGCGAGGATAGTTAGGTATGGGACTCTTTGACCGCCTGGCCACCCTGATCAAGTCGAACATCAATGATCTGATCTCCTCCGCGGAAAACCCGGAGAAGATGCTCAACCAGATCATCGTCGACATGCGCGACCAGCTGGTGAAGGCCAAGCAGCAGGTGGCCGCCGCCATTGCCGACGAAAAACGACTGCGCGACCAGACCGACGACGAAGCCAAACAGGCGCAGGACTGGATGGCCAAGGCCGAGCTGGCCGTCCGCCAGAATCATGACGACCTGGCGAAGGCAGCGCTCGTCAGGCACGGTGAGCACCTCACGCACGCCCAGCAGCTCGATCTCACGTGGCAGGCCCACCAGTCCGAGACCGAGAAGCTCAAGGCGTCACTCCGCGACCTCAACGACAAGATCGAGGAGGCAAAGCGGAAGAAGAATCTGCTCCTCGCCCGGCAGCGGCGCGCTCAGGCCCAGAAGCGCATCTCCGAGACGATGTCCTCGATGTCGGAGAAGTCGGCCTTCGAGGCCTTCGCCCGGATGGAGGAGAAGATCGCCAGCAACGAGCGCATGATCAAAGCCAGCGTCGAGATCGACGAGGAGTTCTCCGGCGACCGGCTGCAGCGTGACTTCAAGGCGCTGGAGAAGGCGCACGGCTCTGCCAGCGCCGACGCCCAGCTCATGGCGCTCAAGCAGAAGATGGGGATCCTTCCCGCACCGAGCGCGCCCGACCAGAAGAAGCTGGGGGCGGGCGCCAACGATGCTGAGGAGATCCACGCCGAGGTCGAGGAGGTCCACGACGAGAAGCCGCGCGGTTGAGCGCGCCCGCCGTCGCTGAGCCGCGGTTCCGATTTGGCCCCGTTCTCGGGGCCACGGTCACGACCGTCCTGCTGATCTGGCTGTTCTATTCGGTCGCCGAAGTACTGCTGCTGCTGTTCATCGCCGTCCTCGTCTCGCTCTACCTCGGCTCCGTTACCGACTTCCTGGTAGCGCGACTGCCGGTACCGCGTGCGCTGGCGTTCACCGCCGCGATTTTCCTGACGCTCGGCGCTGTGTACGGACTCGGATCGCTGCTGGTCCCGCCCGTGGTTGCGCAGACGCAGCAGCTCTTGGGAGTCCTGCCGGATTACGTCCGCGCCTGGCAATCCTGGCTCGAGCGGCTCACGGGACGCTTCCCCATGCTGGGGGGAGGCGCGACCCCACAGACGGAGCTGGTGAACGCGATCGTCTCGCAGGTTCAGGGCTTTGCTTCGAGAGCCGTCCCCACGGTGCTGAACATCGGCCACCAGATTGTGAATGTCGTGTCGATCCTGGTCATGGGGATTTACATGGCGCTGTATCCAGGACTGTACCGGGAGTGGCTCATCGCCCTGTTCCCTCCAACGCAGCGCGACACCGTCCGCGATGTCATGCGGGACATCGGCACCACGCTCAAGGCGTGGATCACGGCGCAGCTGCTGGCGATGACCGTGCTGGCGGCGCTGACGGCGCTCGGTCTCTACATCCTCCGCGTCCCCTATTGGCTGACGTTCGGGATCTTCGTCGGCTCCGTGGTCATCGTGCCGTTCTTCGGCACGCTGATTGGAACGCTGCTACCCGCGCTGTTCGTGCTGGGCGGCGATGGTTTCGCGGGTATCGGCCCGGGCGGGCACTTCCTGCTCGTCGTAATGCTCGGCGTCATCGTGCACATCATTGAAGGGAACCTGGTGCTGCCGCTGATCACGGCGAAGCGCGTGGAGATCCCTCCGGTGCTGAGCATGATGGCCGTGCTCATCGTGGCGAAGCTGTTCGGAGTGTTTGGCGTCATCGTAGCGGTACCCATGGCGGCGGTGGTGATGGTGCTCATCCGCCGAATCGTGATTCACCGGCTCTACGAGGGGCAGAGCTTCCGGCGTCACGCCGGCGACCGCCTCCTGGTGTTGCGCGTGCCCGCTCCCGACGCTGCCGTCATCGCCGGATATTCGGTGGACGTCCTTCGCGATATGACGCACCAGGCCGCGGTTTGAGGTCGGACTCCGACGAGAATGACCCTCCGACTTTACAACACGCTCACGAGGTCGATCGAACCGTTCGCTCCGGCTGACGGGCGCACGGTCCGCATGTACGCGTGCGGTCCGACCGTCTACAACCCGGCGCACATAGGAAACTTCCGCTCGTTTCTGTTCGAGGACCTTCTGCGTCGCGTGCTGCGGCTGCACGGTTGGAACGTCATGCAGGTGATGAACCTGACGGACGTGGACGACAAGATCATCAAGCGGGCATACGAGCAGGGAAAGACGATCACGCAGGTGACCGATCCGATTGTCGAAATCTTCCATCAGGATCGGAAGTACCTGCGCATCGAGGATGCCGAGGTGTATCCCACGGCGACCGGCCACATCCCGGAGATGATCGCGCTCGTGGAGAAGCTGCTCGCGACGGGGATCGCGTACAAAGCGGACGACGGCTCGGTCTACTTCGCCATCGATCGCTTCGAGGGCTACGGGCGTCTGTCACGACTGGACAAGCGCGAGATCAAGTCGGGCGCGCGCGTGGCGCAGGACGACTACACGAAGGAGAACGCGCAGGACTTCGCGTTATGGAAGGCTGCCAAGCCGGAGGACGAGGCGACCGGCGCCGTCTGGGACGCTCCATTCGGCCGCGGGCGGCCCGGCTGGCATCTCGAATGCTCGGCGATGGCCATGAAGTACCTGGGTGAGACCCTCGACCTGCACTGCGGCGGAGTCGATCTCGTCTTCCCTCACCATGAGGACGAGATCGCGCAGTCGGAGGCGGCGACCGGCGCGCCGTTCTCGCGCTTCTGGTGCCATGGAGAGTTCCTGCAGGTCGACGGGACGAAGATGTCGAAGCGGATCGGCAACGTTTCGACGGTCTCGGACCTGAGGGAGAAGGGAATCTCGGCGGCCGCGCTGAGGCACTTCGTGTACTCCACGCACTACCGGAAGCAGATCAACCTGTCCGGGGCGGCCCTCGAGGCTTCCATAGAAGCGGTGGCCCGGATCGGCGAGTTCGCCCATCGGTTGGCTGAGGCCAAGGGCGGAACTCGGGAGCTGGGGGCCGCGGCGGAGACGGCGGAACTGGAGTTCAAGACCGCGTTGGATGCGGATCTGAACGCGCCGGAGGCGGTGGCTGCTCTCTTCACGTTCATCGGAAGGGCGAATGCCGAGCTGGACCGTAAGGGGTCCGATCAAGCGATGCTCGAGCGCGCCCGCGAGGTTTTCGGCCTGATGATGAAGGTCCTCGACCTGGAGCCGCGAGCGCTCCGATTTGTCGTCTCGGCGGCCAAAGTGGAACCGGAACCTGTTGCCGCGTTGGGCCTTAGCGAGAAGGATCTGGAGCAGGTGCGGTGGGGGGTGGGAAAACTTCGCGACCGGATCACTGCAAGACAGAACCGCGACTTTGCGGCGTCCGATGCGATCAGGGTGGAAGTCGAGGCGTGTGGGTTCGCGGTCAAGGACACGGCGAATGGGACGATCCTCGAGCGGTACCAATAGGTCGGAAGTCCGAGGTCCGAGGCCGGAGTGAAGCGGCTCAGGGGTCTCGATGCGCACCCCTCGGACTCTGACCTCGGAGCTCGGAACTGTTTGCAGGTCAAAAGGTTGACACTCTTTCACGGCCCCGCTATCATGTCTGGCTCGCGCGATTGGCTGGGTGCTGACGTAGCTCAACTGGCAGAGCACCTGATTTGTAATCAGGCGGTTGCGAGTTCGACTCTCGCCGTCAGCTCTTGTGACGGGGAGTCGGCGTCAGCGAAGCGCGTGATCGCGGTGGGGTACCCAAGCGGCCAACGGGAGCAGACTGTAAATCTGCCGGCTTACGCCTTCGAAGGTTCGAATCCTTCCCCCACCATGGTGGCGGACCTTCACTCATCAGGCGGCAACGATGGGTGGCGTGGCTGGTGACAAGCGGGACACGAAGTGATCGCGGGAGTAGCTCAGTTGGTAGAGCGCGAGCCTTCCAAGCTCGATGTCGCGGGTTCGAGCCCCGTCTCCCGCTCTATCGATGAACGTCCGCTCGCGTAGCTCAGTCGGTAGAGCACACCCTTGGTAAGGGTGAGGTCATCGGTTCAATCCCGATCGCGAGCTCTGAAGTACAGATGTGAGATGGGAGATGGGAGATGGGAGATCGTCCATCTCGATTCCCCCGTCTCAAATCTCAAATCTGCGAAGCAATGCCCAGAGACAAGATCATTCTCGCCTGCAACGACTGTAAAAACCGCAACTACTTCACCACGAAGAACCGTCGCGTGCATCCCGAGCGCGTCGAGTGGAAGAAGTACTGCCCGCGCTGCAACAAGCACGTCGTTCACAAGGAAACCAAGTAACCGTGGCTACTGAAGTCGTCACACGGCCCAACACTCTTCAGCGCTTGATCACCTTCTACCAGGAGGTGGTCGCGGAGATGAAGAAGGTGACGTGGCCGGACATGCAGCAGGTGCGCCAGCTGTCGATCGGCGTGATTGTGCTCTCGCTGTTCATCGGCGCGGTCATCGCGCTGATGGACGTGGTCTTCCAGGCCATCTTCGTGCGCGGCCTTCCCTCGCTCATCGGGGGCTGAGCCGGTGGATCATCACTGGTATGCCATCCAGACAACGGCGGGTCATGAGAAGAAGGTGCGGTCGCTGATCTCGCGACGCATCGAGGCCGACCCGGCGCCGGCGGATGCGCGCCTGATCCGCCAGGCGCTGATGCCGACGCAGGAAGTCGTGGAGGTCAAGAACGGCAAGAAGGTGACGGTGGAGCGGAAGCTCTTCCCGGGCTACGTGCTGGTGGAGATGGTGTGGAACCAGGAGACAGCCCACGTCATCAACAGCATCCAGGGCGTGATCAAGTTCCTCCACCACGGCGGCGGGCACGCCCCGGTCGGCGTGGAGCCCATGGCCCTGAGGCAGGACGAAGTCAATCGCTTGTTAGGCATCGCCGAGGAAGTGGAGCCGGAGGCGCCGAAGGAAGAAATCCCGTTCATGACCGGGCAGGCGGTGACGATCACCGAGGGCCCGTTCACGGACTTCAATGGCACGGTGGAAGAAGTCGTCCCGGACAAGGGCAAGGTGCGCGTGAGCGTGAGCCTGTTTGGACGACCGACGTCAGTGGAGTTGGATTACCTGCAGTTGAAGGGCTACTAGGGAACAGCGACCAGCTGGTGCGTTCCTGATCGCTGATCGCTGCAGTTCTTCTGGTCGCTGCATCTGTTGAATGCCCTTGCGCGGGGCGGCCGCTGAGCGGCGAGGAGCGCACCGTCGGATACCACAACGACGCTAATCAAACCGTGGGAGTCACTGGCGCAGGGCCGGGTCTGGATGACGGCGACTGCGGGACGTGAAAAAAGAACGGGTGACGGGTGACGGGTGACGGGTGGTGAACAACCACTCCGACCCGCAGCCCGCGACCCGCGACCCGTTTTCCGTTTCGCTCCTCGGATCGCTGAAATCCTTCTCCTCGCCTGCTGCGTTACGCAGAGGAGATCACATGGCCAAGAAAGTCGTTGGATTCGTCAAGCTCCAGATTCCCGCTGGGCGTGCGAATCCTGCTCCACCCGTGGGGACCGCGTTAGGCCCCCAGGGCATCAACATCATGGCGTTCTGCAAGGAGTTCAACTCCCGCACGCAAGCCCAGGATGGCCTCATCCTGCCGGTCGAGATCACGATCTTCGCCGACAAGTCGTTCACCTTCATCCTCAAGACGCCGCCGGCGGCCATCCTGATCAAGAAGGAACTGGGACTGGAGAAAGGTTCGGGTCAGCCGAATCGCGTGAAGGTTGGCAAGCTCACCAAGGCACAGGTCAGGAAGATCGCCGAAGTGAAGATGCCCGACCTGAACTGCGACTCGATCGAATCCGCCATGGCAATGGTGGCGGGCGCCGCGCGCTCGATGGGAGTGGAGGTGGCGGAATAATGCGCACCCATGGCAAGAAGTACCGCAAGGCGGCCGAGACGCGTGACATCGTCAGCAGCTACGCGCCCAAGCAGGCGCTGGAGATCGTGAAGGGCAACGCATACGCCAAGTTCGACGAGACGGTGGAAGTCGCGGTGCGGCTGGGCGTCGATCCGCGCCATGCGGACCAGATCGTTCGCGGCACCGTGGTGCTGCCGGCCGGCACCGGCAAGACCGTCCGCGTGCTCGTCATCGCCGCCGGCGAAAAGGCGCGCGACGCGCAGGAAGCCGGCGCTGACTTCGTCGGCAACGAGTTCCTGCAGAAGATCAAGGACGGATGGCTCGACTTTGACATCATGATCGCTACGCCGGACCAGATGGGTCAGGTCGGCCAGCTTGGACGCGTGCTCGGTCCCCGCGGACTGATGCCGAATCCGAAGGCGGGCACGGTCACGATGGACGTCGGGCGCGCCGTGCGTGAATCAAAGGCTGGCAAGATCGAGTTTCGCGTCGACAAGGCGGGCAACGTGCACGCCGCGATCGGCAAGGTCTCGTTCGCGCTCGACTCGCTCGAAACGAATTTCGGCGCCTTCATGGACCAGATCGTCCGGTCGAAGCCGGCATCGTCCAAGGGCGTCTACGTCCGGAACGTATCGGTCTCCAGCACCATGGGACCGGGCGTTCGTGTCGATCCCACCCTCTACCGGTAACGAGCCATGAAGAAAAGCGAGAAGGAACAGCTCGTATCGGAGCTGAAGGGCAAGATCGACGGCGCCACCGCGCTCTACTTCACCGACTTCACGGGACTGAACGTGAAGCGGATGACCGAGCTGCGGCGCCGACTGCGCCGGGCCGGTGTCGAATACGTGGTGATCAAGAACACGCTCGCGTTGCGGGCGGTCAATGAGAGTGGCCTGACGGGCGGCAAGCTCAAGGGGCCGACGGGCGTCGTCGTGTCTCGCGACCCGGTGGCGGCCGCCAAGGTGCTCGTCGACTTCGCGAAGGAGAATGAACAACGGCCGTCGGTAAAGGGCGGGCTCGTCGAGGGCGCCGCCGTGACCGAAGCCGAAGTGAAGAAGCTCGCCACGCTGCCAACGCGCGAAGCTGCGCTCGGGCTCCTGGCCGGCGCAATGAACGGTGTGCTGATGGTGTTCGCGCTCGCGCTGGACGCGAGGAAAGAACAGTTGGAGAACGCGTAGGGCCCCAGGCGGGAGCGTCGGCGGCTCACCGCAGGGTGAGTGGAGCCGGCGTTCTGGATCGCCTTTGGAATTGTGTACGAACAATCCCAGCATCGCCTGGGCACGTCATGGAGACAACGGACAATGGCAAACGCGACCCTGAGTAAGGACGACATCCTCGAAGCGATCGGCGGCATGAAGGTCACGGAGCTCGTCGAGCTGACCGAGGCCTTCAAGTCGAAGTTCAACGTGACCATCGCAGTGGCCGCGGCCGGTGCCGCGGGCGGTGGAGCGCCGGCGGCTCCCGCGGTAGAGGAGCAGACTGAATTCACCGTTACCCTGATCGCGGCCGGCGCCCAGAAGATCCAGGCGATCAAGGTCGTTCGCGAACTCACCGGACTGGGTCTGAAGGAAGCGAAGGATCTCGTGGACGGCGCGCCCAAGGATGTGAAGACGGGCGTGTCGAAGGACGAGGCAGCCCAGGTCAGGTCGAAGCTCGAGGCAGCCGGCGCGACGGTGGAGGTGAAATAGTGATTCGTGATTCGTGATTCGTGACTCGGCATACCCGCGATCCTCGCAGTGCCGAGTCACGAGTCACGAGTCACCAGTCACCGTTTCTCCTTCACCGACGCCCATCGTGACTCAATTCAGCCACAACAATAGTCGTTCCCACTCGCCACTCCCCGGGCACTCCTCGCCCAGGGGACTCGTGGCGTTTTCGCCTGCCCGCGGGTGAATCATGCCTGATACGAAACAGATCACGTTCACGAAGCTCGATGAGGGGATGGGAATGCCCCACCTCCTCGACATCCAGACGAGGGCGTTCCAGTCGCTCCTCCAGAAAGACGCCGCGGCGCACCACACCGAGGATGTCGGACTGGAACGGGTCTTCAGGGAACTGTTCCCGATCAGCGACGTCCACGAGAATTTCTCGCTCGAATTCGTCAGCTACGTGCTCGGCGAGCCGAAGTACTCCGTGGAAGAGTGCATCGAGCGCGACATGACCTACTCGGCGCCGCTCAAGGCGACGCTGCAGCTGGTCATCAATGAAGACGTCAACGGTCTCAAGCGCCCGCGCAACATCATCCAGAAGGAGGTCTACCTCGGCGAGCTGCCACTGCTCACCGAGCTGGGCACCTTCGTGATCAACGGCGCCGAACGCGTCATCGTGAGCCAGCTCCATCGCTCGCCAGGCGTCGTGTTCGAGGAGTCGACGCACCCGAACGGGCAGCGCCTGATCTCGTCGCGCATCATCCCGTTCCGCGGGTCGTGGGTCGAGTTCACGGTGGACATCCACGACGTGATCTACGTGCACATCGACAAGAAGAAGAAGTTCCCGGCCACGGCGCTTCTGCGCGCCTTTGGCTATGCCGGGAACAGCGACATCCTGCGCCTGTTCTTCGGCGTCCGTGACCTGGACCTCACGCGAAAGCGCGAGAGCCGTATCGACCAGCGCGAAGTCGTGGGTGCGGTGATCGCCGAGGACATCACGCTCGCCGGTGAGGCGGCCGACCCCGACGCCCCCAAGGCCAAGACCAAGAAGGCCAAGCTGGCGGCCGAACGCGCCGCGGCGGACCTGCTGGTGCGCGAAGGCGACGAGCTGACCGAGGAAGTGCTCAACCGCCTGACGCGGCTGGGCATCAAGCAGATCAAGGTCTTCGCGTCGTACATGACGGCGGACGTCCGTGACGAGCTCGAAGCCATCGAGCGCAGCGAGCGCCCGCAGGCGCGCGTGCTGTCGCGCGACGTGATCGACCCCGGGACCGGTGAGGTTCTGGCCGAGGCGGGGCAGGCGCTCAAGGAAACGCTCATCAAGCGCCTGCGGAAGGCGGAGGTCCTCAAGGTCTCGGTCTTCGTGCCGTCAGGGCGCGCCGAGTCCACGCTCATCAAGAACACGCTGGCCAAGGACCCGACCAACACCAACAACTGGTCGCCCGAGGAGCGCAAGAAGTGGCTCAAGGTCGACGACACCATTGCCGAGCAGACGAAGAAGCTGATCGAGGCGGGCGAGACACACGCGCTGCGCTCGATCTACGGCCTGCTCCGTCCGGGTGACGCGCCGAACAAGGAAACGGCCAAGCAGGCGCTGGAGCGACTGTTCTTTTCGCCCAAGCGCTACGACCTGGGCCGCGTCGGCCGGTACAAGATCAACCAGCGGCTGGCGCTCAACACCGACCCGGGCACGACGGTCCTCACCAAGGACGATTTCATCGCGATCCTGCGCTACCTCGTGGAGCTCCATGAGGGACGCGGCCACGTGGACGACATCGACCACCTTGGCAACCGGCGCATCCGCTCGGTCGGCGAGCTGATCGCGAACCAGTTCTCGGTTGGCCTGTCGCGCATGGCGCGCCTGGTGAAGGAGCGTATGTCGATCAACACCGATCCCGAGAAGATCTCACTCGACGACCTCGTGAACGCGAGGACGGTGAGCGCGGTCATCCAGGCGTTCTTCGGGTCGTCGCAGCTCTCGCAGTTCATGGACCAGACCAACCCGCTGGCCGAGCTGACGCACAAGCGTCGCCTGTCCGCGTTAGGTCCGGGCGGCCTCACGCGTGAGCGCGCCGGGTTCGAGGTGCGCGACGTGCACTACTCGCAGTACGGCCGCATGTGCCCCATCGAGACGCCGGAAGGTCCGAACATCGGCCTCATCACGTCGCTGGCGTGCTACGCGCGCGTCAACGACCTGGGCTTCGTCGAGACGCCGTATCGCGTGGTTCGCAACGGCAAGGTGACGAACGACGTCGCCTGGCTGGACGCCAACAAGGAAGAGGAGGCGGTCATCGCGCAGGCGAACGCCAAGTTGAATCCCGACGGGACGTTTGCGGACGATTTGGTCCTGTGCCGACAGAGAGGCGACTTCCCGCTCACGGCGCCCACGCGCATCGACTACATGGACGTGGCGCCCGAGCAGCTCGTGTCGATCGCCGCGGCGCTCATTCCGTTCCTCGAGCACGACGACGCCAACCGCGCGCTGATGGGCTCGAACATGCAGCGTCAGGCGGTGCCGTTGCTCCTGCCCCGCACGCCGCTGGTAGGCACGGGCCTGGAAGAGAAGGTGGCTCGCGACTCGGGCGCCTGCGTCATCGCGCTCCGGGCCGGTGTGGTCACGCGCGTCACGGCCGACGAGATCATCGTCGACGCCGGGCACGAGCGCGGGAAGAAGGACGACGACCGTCCGCTGGCCCGCCTCACGGCGCAGGACCGGTACCGGATCAAGAAGTACTGGCGTACCAACCAGGACACGGCGATCAACCAGCGCCCGATCGTCCGGCTGGGCCAGAAAGTGAAGGCGGGCGAGGTGCTGGCTGACGGTGCCGGCACAGAGATGGGTCAGCTGGCGCTGGGCGCCAACGTGACCGTGGCCTTCATGCCGTGGTACGGCCACAATTTTGAAGACGCAATCGTTCTTTCAGAACGATTGGTCAAGGACGACGTGTATTCGTCGATCCACATCCAGGAACTCGAGCTCCACGTTCGCGACACCAAGCGCGGGCAGGAGGAAATCACGCGCGAGATTCCGAACGTGGCCGAGGAGTCGCTGGTGGACCTCGACGAGCGCGGCATCGTGCGCATTGGCGCCCACGTGAAGCCGGGCGACATCCTCGTCGGCAAGATCACGCCGAAGGGCGAGACGGAGCTGTCTCCGGAAGAGAAGCTCCTCACCGCCATCTTCGGCGAGAAGGCCAAGGATGTGAAGGACTCGTCGCTGAAGGTCTCGCCGGGCATGGAAGGCGTGGTCATCGACGTGAAGATCTTCTCGCGCATCGAGGACCAGGTCGTCGAGAAGGACCGCGGCGAGCGGATCGGCGAAGTGCGCCGGCTCGAGGGTGAGGAGAAGGTCCGCGTCAACGAAGTGCGCGACGATGAACTGCGCGAAATTCTTGAAGGCGAGACTGTCGCCCTCGCGTTGAGGGCGGGCACGGTTGAGGAAGCGATTCCCACCGGGACGAAGCTGACGAAAGAAGTCCTCACCGACCTGCGGTTCGCGCAGGTCGACCTGAAGACGTTCCGCGTCGAGAACCGGAAGGCCAACGACCGCATCCGCACCATCATCGACCTGGCCAACGAGGAGAAGGCTCGCCTCGAGGAACGGGCCGAGGAACGAATCGACCGGATCCTCCAGCCTGACGAGTTGCCGCCTGGGGTCATCCAGCTCGTGAAGGTCTACCTGGCCGAGAAGCGCAAGGTCTCGGTCGGCGACAAGATGGCCGGGCGACACGGCAACAAGGGCATCGTGGCCCGGGTGGTGCCGGAGGAGGACATGCCGTTCCTCCCCGACGGCCGTCCGGTGGACATCGTGCTCAATCCGTTAGGCGTGCCGAGCCGTATGAACGTCGGCCAGATCCTGGAGACCCACCTCGGGTGGGCCGCCAAGATCCTCGGCTTCTACGCCAAGACGCCCACGTTCTCGGGCGCGAATGAGCACGAGATCGGTCTCGTGCTCAAGCTGGCCGGACTCACCTGGGCGCGCGAGACGCTGAACCTGCATAACGCGCCGCTCAACATCAGCAACGACGACGTCCGGACGATCAGCGCCGACGTGGGGGGCGACAGTGCGAAGGTCGTTCTCATGGACGACGCAAAGCTCAGCGAGCTTGGCGGCCGTAACATGTCGGCCGAAACGAAGGACATCTTCAATCGCGTACGCGACTTCCTGTCGCAGGCAGCCCGCGAAATGGGCGAGCGCGAAGAAAAGGAACTGCAGAACCAGGCCGCGATGCACACGGCCATGTCCGACGACGAGTTACTCGGCGCCACGCGTCGCGCCGAGGCCAAGGCGACGAGCCGGCAACTGGAGAAACGGCTGGGCCGGACGCCGACCGAAGTGCTGGAGGATCTCGAGCTGTCGGCGCTGGCGAGCATGCTGGGCAGGAAGTCGGAGGCGGACGTCGACGCGGCGGCCAGCGAGCTGCTGCGGATGGCGGGCATCACGCCGGGCGGCAAGATGCACCTGCGCGACGGCCGCTCCGGTGAGTCGTTCGCGTTCCCGATCACGGTGGGTGAGATCTACATGCTCAAGCTCTCGCACCTGGTTGACGACAAGATCCACGCCCGGAGCATCGGGCCGTACTCCCTGGTCACCCAGCAGCCGCTGGCGGGCAAGGCACAGTTCGGCGGCCAGCGCTTCGGGGAAATGGAAGTGTGGGCGCTGGAGGCGTACGGCGCTGCCCACACGTTGCAGGAAATCCTGACGGTGAAGTCGGATGACGTGAATGGCCGGAGCCGGGTCTACGAGGCCATTGTCAAAGGCCAGAACCTGCCCGAACCGGGAATCCCGGAGTCGTTCAACGTGCTGGTGAAGGAGCTGCAGGCGTTAGGCATTCATGTGCGCATGGACACGAAGGACGGCCACGGCGCCGTGCCCACCTTCGGCCGCGATGGCGAGGAGTAATCGATGATCGACTTCAGGAGTGCGCGCGAGCAGCGCGCGTCAGCGTTCGACTTCATCCAGGTCCGGATCGCCTCCCCCGAGGAGATCCGCGGGCCTCGCGACGCCAAGGAGCGGGAACGCCTCGAAATGCAGGGGCTCCGCACCTGGTGGTCGTGGGGCGAGGTGACCAAACCCGAGACCATCAACTACCGCTCGTTCAAGCCGGAGAAGGATGGCCTGTTCTGCGAGCGGATCTTCGGCCCGGTGAAGGACTGGGAGTGCCACTGTGGCAAGTACAAGCGGATCCGGTACCGCGGCGTCATCTGCGACCGCTGCGGCGTCGAGGTCACGCTGTCCAAGGTGCGCCGCGAGCGCATGGGACACATCGAGCTCGCCGTGCCGGTCGCGCACATCTGGTTCTTCAAGACCCTGCCCAGTCCGATGGGCAACCTGCTCGACCTCACGCTTCGTGATCTCGAGAAGGTCATCTACTACTCCAACTACGTCGTCATCGAGCCGGGCGCCCAGGAAGTGCGGGTGAACCAGATGCTCGACGAGGACGAGTTCCTGAACCTCAAGCAGAAGGCGCGCGAGGAGGGCGACACGACGTTCCATGCGGACATCGGCGCGCCCGCCGTGCGCGAGCTGCTGAAGAAGCTCGATGTCGACAAGCTCGCCGAGGACCTGCGCGCGGCGGTGGCGGTCGAATCATCGCAGCACCGCAAGAAGCAGCAGCTCAAGCGGCTCAAGATCATCGATGCATTCCGGAACTCGGGTGACGCGGCCATGGTTCGGAACCGGCCCGAGTGGATGATCATGGACGTCGTGCCGGTCATCCCGCCCGACCTGCGGCCGCTCGTGCCGCTCGACGGAGGACGCTTCGCGACGTCCGACCTGAACGACCTGTACCGCCGCGTCATCAACAGGAACAACCGTCTCCAGAAGCTCATCCTGCACCGCGCGCCGGAAGTCATTCTCCGCAACGAGAAGCGCATGCTGCAGGAGGCGGTGGACGCGCTGTTCGACAACGGGCGTCGCTCCAAGGCGATTCGCGGCCGCGGCAAGCGTCCGCTCAAGTCGCTCTCCGACATGCTCAAGGGCAAGCAGGGCCGGTTCCGCCAGAACCTGCTTGGCAAGCGTGTGGACTACTCGGGACGTTCGGTCATCGTCGTGGGCCCGGAGCTCAAGCTGCACCAGTGCGGCCTGCCAAAACTCATGGCGCTCGAGCTGTTCAAGCCGTTCATCATCCATAAGCTGGTCGAGAAGGGCATCGCCGAGACGGTGAAGCGCGCCAAGAAGATCGTGGAGCGCGAGTCGCCCGAGGTCTATGAGATCCTCGAGGAGATCATCCGCGATCATCCCGTGCTCCTGAATCGTGCCCCCACGCTCCATAGACTAGGCATACAGGCCTTCGAGCCCGTGCTGGTGGAAGGCAAGGCCATTCGAATCCACCCGCTCGTCTGCGCGGCGTTCAACGCCGACTTCGACGGCGACCAGATGGCTGTGCACGTGCCGCTGTCGTTCGAGTCACAGCTCGAGTGCCGGCTGCTCATGCTGTCGTCGAACAACATCCTCAAGCCGTCGGACGGCCGTCCGGTGGCCGAGCCGTCGCAGGACATCGTGCTCGGCTGCTACTTCGCGACCAAGGCCCCGATGGACTTCGACAAGTATGGCAAGGACTCGAAGCTGATGTCGACGGTCAAGTCGTACACGTCGTCGGCTGAAGTGGAGATGGCACTGCAGGCCGGACGGGCGAGCTATCACACGCCCGTTCGCTACTACGTGCGCAAGGATGGGGACAGCAAGTGGGTGCTCACCACCGCGGGCCGCGTACTGTTCAACTCCATCGTGCCCGAGGTACTCGGCTTCCAGAACCGCGACATGAAGAAGAAAGCGCTCGGAGAGCTCGTCTTCGAGAGCTATCGGACGGTCGGGTTGGCCGGGACGGTGGACTTCCTCGACCGCCTGAAAGATTTCGGCTTCTTCCACGCGACGCGCGGTGGTGTCTCGATCGGTATCGAGGACCTGCGCATCCCGGACGACAAGACGTCGATCCTGAAGGAAGCACTGGAGCGGGTCGAGCGCTTCCAGCGCGCCTACGCGACCGGCAACATCACGAACGGTGAACGCTATAACAAAGTGATCGACACCTGGACGCACGCCAATTCGGACGTGGCGGACGCGATGGTGAAGACCATGCGCGAGTCGAACGCCGGGTTCAATCCGGTCTTCATGATGTTCGACTCGGGTTCACGCGGCAGCCGCGACCAGATCCGCCAGCTGGCGGGGATGCGCGGCCTCATGGCCAAGCCGCAGAAGAAGCTCACCGGTGGCATCGGTGAAATCATCGAGAGCCCGATCAAGTCGAACTTCCGGGAGGGACTCTCGGTGCTGGAGTACTTCATCTCGACGCACGGCGCGCGGAAGGGTCTGGCCGACACGGCGCTCAAGACCGCCGACGCCGGCTACCTGACGCGACGTCTGGTCGACGTGGCGCAGGACGTCGTCATCACCGAGGAGGATTGCGGAACGATCCAGGGCCTCGAGATCGGCGCGCTGAAGGAAGGAGAGGACATCATCGAGCCGTTATCGGAGCGCATCGTCGGCATGGTGGCGGGCGAGGAGGTCACGGACCCGCATGTGCGTGACGAGGCTGGCCGGCCGATTGTCCTGGCCGAAGCCGGCGAGTTGATCAGTGAGGAGACGGCGCTTGCCATCGAGGAGTCGGGCATCGAGACCGTTCGCATTCGTTCGGTGCTCACCTGCGAGGCAAAGCGCGGGCTATGCCGGATGTGCTACGGCCGCAACCTGGCCACCATGGGCATGGTCGATCTTGGCGAGGCGGTCGGCATCATCGCCGCCCAGTCGATCGGCGAGCCGGGCACGCAGCTCACGCTCCGCACCTTCCACATCGGCGGCACCGCGGCTCGTATCGCGGAGCAGACGACGAGGAAGACGAAGGTCGCCGGCATCATTGAATACGGAGACCGGCTCCTGACGGTCACCAACCCTGAGGGGCACCAGATCGTCACTTCATATGAGGGCGAGCTGAGCATCCGCACTTCGGGCGACCGGAACGCGGCTGTCGGCGCCCGCCTGGCCGTGCCGTTAGGCGCGAGCCTGCTGGTGAAGGACGGCGACGAGGTGAAGCGCGACCAGGCGATCTTCACGTGGGACCCGTACACGAACCCGATCATCTCGGACGTCGAAGGGACCATCAAGTTCGTCGACATCGTGGAAGACGAGACCGTGAGCGAGGAGCTGGACGAGCTCACCGGCCTGCGGCAGCGCGTGATCACCGAGGATCGTGAGAAGCGGTTGCACCCGCACATCGAGATCTGGCAGAAGAAGGGCGGGAAGGAGAAGAAGGTCCGCGACTTCGTTATCCCGGTGGGCGCGCAGCTCGTCATCGAGGACGACCAGGAGATCCATGCCGGCGAAACGATCGCCAAGATCTCGCGTGAGGCGTACAAGACGCGCGACATCACGGGCGGTCTGCCGCGGGTAGCCGAGTTGTTCGAGGCTCGGCGTCCGAAGGATCCGGCGACCATCTCCGAGATTGATGGCCTCGTGCGGTTCGGCGACATCAAGAGAGGCAAGCGCGAGATCTTCGTGCAGCCCGTGAAGACCATTGATGG
>DATCIJ010000261.1:0-6348 GCA_036507855.1 Gemmatimonadaceae bacterium | reverse complement strand
GTCAGCAACGCCGTTTCGAGCGAGCGACCTGGAACTTCCGGGCCTGCATTCACCGCCACCGTTTCATCTCCATCACTCGAGTGGGAAACCAGGACTGATACGCGGCGGCGGCCCTGCCGATCCCGGTCGTAGGTCGTGGGTCGTGGATGCAGCGGGCGCGACTATCGAACCGTGGGCGGTCTTGATCAACTCGCCAGCTACTCGGCGAGCGGACTCACGCTGACCTCGGCGTGGCCGTCCTCATCGTAGTGCACCATGACGCGCCACGGCTGGCAGCAGACCTCGCAATCCTCGACGTACTCCTGCTCCGATCCGCTCCCGGGATCGAGCGTGATCTCGACCGATTCCCCGCAATACGGGCACTCGACGATCGAGTCCAGGTCCGCCGTGCCGTCGCCGAGCGGGAATTCCTCGTCCAGATCATCGCGGTGGATGTGGGAATCGCCGTTCCCATTTGTCCCGTGCATATCAGCATCCTCCCACGCATCCCGTCCCCCACATGCGCTGTCTAGACGTCACAGATCCTGACCGCCTCGGCCAACGAAGTGAGTGGGTCTCGTTTCGGAATGAACTCATGCGCGAGGAACCCGGTGAATCCAGCGTCAGCAATCGCCGAGCACACCGTGCGGTAGTTCAGTTCCTGGCCGTCATCGATCTCGTTACGTCCCGGCACGCCGCCGGTGTGAAAGTGGCCGACGTGCGCGATGTTGTTGCGGATCGTGCGAATGACATCGCCCTCCATGATCTGCATGTGGTAGATGTCATACAGCAACTTCACGCGCGGTGAGCCGACGCCCTGGATAACCTTCGCTCCGAACGCGGTCGTGTCGCCCATGTAATCCTTGTGATCGACCTTGCTGTTGAGCAGCTCCACGCAGACGGTGACGCCGTGGCGCTCGGCGCTGGCCTTTACGCGCGACAGGCCGGCGATGCAGTTGGCGGCGCCTTCATCGTCGGCGCGGCCATTCCGGTTGCCGAACATGGCGATGACGTTAGGCACGCCGGCGGCGGCGGCGAGCGGAAGCGTCTTCTCGATCTCGTCCACGAGCAGGTCATGGTTGGCCGCGTCGCTGAAGCCGCGCGTCAGGAAGTCGCGGCGCTTCGAGGGGTACCCCATGGAGCAGACGAGTCCCGCGTCCCGGACAACCGGCCACTCCTCCGGCTGCAGGAGATCGATCGCCGCCAGGCCGATCTGTTTCGCCGAGCGCGCGAAGTCCGCGAGCGGAATGCGGCCGTATGGCCAGTACGAGACTGACTGTTTGAGTCGCCCCTTCGTGCCGGCGCGTTCGCCCGTTGTTCCAGGGAGAAACGCCGGCGCGACAGCGGCGGCGCCCATGTTACGAAGTGCTTCGCGTCGGTCCATGAGGCACCAACGTACGGTGCTCGATGGACATGGACCAGACGTGCCGATGAGCCCACCCGCGCGGGCTGGGAGTGATTAACTACTCCGCAGCCGCGCGCCAGGGTCACTCAGTAACTGATTGTCCCCACGGATGTGAACTGCCCCACACGCGGGCGAAGCAGATCCTCGCCGAGCTGGAAGGTCGCGGAGAACTCGCCGGCCCGGCAGCCTACTTCGCGGCGGAGATCCTTACCGCACTCGGTGACGTGGACCCCGCCATTGACTCGCTGTATGCATCGTACCGCCAGCGAAACCAGATGATGGTCTTCGCCGGTGTGCTGCCCGGACTCGACCCGTTGCGGGAGCAGCGGCGATTTCGCGAGCTGCTCATGCGAAGGGGAATTCGAGTACACGAGCGCGATTCTGCCTTGACCCGTGGAACGGCTTCGGCCCAGAACCAGGCCGGTTGAGCGGCTGACTCCGGGCAGTCGGCAGACGACAGCGAGGTACTCTTTCCACCCCCGACGCGCAGCCGTACGTTCCCGCCGTCAACGCTCCCTCACTGGACGGGACACCAGGAACGATGGTCCGGTGGTCTGTCCGGCCCGCAACTCATCGAGGATCGACATGCTTCGCTCGCGTTCAGCCGCTTTGCTGCTCGCCATCGCGGTGCTCGCCACACCCCGGCTCCACGCGCAGGCGACAAGCTCCCAGTCAGCCGCATCGCCCTTCGAGTCCCTTCGCTTCCGCAACATCGGTCCTGCGACGATGGGCGGCCGGATCGACGATTTTGCCGTCCTCGAGACCAACCCCTCGGTCTTCTACGTCGCCACCGCCACGGGCGGCCTCTGGAAGACCATGAACCATGGCACCACCTGGGAGTCGCTCTTCAACGACCAGGACGTGGTCTCCATCGGCGACGTGGCCATCGCCTCCAACGACGCCGGTGTCGTCTGGGTCGGCACGGGCGAGAACAACAACCGCCAGAGCGGGTCGTGGGGTGGCGGCATCTACAAGTCCACCGATGGCGGGCACACGTGGAAGCACATGGGGCTCACCGAATCGCACCACATCGCCCGCATCGTCGTCGATCCCGTGGATCATGACGTGGTCTACGTCGCGGCGCTCGGCCATCTCTGGGGCCCCAACCGCGAGCGCGGCGTCTACAAGACCACTGACGGCGGCGTGACCTGGACACCGGTGCTCCAAGTGGACGAGAACACCGGGGCCACCGAACTGGTGATGGATCCGTCGAACAACAAGGTCATCTACGCGGCCACGTACCAGCGCCGGCGCACCAATTGGGGCTTCAACGGCGGCGGGCCGGGAAGCGCGATCTGGAAGTCCTCAGACGCGGGGCGCACCTGGACGAAGCTCACCGACGGCATCCCCACCGGCGACAAGGGGCGCATCGGGCTCGACATCTATAGAAAGAACCCCAACGTGCTCTACGCCCGGATCGACCATCGCACCCAGACCGGGCTTTATCGATCCGACAACGCCGGGGCGAGCTGGTACAAGGTCAGCGACTTCAACCCGCGGCCGATGTACTTCAGCCAGGTGCGCATCGATCCCACGGACGATCACCGCATCTACATGCTCGGCGTCGAGATCTTCATGTCCGACGACGCCGGGCGAACGTTCGTCCCCAACTACGTGCCGCATTCGGATCACCACGCCCTGTGGGTCGATCCGGCCAACCCGAACCACGTGCTCACGGGGTGCGACGGCGGCGTGAACGTGACGTGGGATCGCGGGAAGAATTGGGACTTCATCGACAACATCGACATCGGGCAGTTCTACCACGTCGGCTTCGACATGGAGACGCCGTACCACGTCATGGGCGGCCTGCAGGACAACGCGTCGTGGCTCGGTCCCAGCGCCGTACGCGCCGATATCGGCATCGGGAACTTCGACTGGCAGAACATCGGCACCGGCGACGGCTTCGTCACCCTGGCTGATCCCACCAGTGCGCGTACGCTGTACGCCGAGTCGCAGGGCGGCAACATGAACCGGGTGGATCGCCTGTCGATGGAGCGGAAGAACATCCGTCCAACGCCGGCGCGAGGCGAAGCCCCGTACCGGTGGAACTGGGACACCCCCATGCAGCTCTCGCCACACAACCCCAGCACGCTGTACGTGGCGGCGAACAGGGTCTTCAAGTCCACCGATCGGGGAGACACCTGGCAGGCGATCAGCCCGGACCTGACCGCGCAGATCGACCGGGACACGCTCACCATCATGGGCGTTCGGGGCCGCGACATCGCCATCGCGCGCAACGACGGCGTCTCGACGTTCGGCGTCATCGTGAGCTTCGCCGAGTCGGAGAATAAGGCTGGGGTGTTCTACAGCGGCGCCGACGATGGCACTGTGTATGTGTCGCGAGACAACGGGGCGAACTGGACCAACGTGACGTCGCGCTTTCCGGGGTTACCGAAGGGAGCCGCGGTTTCCCGCGTCGCGCCCTCGTCGCACGAGGAGGGCACGGCGTACGTCACGTTCGACAACCACCGCGCGGACGACTTCGCGCCGTATGTCTACGTGACCACCGACTACGGCGCCACGTGGCGCGCGATCACCAACGGCATCCCCGCCGGGCAGGCGGTGCGCACCATTACCGAGGACCTGAAGAACCCCAACGTGCTGTACGTCGGCACGGAGTTCGGCCTTTTTGCCTCGCTGAACAAGGGGGCGCAGTGGATGCGCATGAGGGCGAACCTGCCGACCGTGCCGATCAACGAGATCACGCTTCACCCGCGCGACAACGACATGATCCTGGCGACGCATGGGCGGAGCGTCTGGATCCTGGATGACATCTCGGCGTTCCAGCAGGCGCCGACGGCCATGGCGTCGGCGGCGTACCTTTTCGACCTGCGGGCGGCGACATCCTTCAATGCTGGCTCGTTCCGCCCGGCCTTCGGCAGCCCGGGCGACCGGCGCTTCTGGGGGAAAAACCCCGAGCCGGGCGCGGCGGTGACGTACTACCTGCGCGCGCCGGCCCGCAGTGTCACCGCGCGCATCACCGATGCATCCGGAACGGTCGTGCGCGAGCTTGGCCCCGACTCGTTTGCCGACGGGCTATCCGCGGGCGTGCATCGCGTCCAGTGGGACCTTCGTCACCAGCCGCTCCCGGATTCGCTGCTGTGGAATGCCGGTCGCACTGGTGGGAACGCGCCCTTCGTTCTCCCGGGGACCTATCGCGTCGCGCTCACCGTCGACGGCCGCGATGCAGGCACGAAGTCCGTCAGTGTCAGCGGCGACCCGCTCAGCGTGATCACCGATGCCGATCGGAAGCTGTGGCACGATGCGTCCCTCGCGGTACATCAGCTCCAGGGGATCGCCGGCCAGATGCGCGAGAAGGTCGCCGAGGTCAGCGAGCGGTTCGCCACGGTGCGCTCGCTCGTGACACAAGCACAGAACCCGCCGCCGGCACTTCGTACGTCGGTCGATGCGCTGGACCGCGACCTCCGCACGTTGCGCCAGCGGTTCGCCGTGACGGCCCCCGGTGAACCGGTGCCATCGGGGCGTGGCGGTGGTGCCGGTGGTATTGCGCCTGTGCCGGGTCAGTTCGGCCAGGTCAAGAACCAGCTCCTGGCATCCACGTCACGACCGACTGATGTCCAGATGCGAATCGCCCGTGAGGCGCGCCAGGATCTCGTCGCCGCGGTCGAGTCGATCAATCGCGTCATCAGCAGCACGCTCCCGGCCGTCTATCAGGCGCTTGGCCAGCCACAGCTGGCACCGAGCCTGTCGCCGTTCCCGGCGGTTACGATCAACATCCCCTGAATGCCGTGACGCGCCCGGTTTCTTGCGAAGTCGAGAGATGTCACGACGCTTCGCTACGCTGTTTTCATTCGCCCTCCTCGCGCCTGCGCTGTTGGCTGTGAAGAAGTTGAACGCGCCAACAAACCCGACGACGTGATACAGAGGACCGTCCTGATCGCCAGCTGGCTCGAGCCGGAATACGTGGAGCGCATCCGTCGCGTGGATGCGCGGCTGGATGTGCTCCACGATCCGGGACTGCTGGCGCCACCCCGGTACGTCGCCGACCACACCGGCGCCGCGTTGACACGCACGCCGGAGCAGGAAGCGCGCTGGCGATCGCTCCTCTCGCGCGCCGAGATCCTCTTCGACTTCGACCGATCCAGTGCGCGCGAGCTGCCGTCGCTGGCGCCGAAGGTCCGGTGGATCCAGGCGACCAGCGCCGGCATCGGCGAATACGTCCGTCGAATGGGCTACGCCGAGTCGATGCCGGATACCGTCTTCACGACGGCGAGCGGCGTGCATGCGAAGCCGCTGGCCGAGTTCTGCTTGATGGTGATGATCGCCTTCCACAAGAAGCTCCTCCAGGCGCTTCGCGACCAGCGCGATCGGCACTGGGAGCGCTTCGCCGGCGCCGACCTCGAGGGGCAGACGCTGGTCATCGTCGGTGTCGGGCGCGTCGGGAGGGAGGTAGCGCGGCTCGCGAAGGCGTTCGGTATGCGCGTCGTTGGCGTGAAGCGCGCGACGGCGGGCGCTGCCCCGGAGGACCTGCACCTCGATACGCTGTACGGACCGGCGGACCTGTATCGCGCGCTTCCGCAGGCGCAGAACCTGGTCCTGATCACGCCACACACCCGGGAAACCGAGCAGATGATCGGCGCCCGCGAACTGGCCATGCTGCCGCGCGGCTCTGTCTTCATCAACATCGGACGGGGCGCGCTGGTCGACGAATCCGCGCTCATCGACGTCCTGCGTTCCGGTCACCTGCTGGGCGCGGGGCTCGACGTCTTCGCGCAAGAGCCGTTGCCAGCCGAGAGCCCGTTCTGGGCGATGGACAACGTGATCGTCTGCCCCCACTCGGCGAGCACGTCGTATCGCGAGAACGAGCGGATCACGAACCTCTTCTGTATAAATCTGCGCCGCTACCTCGACGGAGAGCCGCTGCGCAATCGTTTCGACCACGCCCTCGGCTTCTGACAGGCTCCCGTTCTCGTGACCAACCCTATCCTCATTCTGTTCGCGCT
>DATCIJ010000260.1:0-35602 GCA_036507855.1 Gemmatimonadaceae bacterium | reverse complement strand
ACGCGGAGCGGATGGGCCAGCCATTCGGCCCATCCGCTCCCGACCTAGCGGGTCCAGGTGTTCATCAATGGGAGGAAGAAACCCTGACGCGTTTTGCGTCCGAAGCCGTCGGGGCCAGTCCCGGTGGCAACGGAATCCCGTAGGTCTGATTCAGTGCAACGCCGCTGTAGCGGAGCAGCGCCTTGATCATGAACGGATTGTGCACCTCCGAACCAGGCATCTTGGCCATCTCCGAATTGAACTTGGCTCCGCGCCCGACTGTTACCTTTCCGGCGCCGAACTGGTTGGACGGGACCTGGGCGATCATCCCATCGAGCAGAGCCACCAGCGTCGCTACGTCGTTCTCCACCGCGACGAATGCTGACCGGGCGGTCGTTTCCGAGCTGTGACAGCCGCTGTTCACGCAGCCCTTGAACGACACAGATGTCACTTGGCACAACCGTTTGCCGTCCTCGTCCTTCTGTTCCGCGGTCGGCCGCCCATTGGCATCGACGCACGGGATCGCCAGGAACCGGTGACCCACGACTGTCACCTGGAACTGGCCAGTAGCTGCATCGGTCACATTGTACCTCTGGACGTGACAGGTCGCGCACAGGCGCGGGTTTGCTTCCGTGCCGTGCGTCGACTGTGTCTCCAGAAACTCGATGCCCGGCGGCCACCATCCGGCCGTGCCAAAAACCAGCGGACCTTGCGGCGCATGCGGTGAGTCGCGCGACCCCGACCAGTCAGGCGTCGAACGCCGTTGGTGGCACTTGGCGCAGAGATTCGTCTCGGGGTCCTTGGCGTCCACCGCGAAGCGGAGTTGCTTCGGGAACGCTGAACCGTGGGGATCGTGACAGACGACGCACGTCACGCCTTCGGAATTGGCGAGGTTCGTCGCGCCGGTCTTCTCGACGTAGTTCGTGTTCACGCCCCACGCGGCAAGAACGTACTGCCCGACGTGGCACCCTCTGCAGGATGCATTCGGTTCACCCGTGCTCGCGAACGTGTGATCGTTAGGTCGGCCGTGCCGCGAAGCCCGCCACTCTTCCACGAACGGGTGGTGCGTCCCTGAATGACACTCGGCGCAGCCGTTCGTGACCGCGCCGGTGTCCGCATGGACGGAGGCGAGCATCTGGCCGCGCGCCGGAGCCGTGACGTGATCGAGACCAGGACCATGACAGCTTTCACACTGCACGTCGTGGTACCGGCTGTCCTTCGTGGCTGTGTATCCGACGTTGGCGTCGGTGACCGCGTTGCCCTTGTTGCTGACCGTATGGCACCCTTCACACGAGGCGCCGGCCCCGCTGCTGGCCTGCAGCGTCGCCCACGCGTCGCTGTGCGCGGTCTGCTCCCATTTCCCCTGCTGGGTGACGTGACAGTTACCGCACGTGGTGCGGTTCGTGATCTCGTCGTGGTAGCCAAGGAAGTTCGCGGCCGCCGCCGGCGGCGCTACGAACGCGGGCCCATCCCGATATACGATCTTCTCGTCGACACACGCGCTGGCCGCGAAACACAGCCCTGCCAACGCTGAACCCCTCCACTGCCCCAACATCTGCAGGCGCTGCATGCCGCCTCCTCTTATCGCCAGTTCCGACGCAACCTTCCCCTACCCGAATCATCCCATCGTCGAACCGCACGATAAGACGTGCTGGAAAAATGCTGCGCGCAGTTAGCCGGTAAATAAGGTAACGCCCGACCCACACAGAGGGGTTTTGCCGAGGCAGGATCAGGAAAAACCAGTCGCTCTACGGACCGGGCTGACTGCTGTCGGACGGGCTGGCGGGCGCCGCAGTAGTCCAACGACGCACCGTGCGCCAGACGATGGCACCGCCAACGAGAACCACGGCGAAGGGAACCAGATACACGATGAGGTTCAGACCTTCGGCCCGAGGTGACAGCAGGATCCACTCGCCGTACTTGCCCACGAAGTAGGCTTTCACGTCGTCAGGCGTCTTCCCCGATCTCAGTTGGTCACGAATGACATCGCGCATCTGCTGTGCGAGTTCCGATGGCGAGTCCTGGATAGAGTTGCCCTGGCAGACCGGACAGCGGAGTTCCGATGCCAAAGCCGTCGTCATTGCCTCGAGCGCCGAATCAGGAGCAGGCGAAACGACTCGCCGCTCAGTTGGCCGCGCAGAATCTCCCTGCGCGGTCCCTACTGACGGGATGCTCGCTGTTGCCGCTGCCGCAAATGCAAGTCGCACCAGCGTTCGCATCACGGGGCGCCAGTTCCCGCGGCAAGCAGCGAATCCAGCTTGTGTGACAACAAGCGTTCGCTGATCGCGCCGATGTGCTTGTAGGCGACGCGACCGTCACTCGTTACCAGAAACGTCTCTGGCACACCGTAGAGCCCGTAGTCGATCGCCGTCCGCGTTCTTGGATCGAGGAGCGAAGGATAGGCCTGGCCACCCATCTCGTTGATCCATCGGAGTCCAAAGGACTCCTGGTCGTTGTACAGGACTCCGTAGAACCGGACGCCGCGGTCTATGTACGCGCGAGCGGCGTTCGAGAGGTCCAGATGCTCGTCCCGGCACTGCAGGCACCAGGACGCCCAGAAATTCAGCACCACGATTCCACCGCGGTGCCGGGCGAGACTCACGGTGTCGCCGACCGGCAGTGCCAGGTCTCCTTCGCCCGTCGCGAAGACCCGCAACGAAAAATCGGGCGCTGGTTTGCCAGGCAGCGGCGAGTCGATGGCCTTTGGATCGCGCGTCAGGCCGAAGGCGAGCAATCCAATGACCGGGAGCAGGAGACCGGTGGCGGCAGTGGCTCGCTTCCAGTTCATCGGACGGCCTCCTCGACGGGCACGGGCGTCGGCCGGGTTCTCGCCGCGGTCTTCACACGGGCAGCAGCAGGAGCCGTTTCGCGACGCCCGGCGCCAAGCGACACGAACGCCCCAAGGCACACGATCATCCCGCCGATCCAGATCCACGGGACGAGTGGTTCACGGATCACGCGCAGCGTGGCGTTGGATCCGTCCTGCGCGAACGCCTGCAGGTTGATGTACAGGTCCCCGGCCGGGCGGCTCCGCACCGTCGGCGTGGGGACCGGCTGGTCGGACGTCGGATAGAAGTTCATCCGCGGCTCCATCCGTCCGACTTCGCGCCCACCCTTCAGGACCGTGACGCCCGCGGCCAGGACCGTCCGCTGCGGTTCTTCGCGGCTGTACACGTCGTCAAGGCGCACCGTGAACGGGCCGACGTCCATGACTTCGCCCTTGCGCAGCGTCGCTTCCCGTTCGGTGCGGAACGTCGACGACGCCCCGATGCCTAACGTGACTGTCAGCACGCCAAGGTGCGCGATGTAGCCCCCGTACCGGCGCCGGTTGCCGCCAATCAGCCGCGCCAGAGCCACCGGCGCCGCCTCGCCGTGGGCTCGCCGCCGCGCCACGGCCCCGTCGATGAACTCGCGGACGTTGGCCGCGAGCGCGAAGGCGCCGAACGTGAAGGCCGCAAGCGCGTATGGCGACCGCACTCCCACCAGGAAGCTGATGACGAGTCCGGCGATCGCCGCCACCGCCGGCGGCAGCAATTGGCGGCGTATCACCTCCGGCGACGCGACCCGCCAGGGCAGCGCCGGTCCGACACCCATGAGGAACAGCAGCGCGGCGCAGATCGGGAGGGTCATCCGGTTGAAGAACGGCTCACCCACACTGACCTTGACGCCGCGGATCGCCTCGGCCACGAGCGGGAACAGCGTGCCCACCAGCACCGTGACCGTGAATGCGGAGAGGAAGAGATTGTTCAGGAGGAAAACCGATTCGCGTGACACCGCCGCCTCGAGGGAGCCAGTCGGCCGCAGCCGCTCCGAATTCCCGGCGACCAGCGCGAACGACGCAATGAGCACCAGCGCGATGAAGCCGAGGAAGTACCGGCCGATCGGCCCTTCGGAGAAGGCGTGCACGGACGACAGTACGCCGCTTCGCGTGAGGAATGTGCCAAGGATCGTCAGCGCGAAGGTGGAGACGATCAGGTTCAGGTTCCACAGTTTCAGCAGGCCACGACGTTCCTGCACCATGACCGAGTGGAGAAACGCGGTCGCGGTCAGCCACGGAATGAATGACGCGTTCTCAACCGGGTCCCACGCCCAGTATCCGCCCCACCCCAGGACTTCATACGACCACCACATCCCGGCGATGATGGCGGCGGACAGGAACATCCACGCCACCAGGGTCCATCGTCTCGTCAGGCGGATCCACCCATCGTGTTCGATCTCTCCCGAGAGCACGGCGCCGATGCCGAAGGCAAACGGCACCGACATGCCCACGTAGCCGAGGTAGAGCAGCGGTGGATGCACCGCCATCAGGATGTGGTTCTGCAGCAGCGGATTGGGCCCTGGCCCGTCCGCGGGAACCGGTGATACGAGCCCGAATGGATTGGCCGGCCCCGCCAGAAGGATCAGGAAGAAGACGCTGATCAGCATCAGCACGGCGCCCGTATACGGCACCAGCGTGCCCTCGCGCTTGCGATTCTGGTACGTGACCAGCGCCGACAGCGACGAGAGAACGAAGATCCAGAACAGGATCGATCCCTCGAGCGCGCCCCACAGCGAAATGACGGTGTAGAAGAGCGGCGTCGCGCGACTCCCGACCATCGCCACGTACTTGACGCTGAAGTCGTGGGAGACGAGCGCGTAGATCATGGCCAGCGTGCCGACCGAGACCAGCCCCCACATCGCGTACACCGCCAGCTCGCCGCTCCGCAGCAGGTCGGCCCGGCGCCGCCGGGCCCCGACCAGCAGCGCCAGTGCGCCGTAAATGGCGACGCCTAACGCCGCCAGCAGCGATCCAGATCCCAGCAGTCGCGTCACGTGCCGGCCCCCCCCCCCTTCTGCAGCGACTTGTACATCTCCTGCGGCCGGCCGCCGTGCTCAGGCTTCCGGTATTCGTTCGAGTGCTTGACCATGAGGTTGGTCGACTCGAAGACGCCATCCTTTCGATAGCGCCCTTCCACCACGACTCCCATGCCGTCGCGGAACATCTGGGGCGGCGCGCCGGTGCTGTGCACGTTCACAGACTGCCCGCCGCTGTCCATAACGACGAACCGGAGGTCGAGTTTTTCGGCATCCCACTTCACGCTGCCCGGTGCCACCAGACCGCCTAACCGGATGGGGACGTCATACGCCGAGGTCCCGCGCGCCAGCAGTTCTTCCGGCGTCAGGAAGAAGACCACGTTCTTGTCGATCCCGCCGTACAACAGGAAGCCGAACGCCGCGACGATGATCACCACGGCCACCACCAGCGCCGATTTCCGGCGACCCTGGACGCTGCTCATGTGTTCCTCCCTTCGCGTGAGGCATCATCGAGCCGGCGGCGCGCTTCCCGGAACACGCGATGCAGGCGCACACCGTAGCCAATGAGTCCGATCCACATGATCGCATAGGCGGCGACCACGAATCCATTCATGTCAGGCACGATCCCGTCCCTCCAGCGCGGCGCGCTCAACGAGGTGTTCCGCCAGCCGCTCCATGCGGGCCGCGCGATACCGCTTGACGATGAAGTATATGAGCACCAGCAGCACCGCGATGCCATTGGTGCGCAGGCCGATTACGTATTCCGGGTCCACGGTGCTGGGACTCGACTGCATCTGATGTAACGTGCGCCACCAACGGACGGACATGTACACGATCGGCACATTCAGGGCGCCCAGCAGTCCGACCGCCGCGCTCCACTGGGCGCGGCGGTCGGCATCCTCGACGAACGAGCGGAGGGCCAGGTAGCCGACGAAGGTGAGCAGCAGCACCGCCGTCGATGTCAGGCGCGGATCCCAGGTCCACCACACGCCCCAAGTCGCCCGCCCCCAGATAGACCCAAGCACGATCGTCAGTGCCGTGAATAACGTGCCGCACTCGGCGGCCGACGCCGCAAGCAGGTCGTGTCGCTCGTCGCCCTTCCACAGGTACAACAGGCTGGCGATCGCCACGACAAAGAACGCCACGAACGCGTTCCAGGCCGACGGCACGTGCACGTAGAGGATCTTCTGCAGGTGCCCCATGTCGCGCTCCGGTGGACTGGTGAGCACACCGAGGAGCTGCGCCCCGATCAGCGCCAGGATCGCAAGGACGCCAAACCAGTCCAGCCAACGAGCACCGGCCGTTCCGGCCGGCGCGCTTACCTCATCCAACGGAAGGGCGTGACTCATTTCAGACCTCGATCACGTGGTCAAACGCGAGGAACGACGCGACCACGAAGATCACGTCGAACGCCACCAGGAGCTTGATCCAGGCGCCGGCGTCCCGCATCGGATTTCCCGCCAGCAAGGCGGAAGAAGCCTCGGCGGACGCGAGCAGCACCGGCACGAGCATGGGGAACAGCAGCAGCGGGAGCAACACCTCGCGCGCGCGACTGCGACTCGCCATCGAAGCGTAGAACGTGCCAAGCGCGACGAAACCGATGCTGCCAAGCACCATGACGCCGGCGGCCGGCGCCCAGCCGGCCAGGGACTGCACCTGAAACAGGACGATGGCCACCGGCACGATGACGACTTCCACCAGCAACACGAAGAGCAGGTTCGCGGCGAACTTCCCCGCAAAGATCGTCCAGCGCGGCGCGGGATACAGCAGGAGCGGCTCCAGCGCGCCACCATCGAGTTCCAGTTGGTAGGCCCGGTTGAACGCCAGGACTCCCGCAAACAAAATCGCGAGCCACAGCGCGCCGGCGGCGGCGTTGCGAAGCGCTTCGGCATCCGGTCCGAGCGCGAAGCCGAAGAGCAGGAGAATCAGGATGCCGAGAAACGCGACGGCGTTGAACCCCGCCTTCGACCGACGCTCGGTGGTGAGGTCCTTCCAGATGATCGCGCGCACGCGGCGCAGGTCCTGGCTGAATGCCATCAGTGCGACCCACCAACGGACACGAGGGTCAGCGGAGTTCCGGCACTGACTCCGATCACAGCGCCTCGATTGAGTTCCACGATGCGATCGAGGACGCGCTCTCCCTGTCGGCGGTCATGCAGCACCACCAGCGCTGAGCCACCGCCACGTCGCGCGTCCTGGATGACTTCGTTGACCAGTTCGATGCCCTGCGGATCGAAGTTGTTGTACGGCTCGTCCAGCAGCAGCAGGCCAGGCGCGCCGAGGATCATCCGGGCCAGGGCCAATCGGCGTTGCATGCCGGCCGAAAAACCGCGCACGCGCTCGTCGCGCCCCTGGCTCAAGCCCACGCGTTCGAGCGCAGGGAGAATCCCGGATTCTTCGACACCGAACATCCGCGCCGCGAAAATCAGGTTCTCTCTTGCGGTCAGGTCCTCATAAAGCCCCGGTGAGTGGGCCAGGAATCCGATATGGCGGCGCACTTCGACGGCCTCTCGAACGAGGTGCTTCCCGAAGACCCAGCCCTCGCCGGCTGAAGGACGCAAGGCAGTAGATATCACTCGCAGAAGGGTGCTCTTGCCGCTGCCGTTATGTCCCATGATGCCAACGACTTCACCTGGTTCGAGACTCAGGGTGACGCCGCGCAGCGCCCAGCGCGTGCCAAAACGCCGCGCCAGGCCCTGGAGAATCAGGGTCGATCTGTTGGTTGTGGTCACCGGCAGTGGTTGAAGTCCCGACGAGAGTACGGCGGAAACGTGAAACGTATAGTCGAGATTAGCCCCCCGCCCGTGTAGGGGATGCCCTTACGGAAAGGCGATGTTGACCGGACGGTTAGCTTGGGCACGTTCGCTACCACCCCTTCCGATGGCCGTCCCGGTTCCCCGCCCGAACGAAGAAACCAGGCTTGCCCGCTCCTTCTATCGAGAGCCGGGGGGCACGGTCACGCGGGATTTGTCGCTGAAAGACCTCTCCGCCTGTGTCCGCGACGGCAAAGGAACCCTGTGGGTGGACATCGATACAGCCGTCCGGTCGCAGCTGGCACTGCTCGAGAAGGTCTTCGGCTTCCATCATCTCGCGATCGAAGACGTGATGAACCCGAACGGCCGCGCCAAGGTGGAGCCATATGACGGCTACCTGTTCGTCGTGCTGCGCGCGGTCCGGCTCGACGAGCAGACCACGGACCCGTACGACCTGGAGACCGAGAACATCCACTTCTTCATCGGTCAGAACATTCTCGTCACGGCGCACCACGGATCCTCGCCGTTGATCGATTCCGTGGCGGACCTGGTGATGCGCAGCAATGACGTGATCGGGCGCGGCCCGGGACGTCTGGCGCACCAGGTAATGGACGCGGCCGTGGACTCGTTCTTTCCAGTGCTGGACAGGATCGATGAGTTCATCGACTCGCTCGAGGAGCGCGTCTTCCAGCAATTCAGGGAAGAGGCCTTGCGCGACATCTTTGCCGTCAAGCGGATGGTGCTTTCGCTGCGACGTTACCTCGCGCCCGAGCGGGAGATCTTCAACGTTCTCACGAACCGCCCGTCTCCGTTTCTCGCCCCCGACATCCAGCTCTATTACCGGGATATCTACGATCACATCCTGCGCATCAACGATTCGCTCGAGACGTACCGTGACCTCCTGAGCAGCACGATGGAGAGCTACCTGTCACAAGTCTCGAACCGGCTCGGCCTCATCACCAAGGGCCTCTCGGTGGTGGCGACGCTCTCGGTGCCCTTCGTCGTGGTGAGCGGGATGTGGGGAATGAATTTCGCGAAGGTCCCGTTGGCCGACCACCCATACGGCTTCGTGATCATGCTGTTCCTGCAGCTGGCGTTAGGCGCCGGGCTGCTGTGGACGCTGCGGAGGATGGGACTGTTCTAGAGATGTGAGATGGGAGATGGGAGGATTGAGATAACCTGCAACATGATCATGCTCGATGTCGGTCGGGAAACACGGATCACTGCCAACCGAAATCGGCAGTGATCATGCTGTGAGCAGTTTCTCTCCCATCTCCGATCTCACATCTCCGTCAGGGCACCGGCCCCTTCCACGCCGCCAGGCCGAGTTCCAGAACAAGCGCGAGCAGCGCGATGGCCAGCGGCCAGCGATACAGCTCCGTGTACCGCGTGTAGACCTTCATGCGTACCGGCGTGCGCTCCAGCCGATCGATTTCCGCCGTGATCCGGTCGAGCGCTTCGGCATCCCGCGCGCGGAAATAGCGACCCCCGGTTCTCTGCGCGACCTCGGTGAGGAGCGCGTCGTCGATCTCCACCGGGCGGTTCTCGTAGCGCAGGCCGAATACACCGCGCCCGACGGGCACCGGCGCCATCCCCTCGGTCCCGACACCAATCGCGTAGATCTTCACCCCGATTGCGGCGGCGGCTTGCGACGCCGTGCGTGGATCGATGGCGCCGCGGTTGTTCACGCCATCCGTCAGGAGCACGATGACGCGCGAGCGGCCCGGAGCACCGCGCAAGCGGTTCGCCGCGGTGGCAATCGCGGTACCGATCGCCGTTCCATCGTCGAGCTGCCCGGGTTGAAGGTTGTCCACCGCCGCAAGCACCACCGGGTAGTCCGTCGTCAGTGGCACCTGGGTCAGCGCTTCTCCCGAGAACGCGACGACGCCGATGCGGTCGCTGTTTCGCCTCGTTATGAACTGCTTGACTTTCTCTCGCGCCACCTCGAGCCGGTTCTGGGGCTGGAAATCCTCGGCCAGCATCGAGCTCGAGATGTCGAAGGCGATCACGATGTTGATTCCCTCGGTGTTCGACTGCGCGGTACGCCCCGCCGCGCGCGGCCGCGCCAGCGCAACGACCAGCCCCGCGATCGCGAGGCTCCTCAGGACCACCAGCATCCGTGTCACGCCACGACCGCCACGCGGCAGGCGCGCGAGCAACGCGGTGCGCGAATAGATGATTGCGCCGCCCGGCCGTTTCCTCCGCCACCACCACCAGAACGGCAGCACCAGCAGGAGCAACAGCGCGATCGGGGTGTGGAAGTCGATGACGGGAAGTCGGAAGAAGTCGAAGGACACCGGCTCGATGACGGCGCACAGGGTGGTCCGGCGGACGCCGGTCTCCACCTTGCGCGTTCCAGAAGGACGCAAGATCGACACGCGGCCGAGCGTCCGGAAGTCGAATGGTGCCAAGCGTTTTGTCCGAACGGCTTCGCAACGCCCCGGGGGCTGGCGCGTCTCTACAGGAAGGCGGCGTACCTTCCCTCCCCTTCCCCCAGCCCGTACTTCTCGTCATGCAACCTCGACGACGCCTTGTCGCCGTAGCCGCTGCCTTGCTGCTCACGGTCGGTTCGGGACTCCTTGTCGGCAGCGCCCTGGTCCAGAAAGGGTGGCTGACGGTAGTCGGTGCACTGTTGCTGGTGGGAGCGACCGCGCTGCTCACCTACGCCCTCGGAGTGCCTGACGAGGGCGTACGACGCGTCGAGAAGCCGGCGGCCGCGGTATCGACGCCTTTCGACGTGCCGCTGTTCGAGCGGTTGTCGGATCCGGTGCTGCTGGTGGACCGCGAGGGCACGGTGTTGCGCGCCAGCGCCTCCACCGCGCGGGTGCTGGGACACGTGGCCGCGTCACTCGCCGGCCGGCCGTTGCGAAAGCTGATGCACGAGGACGATGCCGCCGAGCTGGAGCCGTTCCTGCGTGACATCGCGGACGGGACCGAGCCGGGCGCCTCGCCGCGCTGGCGCATGCGCCGGGCGGATGGCGGCTGGCAGTCCTTCCGCGCCGCGGCGACAAGCCTGCTCGATGAGCCGGCGATCGCCGGCGTTGCGATCGTGCTGCGCGACGAAACGTCAACCGCGTCGATGGCCGACCCGCCAGCGGATCCACCGCTCAACGACGCCCTCACCGGACTGGCGACCCGCGCCCTCTTCCGGGATCGCGTCGACCATGCGCTCACGCGGGCTCGGCGGATGCAGCTCCCGCTGTGCGTCGTGCTGCTGGAGTTCGACGACTTCCGCGCCGGGAGCGTGCGCGCCAACTACGAGGAACTCGAACAGCTGCTCGCCGCGGCGGCGACGCGGGTGAAGACCTGCCTGCGTTCCTCCGATTCGGCGGCGCGACTGGAAGGGACGCGTTTCGGAATCCTGCTCGAGGACATGGGCGAGGACCGGCACTTCGCGCACGTGAGCGAACGGCTGGCGCGACTGTTCACGACGCCGCTCGTCGTGCACGAACGGGACTTCATCGCCAGCGGCAACATCGGCATCGCCAGCGCCGTTCCCGAAGACGGCGCCGACGAGTTGCTGCGCAACGCCGACGTGGCGCTGCGCGCGGCCCGGCGGCGAGGGCGCGGCACCGTGGAGCTGTACGATCCACAGCATCACGCACCGGCGCTCGGTCATCGACACCTCCAGTCCGACCTGCGGAGCGCCATCGACAATGGCCAGCTCTCGCTGCTCTACCAGCCGATCGTGATCCTGCGCAACCGGAGGATCGCCGGAGTCGAAGCGCTGGTCCGCTGGCAGCATCCCGAGCGCGGCCTGATTCCGGCCGCGGCGTTCATCCCCATGGCGGACGAGGCGGGGTTGATCGTCCCGTTAGGCCAGTGGGTGCTGCAGGAAGCCTGTGCCCAGCTGGCGCGCTGGCAGGCGGAGCTGGGCCCCGGACGCGCGCTCACGCTCACCGTGAATGTCACGGCGCGGCAACTCCTCGCCCCGACGTTCGTGTCCGACGTGCGGCATGCGATCGCCGACGCGGGCATCGATCCCACGCGCCTGGTGCTCGAGATCACCGAACAGGCGCTGGCGCGCAACGTGACCGACACCCTGCGTCGTGTGCGCGAGGTGCGCGCGCTGGGCGTCCGGTTCGCGATTGACGACTTCGGCTCGCGCAGCGCGACGCTCGGGGATCCCGCCGACATTCCCGTCGACATCCTCAAGATCGACCGGACGTACATCAGCCAGCTGACGCGACGGCCCGAGGATCACGCGGCCACCCGCGCCATCGTCGCGTTAGGCCGGCTCAAGCAGCTCCGCACGGTGGCCGCCGGCATCGAGCAGGAGGACCAGATGGCCGAACTGCTCCGGTTCCGCTGTGAATACGGCCAGGGGTCGCTGTTCTCGGAGCCGCTGGACGCCGAGGGCGTGTTGCGCCTCCTGCGGCGGGACTGAGCCTACTCCGACGCCATCGACGGCGACGGCGTCGCGATCCCTCCTGGCGCCGGAGCGCGCCCGTACTCCATCTGGTAGAAGTGCATCAGCTCGAAGAAATAGGCGATCGCCAGGGGGCCGAGCAGCAACCCGGGAAGGCCGAAGTACTTGATGCCGGCGAAGGCGCCGACCAGCGTCACCATCGGATGGATGTTGGAGACCTTCCGGTAGACGAGGGGGCGTATGAGGTTGTCGATGTTGCTGGCCACCAGCCAGCCGACCACCAGCATGACGACCATGCCGCCGTAGCGCTGCTGGAAGAACAACACCAGCACTGCCGGCATCCAGACAAGTCCCGTGCCCAGCACCGGCAGGATCGACGCGAAAGCCGCCATGCTCCCCCACACGAGTGGATCCGGCAGGCCGACCATGAGGAAGGCCAGGCCGATCAACGTGCCCTGCGCGATGGCGGTGGCGATGGTGCCTAACAACGTGGCCTGCGTTACGCTGTAGAAATGGAGTCGAAGCGCGTCGGCGGTTCCGCTCGAGAACGGGACATAGCCATGGAAACCTTTCCACAGCGCCTCGCCTGAATGGAGCATGTAGTAGAGGCCGAAGAACGCGATGATGAGATTCAGCGAGGCGCTGGCGGCGCCTCCCAGGAACCCGATCGCCTGTGCCGACACCCACTGCACCAGGGTGCCCGACGCTTCCGCGATCTGGGCGCCAAGGTCGACGCCACCGATGTGGATCCGGGAAAGGCGCTCGAGCAGGAGCCCGCTCTGCAGGCTTTTCAGCGCATCGGGGACACGGTCGATCAGCACGCTGATCAGCCAGGTCAGAGGCAGCGCGATCACGATGACCGCGATAATCAGCGTGATCGCCGACGCCAGGCCGTTGGGCATAACGCGGGCGAGTCGCTTGTAGGGCCCGACAAAGATCACGTAGAGCACGGCCGCTCCGAGCAGTCCGCTCAGAAACGGCGTGAGTGCGATCAGGATCGCGACGCCGAGGGCAAGAATGAGCAGGCCGGCGCGGTCGCGCGGTGACTCGAGGAATTTCATGCGGTGCCGGGTTGAAAGAGCACTGGGGATGCTCGCGACAATCTGCGACGACCGCACTCCCGGCGCGACCTGCCTCGGCGCTGGTCCCTGTATGTCGCCAGGCGCGCCCTACCGCGGGAACAAAGCGCGTCGCGTCCGCGCCTCGGCCTCGATCCGGCCGCACATGAGGTCGCAGAGCCTGAGGACGTCCGGGTCGGCGAGCTCATAGTAAATGTGAAGGCCGTCGCGATGCCGCGTGACGAACCCGAGCTGATGCAGCCGGGCCAGGTGCTTGGAGACGTTCGCCTGCGTGAGGCCCGTCTCGTCCACAAGTTCCCCCACGGATCGCTCACCGTCCCGCAAAGCGCTGAGCAAACGGACGCGTGCGCGGTCGGCGAGCGCCTTGAAACGCTCGGCCACGAGCGCCGTCAGTTCCTCTGACATGACTGTCTTTGCCATGCGTGTCGGTCCCGGGAAGAGCGGTCGACGTGCCATCCGATCGGCGACGGTGCGCGGGAAAGATATGCGCGCGGAGCGCCCATGCTGACACGCATTGCCGTCAGGCGCCAATGCGGTCGCAACCGCGGACTCCCAGCCGGCGGAGTATCCCTTCGAGCGGACACAGGTCGGTGAAGCTGGACTGCAGCAGGTTCAGTCCCACAAAGGCGGTCATCGCGAACCAGGCGGGGTGAATCCACCAGCCGAGCGCCAGGCTTCCCAACACAAACGCACCGGCGAATCGCCGGATCAGCCGTTCAGCACACATCGGTAAAGTCGCTCCAGATCAGAAGAAGTGTTCGACGGGAAGCACGACAACATGAAGCCGCTCTCCCGGAGCGGCGCCGTTCGCCAGGGCGCGCAACGCGCCTTCGAGTTTCGCCACCCGTTCGTCAGGGACAACCGAGAAGAGGACCGAGGACTCGCCAGGCCATGCCCGTGTGCCTTCAACGCGACCGGTCAGGCCGCGGCCATGCACGCGGCCGATCTCGGTGAAGGCATTTGCGTCATGCGAATCGAGAACGTCTGCGACGCGCTGCGGGGTCGATCCCGTGTAGAGCATCATCACCAGTTTCATCGGTGCACCTCCGCGGTGCGCGGCCGCCGCAGGTCCCAGTAGAGCAACGGCACCACGACCATCGTGAGCAGGGTCGCCACGACGGCGCCGCCCATCAGCGCGAGCGCGAGTCCCTGGAAGATCGGATCGAGGACCATGACGATCCCGCCGATCACGACCGCTGCGGCCGTCAGCGCAATCGGACGGAAACGAACGCTTCCGGCCTCGATCACCGCTTCGCGCAACGAGCGTCCGCGTGCCTGGGCGAGCTCGATGAAATCCACCAGCAGGATCGAGTTTCGCACGATGATTCCCGCCAGCGCGATCATTCCGATCATCGACGTCGCCGTGAAGAAGGCGCCGCTCGCCGCGTGCACCGGAAGGATGCCGATCAGTGTCAACGGGATCGGCGCCATGATGACCAGCGGTGTCTTGAACGACTGGAACCACCCGACTACCAGCACGTAGATCAGGATGAGAACGACGCCGAACGCGAGGCCGAGATCGCGGAAGACCTCGATGGTGACCTGCCACTCGCCATCCCACTTGATGGCCGTCTCATCCAGCCTCGCCGGTTGCACCGCATTGTATCGCCCGATCCGCGGGCCATTGCCGGCGATGCTGTCGAGGCGGTGATTCATGGCGAGGATCGCGTAGACCGGCGACTCGATGTCGCCGGCGACGTCACCCGTCACGTAGATGACGGGACGCAGGTCTTTTCGCACGCGGATGCCCTCGTGCACACCCGAATCTGTCGCGACAAAACGACCAAGCGGCTGCGCCCCCGTCACGGTGCTCACGGGCAGCGCCAGCAACGACGCCATCGAGGCGCGATCGGACAAGCTCAGTCCCGTCTCGACGACCACGCCCTCTCGCGCCGCCGGTTGCGCGGCCAGCGACTGGGGCGCCCCGGATAGCGCCATCCGCAGGATCTGGGTCACCTGCGCGGCACCTACTCCCGCAGCCGCGGCCCTCGCGCGATCGACACGGACCCGCCGACGGTCCTGCGGAGCCTCCTCGGTCCAGTCGACGTCGACGACGCCCGGTGTGGACTCAAAGACATCCTTCACCGCCAGGGCGGCCGCGCGTCTTGCCTCATCGGTAGGCCCGTACACTTCGGCGACGAGCGTTGACAGCACCGGAGGTCCGGGCGGTATCTCCGCGACCTTCACCGACGCGCCGTATCGCGAGCCGATGCGGGCGATTTCGGGACGCAGCGCGACGGCGAGCTCGTGGCTCTGCCGCGGACGCTCATGCTTGTCGGTAAGGGTGACCTGAACGTCGACGACGTTGGCGCCGCGTCGCAGAAAGTAGTGCCTGACGAGTCCGTTGAAATTGAATGGCGCGGCCACACCCGCGTACACCGTGGTTGCGCGGACCTCCGGCACCTGGCGCAGGTACGACGCGATCTCGTCGCCCAGAGCGAGACTGGTTTCAAGCGTGGTGCCCTCGGGCAGGTCCGCGATGACCTGAAACTCGCTCTTGTTGTCGAAGGGCAGCATCTTGACCTGCACGGCGCGCGCGGCCACGAGGCCCACCGACGCAAGCAGCAGGACCACCGTCCCGCCGTAGAACGCAAGGCGCCGTCGACCCTGGTCAAGAAGCGGCGACATCAGGCGCGCGTAGAAACGGCCGAATCGCGACGCTTCTTCGGGTTCCTGCGAAGGAGCAACCGTCGACGCCGACGCCGTGACGTGTCCCCGAAGCAGCCGCAGCGCCAGGTACGGCGTCACGATGAACGCGACGCCCAGCGAGGCGAGCATGGCGACCGAAGCGCCGACGGGGATTGGCCGCATGTACGGCCCCATCAGACCGGAGACCACCGCCATGGGCAGGATCGCCGCGATGACGGTGAGCGTGGCCAGGATGGTCGGGTTCCCGACTTCATCGACCGCTTCGACCGCGGCGGTCTCCGGGTCGCGATTGCCGCGCTTCAGGTGACGATAGATGTTCTCGACCACCACAATCGCGTCGTCCACCAGGATGCCGATCGAGAAGATCAGCGCGAACAGCGTGATGCGGTTGAGCGTATAGCCCAGCGCGTAGTACACGAACAACGTGAGTGCGAGCGTCACCGGGACGGCCACCAGCACGACAATCGCCTCGCGCCATCCCAGGAAGAATCCGACGAGCAGCGTCACGGACAACGTGGCCAGCAGCAAGTGGCGGATCAGTTCGCGCGCCTTCTCGGCGGCGGTCTCGCCGTAATCGCGGGTGACCGACAGGTCGACCTCGTCAGGCAGAAGACGTGAACGCGCCTCGTCGACCCGCTCCTCGACATTGCGCGTGACGGTGCTGGCGTTCGCGCCGGGACGCTTGGCGACGCTGAGCGTGACGGCCTGTCGCGGCGCACGCTCCCCTTCGGCGTGCATGACGTAGTCCGAGGGTTCACCGTACTCCTCGCGCACCGCCGCCACGTCACGGAGGAGGACGGGCACACCGCCGCGAACGCCGACCACGACCAGGCCGACGTCGCTCGCCGTTTCGAGCGGCGCTCCAGCATCCACGCGGACGACGCGTCCAGCCTCCGGAAACTCTCCCGCCTGGACGCGTGAGCCGGCGCCCTGCAATGCGCCGAGGACCTCGCTGGCGGTCATCCCGCGACCACCGAGCCGTTGTGGATCAAGCTCGACGCGGATGCGGCGGGGGGATCCACCGGTCACCCAGGTCGACGCCACATCGCCCACCGTCCGGACTTCGTCCTCCAGGTGCACGGCCACCGCCCGAAGCGCATTCGCGTCGTATCGGTCAGACGAGAGCGTCAGCGTGTACACCGGCACATCGTCGATACTGTGCGGCCTCACCAGCGGCGTGGTCACTCCGGGCGGGACCTCGCCCATCTCCGCCATGAGCTTCGCGTGTACGCGCGTCACGCTGCGATCCTGGTCCTCGCCGACGCGGAACCGCACCGTCACGAGCGACCATCCATCGCCGGACGTCGCGTAGACGTGGTCCACGCCGGGGATTTCCCACATCCGCCGCTCAACCGCCCGCGTCACGGTGTTTTCCACCTCTTCCGGACCGGCGCCCGGCATGCCGGTCAACACGTCAATCATCGGGACGGAGATCTGCGGCTCTTCCTCGCGCGGCGTCGCAAGGATGCCGATTATCCCCACCGCCAGGGAAGCGATGGTGATGAGGGGCGTGAGCTTGGAGCGCAGAAACGAACGCGCGATCCGGCCGGCGATACCCATCGTCAGGCCCCTATCGGTTCGACCGGCACGACGATGCTGTCACCGGCCGAAAGGCCGGACAGCACCTCGATCGCTCCACCATGCTCACGCCCGAGACGTACCCAGCGCGTGTTGGTGCCGTTAGCGGACCGCACCCGCACGCCGGTCAGGTCGCCGCTCCGCACGAGCGCGGCGATGGGCACCAGCAGTGTCGTGCGCGTCGCACCCGGCAACGAGACAGTAGCCGCGCTCCCCGACGAGAATCGGCCTCCGGAATTGTCGACCAGGACCTGAACGCTCGCTAGCGACGCGCCCGGAACCGGGACAACCCCTTCGACAATCCCGACGACCGGGATGCCTTCGATCGAAACGCGGACTGACGTGCCGCGGCGCACCGCTGCGGCCGCCAGCGGCGTCACTGCTGCGACGACACGAAGTCGGGATGCATCATCGATCCGCATCAGCGGCATCCCGGGCGCCACGAACGCGCCGGGATCGACGAAGCGCTGCACGACGACGCCGCCGAAGGGAGCGCGGACGTCGGCATAGTCGGCCAGCACCGAGACCTCCGTCACCACCGCGCGAGCCGCCAGCATTCCCTGCTCAGCGCGAGCGAGGCCGGTCTCGGCGGCGTCCAATTGCGCCCGCGGCGCAGCGCTGTCGGCATGGAGAGCACGCATGCGCGCCGCCTGCAACCCCGCCTCCTGATGTGCTGCTTCGGCCCCACGCAACGCAGCCTCCGCCTGTTCGCGCCGCGCCTCAATGTCCCTGGCATCAAGCCTGACGAGTGGTGCGCCCGCCTGAACGCGTTCGCCCTCACGAGCCAGGACTGCCATGACGTGCCCCATGAGCTTTGTGCTCAGCGTGGCTGAAACCACAGGCTCGGTCACGGCTGATGCTTCCACGACGTCAGGCAGCAGCGTGTCGCGAAGCACCATGACCACGCCGGCGTCGACCGCGTTGGTGTTCGGCGATGACTCGGCAGCCGGAGTTTCGCCGCACGCGAGGACGGCGGCCAGCGCGAGGAAGGGTGTGATACGGAATCGAAGGTCCATTTGATGGTTGCTCGTTGGGGTCCGTCTATCGGCGCGTCGTTGTAGCGTCGGCTTCCCGCGCAGACTCGCCAAGCGCCGCCATGCGCCGGGGTTCGTGGCCGCCCGCGCGGAGACGATCGGCGATCGCCGCGAGCACCGCGTGCCGTGCCGCCGAGAGCACGAGGCGCGAGCGCGTCTCGGCGGCGGCGGCATCGAGGAGTTCGGCCACTGTCGCGAGGCCACCCTCGTACTTGCGGGTGACGATCCGGTGCGCCTCCTCGCCGTGAGCGAGCGATGTGCGCGCCAGCGCCAGCTGTGTCAGGGTCGCGCGCAGCGTCATTGCGGTGCGTTCGAGATCGACGTTCGCTGCAGCGACCGCGCCTTCGAGTTGAGCCGTAGCCGCGGCGCTGCGCGCGTCAGCCGCTTTGCCGTCAGCGAGTTCCGACGCCCCGCTGAATGGCGACCATGACGCCATGACGCCGACACTCCAGCTCGACGACCCGCCAAACGGACGCGCCGCTGAATTCAGGTCTCGGCGCGCGAAGGAGACGACTCGTGGCACGAGCGTGGCGCGCGCGCGGGCCACGTTGGCCGTCGCGGCCGCAGCCGCGGATCGCGCACCATCCACGTCCGCGCGGTCGCGGGGCTCGAGTGCGAACACCTCGCGAGCCATCGCTTCAACCGTATTGTCGGGAGGAAAGCCCGTGCCGATCTCCGCGGGAGCGGCGACATTCTCGCCGATGAGAACCGACAGGTGACGGCGGGCCAGCACCGAATCGCGGACGGCGTCGAGCCGACCGGCTTCCAGTTCCCCGGCGCGAGCAGATGCGAGAAGCACGTCCGACCGGGTGACGAGTCCGGCTTCGAGCATCTCATCGGCCTGTCGCGCGTGGGCCTGGGCGGCCCGAACGGCGGCGGTCATTGACGTGGCGCGTTCCGCGGCGAGGATCGCGCCATACCAGGCGCTGATGACCTCGGCCTGCGTCGACACGGCTGCCCAGTCAGCGGCGTGAGAGGCGCCATCGACCAGGCGAGCGCTTGATCGAGCGGCCAGCCAACCGTCAAGCATGATGAGCGGCTGCTCGAGCACCAGGGCGCCCGTGAAGTTGTTGATCGGTTCCGGGAAGTTCAGGCGAGCAGGGTCGAAATCACTGGCGGTGATCCTTTGCTGGCGCAGCGTGGTCCCGAAGGCGCCCACGGGGTCCGTGGTACGGAGTACCCCGGCGTCGACGCGGATGGTCGGGAGGATGGCACGCCATGCGCCGAGCCGTCCCGCCGCGGACTCGTCGCGCGCCGCGCGGGCGGTGCGGTTGACGACGGCGGCCTTCTCGGCGCGGTCGAGCGCGACACGAAGCGTGAAGTCGGCGCCCTGGGCGCGGCCGGCGGCGGGGAGCAGGAACGCGCCGAGGAGAAGTCCGTGGATGCGTCGCCCGATTCGCGGACCCTGAGAAGGCAATTGAGATAGCATAGGAGTGGATGAGCATATGCTCATATACTCCTTCTGTCAATTGCCGGTTTTCTTCCCCCTACCGGACCTCACGGCCTCCGCGGCGGTCATCCGGCACGAACCGGTCTCGTGCCGGCATGCGCACGGCGACGAGGCTCGCCGAATCGAGCGACGCGCCGGCCGGCAGGATCTCGTTGGCGACCAGCAGATGCGCTGTCAGGCTGTAGACATCCTCGTCAGACAGCGAACCCGGCGCGGACAGCGGCATCGTCCGCTTGATGTAGTCAAACAGCGTGGTCGCTTCAGGCCAGTAATTGCCGACGGTGCGGACCAATTTCGGATCGTTGCCAAACGGGAACCCTTCACGCGGCTCGCGGCCCACCAGCGGCGGATTCGGCGCGATGCCTTCGCCACTCGCGCCATGACACGTGGCGCACTGGGCCTGGTACAGCGCGGCGCCACGCGTCGCGTCGCCGCTGCCCTTCGGAAGTCCCTCGCCGGAGGGTGACACATCGGTGTTGAGCGCCGCGATGTCGGCCGCGGTCGCCGGAATGCCAAGGCCATAGGTCGACGGCGAGGCGCTGGCGCCGCGATCCGCCACCTGACAGGCGGCCAGCGCCGCGGCCAGGGCGACGCCCGACGAGTAGCGTCTCATCAGGTGTCCCAGTGGAAGTACACCCCGCCATCGGGCGCGATGCGCCAGCCGCGGATGGCATTGTTGTGGTAGTCCGTGCCGCTGCCCCGCGCGTCCAGAAGGACTTTTCGCGTTGGCTGTACGTACCCCGTTTCGTCGGTCGCCCGGCTGAGCAGCACCGCCGAACCCCCATCCCAGTTCCACATCATGGAAAAGCGCGTGTGCGCCTTGGGAAGCGTGGCGCCCTGCAGCTCGGCGTCGTGCCACGTGGCCCCATTGTCGGCGCTCACCTCGACTCTCGTTATGCGGCCCCGGCCCGACCAGGCGACGCCGGACACGACCCGCCAGCCATGGCCGGTGAGTCTCGACGGCACCGAGGGCGAAGTGATGATCGACTTCGCGTCCATGACGAAGCTGAAGATCCGTGCCGTGCCGTCCTTCAGTGGGTCAGTGTATTTCGACGTTTCCCAGCGGGTCATCCAGGGCTGCGTGCCGAGCTCGAGGCGCCTGAGCCACTTCACGTTGGCGTTTCCTTCCCAGCCGGGGAGAAGCAGACGCAGCGGGAACCCCTGCTCGGGACGCAGCGGCTCGCCGTTCTGCGCCCAGACCACGAGCGCATCGTCGAGCGCCTTCTCGATGGGAATGCTGCGCGTCAACAGGCAGGCGTCGGCGCCTTCGGCGAGAAACCACGATGCCGAGCGTTGCACGCCGGCTTCGCGGAACAACGCCATCACGGGGACGCCAGTCCATTCCGAGTTGCTCGTCAGACCATCCGTGCGCTGGGGTGTCATGTCGGGCGCCGGACTCACCCATGCCGCGCGCCCATTGCCGGAGCATTCCACGAAGTGCACTCGCGTCACCTGGGGAAAGCGCCGGATGTCGTCGACGCTGAGGCTGAGCGGCCGGTCCACGAGCCCATGGATCACCAGCCGGTGCGTGGCCGGGTCGATGGTCGGAACGCCTGCATGATGCCGCTCGAAGTGAAGGTCGGATGGCGTGATGGTGCCGGAGAGGCTTTGCAACGGCGTGAGTGAGCTGCCCACCGTGGCTCCGATCGGCGTCCGTCCGGTCGGCGGAGCGAACGGCGATCGCGTGCCAACGGCGGATGTCGGGGCTCCCAGCAGGCGCCCCGGCGCTACTGACGGCGCCGGCGCCTGCGGCGGCGAGGCAGCCGGCGCCGGTGGGGTGACGGGAATGTTCGCGGCAAACACCGCACCCACGGTCCCAGCCAACCCTCCGAGCGCCACCCGGCGCGTGATGTCCTTGTCGTCCACCGGTTTCGTCGGGGGATGATCGACTGGATCGACTCGTGGTGACACCGGCATCAACCTCCATATGGGAATCGGCCAGCGGCGCGGTGGCATATCCTGCACGCCGCGTAGCGTTCCCGGAAGCCGGATTCGGTCATTTCACGGAAGAGTCCGTTGGCACAATTGAGGTCTGGAACCCACGAGCTTTTCGACGTCTTATTATGGCGAGTAAAACGAACTGCCAATCGACTCCGGAGGATTGAGGTCATGGACGCCACTCGTCGTGATTTTTTGGGAAAGGTCACCGCCGGTGCGGCGGCTTACAGCGCGCTGCCGCTGGCCATCGCGCTCACAGCCTGCGCGGCGGAGGGGAGCAGTCAAGCGGCCGGTGAATTCGATCTCGCCTGGCCGGGGAAACTGACCGGAAAGCACAAGGCTGTGTTTGACATGGCCGACATCGAGAGCGGCTACGGCTTGTGGCGCGGTATGGCATGGGCCGGGCAGGTCCAGCAGTACATGAACGCGGCACCGACCGATGTCTCATTGGCAATCATCCTCCGACACAACGCCATAGCGCTGGCGATGGACCAGGCCTTCTGGGACAAGTACGGGGTCGGCAAGCTGAAGTCGGTGATGCACCCGATGACACAGCAACCGACGGACAAGAACCCCGTACTCATGGGGGTGGCTGAAGGCGTTCCTGCCCCGTTCGACGCGGCAGCGCTGCCGAAGCAGCAGGAGCACGGCGTGGTGTTTCTCGCCTGCGACCTGGCCTTCAATCTCGACGTCGTGCCAATCGTCGCGGGGGCGGACAAGGTCAGCGAAGAGGAGGCGCGGAAGACCGCCCTCACACACGTCCTCCCTGGCGTTCTGCTCCAGCCTTCCGGCGTGTTCGCGGCGACGCTGGCGCAGGAAGCGGGGTGCGCCTACGTGAAAGCGAGCTGAGCGTCCGGGTTCGGAGTTGAGGGTCAGAAGGGCCAGCGTGAACGCTGGCCCTTCGTGCGTTGCTGGCTGCCCTGAGCCCCGGCTCCATCTGTCCGGGAATGCCGGCGTCTTTCTGGGAGATCTCCGGACGAAAACCGGACCGGAACGGGTGTCCAATTCACGGAGCGCACGAATCCCAGGGCGGCGGTGTCCGCCCGGTCCGTGCCTGAGTTGACCGGAGGGCAACATGTTCAGCTCCTCATGGAAAGCGCGCAGGTCGCTGATGCCGATCCTGTCGGTGGCGGCACTCCTGTCCTCCTGCGCACCGTACCACGTTCGCACCGACTACGATCGCGACGTTGCCTTCACGACGCTGCGGACATTCGCGTGGATGGACTCGACGCGGCAACAGGAAGAACAGTCAGCCAACCCGTTTCTCGAGCGCCGCGTGAAACGCGCCGTCGAACTGGTGATGAAGGAACGAGGGCTGACCCAGACGGATGCGGATCGCGCCGACCTCCTCGTCACGGCGTTCGTAGTCGGTCCCACGCGCCGCGACCAGCGTCTCTCGCGGTGGTCCGGCCTCACTTGCGGGCCATCCGTGTCAGTATGGTTCGGCCCGCGATATCCATTCGGTTTCAGCCGACGCGGCTCGGGCTGGATCTTCGTCGATCCATACTGGAGAAGTCCGTGGGGATACGCCTGCGCGTATCGAATCGGCTACGGATACGCGTGGCTGCCGCTGTACGATGCGCCCGGCGCTCGCCTCGCGGGAACGCTTGTCATCGACATCCTGGACGGCTCAACGCGCGAGCTTCTGTGGCGCGGCTCCGCCGAAGGAGCGCTGATCGATGCCCGGCGATCCGATCAATCGCAGGAGCAGCTCGACGCCATAGTGCGTGAGGTGCTGCAGCGATTCCCTCCGGGCTGAAAGAGGCAAAAGGCAAAGGGCAGAGGGGTGCGTGTCACCCTCTGCCCTTTGCCCTTTGCCGGCTGTCGGGGTCCTACCGGCCTTCTGGCACCACTGGAGTTGTGCGAGCCGGGCCACGCCCTGCGCCAAGATCATTCCAGTTCATGATCGCGTTGAAGCCGAAGATGTAGGTGCCGTGCGTCTGCCAGCGCCAGAACGGACGAATCCCGAAGCTCACGACATGTCCCGTTCCAATCGGCGAATCGACGAGCTGCGCCCGTCCGGTCAGTGAGGAGCCACCTACAAGGACCCCCGACAGGAGCATCTGCGTAGTGTCGGTCGGGAACCGCAGCACCACTCGTGGCAGCTCATTGGTCGCCGTGGCGCCGCCGCCGAATCCACCGCGGCCCCCGCCTCCGCCGACACGACCACGGCCGCCGCCCGGCGGTGCCGCCTCGCCGCCCATTCCCGCCCCACCTAACGAGGGGAATGCCGACACCGCCGGTTGATTGGCCATCGGCGTCGTGTTCTGGCTGACACCAGCGCCGCCGCGTCCGCCGAATCCGCCCAGATTGATTGCCCCTCCGGCATTCAGGACGGGACCCTGGTTGAAGTACACCGGGATCTGGTTCTCACCAATTCCGTAGGCCAGCGGACTGCGCGGATCCGAGACCAGGCCGCGAAGGACCGAGCCGCGGGCGAAGAGTCCCGCCGGGCTCTCAACGGTCACGCCGGGCGTGAGGTTGTACTCCGGGAAGATCGTTGACGTCGATCCTTCGGTGATCAGGGTCCCGCCCTGTTCGACGAACTTGTAGAGGTTCATGAGCCCCGCGATCCCCATGCCGCCCCGGATGTCGCTCGTGGAATCGGGCGTGCCGAACGCCGGAGTCTCGGCGGTCTTCCGGTAGGGTACCGGCTGCGTGCCCGTCATCGGGACGCCGGAGACCGCCGACTGCGCGGTCCCGCCAATGTGCGGGTAGATGATGACGTCGTACCGCGAGCGCAGGTCGCTCATGTTCGCGATTTCCTTGTCGCCCAGGTACGTGAACGGCACGCCATACGTCTCGAGGGCCGCGCGGACCCAGCCCTCATCCTGCGTGCGACTCCAGCTGTGCAGGTAAAGGATGCGCGGGATGTCGAGGTCGTGAGAGGCGACCGTCGGCGCCGACGCCATCGCATAACCCGATAGTCCCAGTTCCTTCAGCAGCGGTTCAATCTGCGAGGGATTGGCGCCCGGGATGATAATTGCACCGGCGCGGAAGCGCCGTCCGGCCGCGTCGAAGTCCTCTTCGGCCGCGGACATCTTCACGTCCTGCAGGCGATAGCGGAACGTGACAAGGTTGTTGTCACCGGTGTGCTCGACGACGACGGTGTTCCCGCTCCCCGTCAGGCCTCCCGGTGCCACTGCCTTCCCGCTCACCGCCTTCATCGGCTGGGTCAACGCGTTGCCATCACGCAGCTCGCTGACGACGACGTTGCGTGTGTATTGGAGTGTCCACCCGGTGTCGTCATAGGGAGACGGATTGCCGGGCGCGAAGCGCTGGATCGAGAAATAAATGTCGCCCACGGTGCGGTACGGCTGGTCGCCGCGGATGATCCAGTCGCCGGCCTGCACGTCCATGGTGCCGCTCTTGAACGAAGTCGTCGCGGTGTGGAACTCGACCCCCTGCGCCATCAGGTCGTTCACCAGCGTGGCCGCATCGGCCTTGCGTCGCTGCGAAGCCGGGATGACCCATCCGTAGACAGGGCCATCTTTGCCCTTCGCGACCGCGCGCTTGTTCTTGATCCAGTAGTTCTCGAGGAAGAACTGGCGGTCCTTGCCGGTGCGATCGAGTGCGAAGAGCAGGGCTGACTGCTGGATGTTCACGTTATTGCGGGGACCCCAGGCCACGTTGCGCGGCGTCGGGTTCGGGCGGAACCACTCGCGGCTCTGTCCGCCGCCGACCGTGGTGGTGTCAGGGCCGTAACTCTGCACTTCATAGAAACGTCCCGTGGCGTTGTGGCCGTGGGCGATGAAGAACATGTAGTTCGGCGTCCACCCGTCGTAGAAGCCGTACGTCCACACGCCGGGGACGCCGCGCTTCGTCATCTCGATCACGTCGTTCTGGGCCAGAATCCACCACTCGTTCACCGTGATCGCGTCGATGCCCTCGTTGTACGGTCCGGTGCCGGTCGACGCATAAAGCAGCGTCTGCGCCTCGTGCAGGTCGTGGAGGATCGTCGGCTTCCACTGGAGGCCGAACTTCTCGATGTTGCGCGTCAGCGCCAGGAACTGCCCCATGCCGTCGCGGTTGTTGTCGTGCTGGACGTACTTGCCCCAGTACATCATCAGGTTGTTGCGCGAGACACCGGGGTGCGCCTTGGAGTAGTTGTAAGCGTCAACCACCTTCTCGCGACCGTCGACCTCGACCACCGGTGTGATCATCGTGATCACGTTGTTCCGGATGTTCTGGATCAGCGGCATCTCGCTGACGACCAGCCGGTACGCCATCTCCATCAGCATCTGCGGGCCGCCGGTCTCCGGGGAGTGCATCCCACTCGTGACCCAGTAAATGGGCTTGGCGCGCTTGATGATCGCCTGCGCCTGCGCCTCGGTGGTGCGCCGCGGATCGGTCAGGGCGTCGATGTCCTGCCGGTACTTGTCGAGGTTCCGGATGGTCTCCTCGTTGGCGACGAAGAGCACCACCATGTCGCGCCCTTCCTCGGTCTTGCCGATCGACATGAACTTCGTGCGTCCCGGTGCCGCCCTGGCGATCGCCGCCAGGTAGGAGTGCATTGTCTCGGCTTTGTCGAGAACCCCCCACGCGCCCATGATGTGGCCGAAGTGCTTGAGTGGCGTCGGCACCGTGGCGGACGCCGGCAGGTGATCCACCAGTTCCGTCGTTATGCGCGGATCGCGCAGGAATTGCCTGATCTGCTTCGTGTACTCCTCGTCGACCCTTTGCTGGGCCATCACCGGCGACGTGATGGCGAGCGACAACAGGGCGGCGGCGAGACGGGTCGCACCGATGCGACGCGACATTGGCGATCCTCGGAGAGCGGTGAAGAAGAAGGTGCAGCGCTGCGCGGGCACGTCACACTGTGACGCATCCGAAGTACGCGCAACCGGGATTCTCCGCTCACCGCTCAGCTGAGTCACCCCCGGTTCGAGGGTAAAGCGGATCCGCAGTCACCCTCCGGGGCTCTTTAGCCAATCTCAGCCATTTTAGGACGTGTTCTATTGACTTTTAGTAAAGCTAACTTTACTTATAGACCACTACACTTTACCACCGAGGACCTCATGCCGGCCAAGTCAGTCGCCACCCAGACACCCCTTCTCGCTCGCCCGATGCTGTGGGGCGCCACCTGGTTCGTCGCGTGGCTTGGCGCGCGCATGGTCCTGGAAAGCGCCTCGGTTCCCACTTGGGGGCGCGTGATGGCGGCGCTGGCGCCGGCTCCCATCGCGGGCGCGGCACTCTACACCATCATCCGTGGCGCGCGCGAACTCGACGAACTGGAGCAACGGATCCAGCTCGAGGCGCTGGCCTTCGCCTTCGTGCTCGCGGTGCTCCTGCTCATGACCCTCGGGCTCATGGAACTCGCGATCACGCTCAATCGCGATGACTGGAGCTATCGCCATGTCTGGGCCATGCTGCCCATGCTGTATTTCGCCGGGCTGGCGCTCGCGCGGAGACGGTACGCGTGAAGAACCGACTCAAGGTGCTTCGCGCAGAGCGTGACTGGTCGCAGGCGGAGCTGGCCGATCGACTTGCCGTGTCGCGACAAACGATCAACAGCATCGAGACCGGCAAGTACGATCCCAGCCTGCCGCTGGCGATACGCATCGGAAGGCTCTTCGGGCATCCGGTTGAGGAGATCTTCATTGACAATAGTGAAGAGTGAACAGTGAAGAGTGAGGAGACAGACCCTCTTCGTTCTTCGTTCTTCGTTCTTCGTTCTTCGTTCTTCGCTCTTCGCTCTTCGCTGTTCGCTGTTCGCTGTTCGCTGTTCGCTGTTCGCTGTTCACTCTTTCATTCGCCGGTGCTCAGGGTGAACTTGTCCCAGCGCGTCGAGATCGGACGCGCGTCCACAGTGTCTGGAGCCGACATCATGTACAACGAACCTGGCCAGATTGTCCGTGCTTTCGGTGCGCTTTCCCTCGGACTCGTGCTCGCGCTGTCTTCAACCGCCGACGCCCAGGATACCGGCCGCGGCGGGCGCGGCGGGCGCGGCGGCGGGCGCGGAAGCCAAACGGTTGTCACTGACACCGCACGTGCGCGGCAACTCTTCGTCAGCAACAGACCGGAAGATCACCGACAGGCCAATTTCGACCTGCAGATCCAGCAGCGCCTCGTCGCCGAGAGCACGACTGTCGCGAAGACCCGAGGGGTACTCGAGTACACAAACGTCCGGTACAGAAGCAGCGTGGACGGGATGGAAATCCCGGCGTCGCTCTATCAGCCGCTGCAGAAGCGCGGCGCACGGGGGCACGCGGCGATGGTCTGGGTGCACGGTGGAGTGCATGGAAGCTGGTGGAGCTACCGCCTCCTGCCGTTCGTGAAGGAGGCGATCCAGAGGGGCTACGTCATCATCGCGCCTGAGTATCGCGGCAGCACTGGCTTTGGCGCCGCGCACTACAACGCGATCGACTACGGCGGGAAGGAGCTGGACGACGTGGCGTCGGCGGTCGAGTACCTGAAGACGCTGCCGTACGTCGACCCGGAGCGGATCGGCATCATGGGGTGGAGCCACGGCGGATACATCTCTTCGTTGCTGCTGTTCCGCGAACAGCATCCGTTCAAGGCGGGCGCGGCGATGGTGCCGGTCTCGAATCTTGTCTTTCGGCTTGGCTACAAGGGACCGGGCTATCAGTGGCAATTCTCCACGCAGAAGGAAGTCCTGGGACTGCCGCACGAGAAGAAGGCGCTGTACATCGAGCGATCGCCGCTCTACCAGGTCGAGAAGCTCAAGGTACCGATTCTCGTGCACGTCGCGACCAACGACACCGACGTGGATTACGTCGAGGACCAGCAGCTGGTGTGGAAGCTCCGGGCGCTCAAGCCCGACCTGGCCGAGACGAAGATCTACGTCGACCCGGTGCCGGGTCCGTCGAGCGTGGGCCACACGTTCAACCGGCGCGTGAATCCAACGACGTGGGAACGCGACGACTCACCGGACCAGATCGATTCCTGGAATCGCACATGGACCTTCTTCGATTGGTGGCTGCGCCCCTACGAGGATCGTTCGAAGACGAAGATGTGAGCTGGCAGTTGAGGATTTGAGAGTTGAGAGACTTCCCTCCTCCTCTCAGCTCTCAGCGCTCAACTCTCAACTGATCTCATGGACGTTCCGGATTTCCTGCTGCGTCATGGCCCGTTGGGCCTGACGTGGTTCCAGTGGGTCGCGATCCTCGCCGTCATCGCGGCGGCCATTCTGTTCGGCAAGCTTGCCGGGCGACTGGTGCGGGCGGTGGTCGGCCGACTCGTCAGGCGCACGAGCTCGACCTGGGACGACGTTCTCCTCGAGCGCCTGGCGGGCCCGCTGAGCGCGGCGCTCGGACTGGCCCTTGGCGCTGCGCTCATTCCGGCCGTGAAGCTGGCCCCCGAGGCCAGCAACGTCGCGTATCGCTTTGTCCGCGCCGGCTACTTCGTGGTGTTCTACTGGTCGCTGTTCCGCCTGGTCGACGTCGGCTTCCACCTGCTGGGCGACTCGATGTGGGCACGGTCCGGCCCGTCGCGGGCGCTCATCCCGTTAGGCAGCCGAGTGGCCAAGGTCGGCGTCTTCGCTATCGCCGTGGTCGCGGTGCTGTCGTACCTCGGCTATCCGGTGGCCAGTCTGATCGCCGGACTCGGCATCGGCGGGCTGGCCCTCGCGCTGGCGGCGCAGAAGACGGTTGAAAACCTCTTTGGCGCCTTCTCGATCGGCGTCGACCAGCCTTTCCGCGTCGGGGACTTCGTGAAGATCGAGGACTTCGTCGCCACGGTGGAGCGGATCGGATTGCGCTCGACGCGGTTCCGCACGCTCGACCGGACGGTCGTGACCATCCCGAACGGGAAGCTCGCCGACAGCCGGATCGAATCGTACACGGCGCGCGACCGGATGCGACTGGCCGCCATCATCGGGCTCGAGTACGGGACCACGGAGGCACAGTTGCGCGAGGTCCTCGCCGGATTCGAGCGGGTCCTGCGCGAACACCCGAAGTTCTGGCCCGACGCCGTGGTCGTCCGGTTTCGTGAGCTTGCCGCCTTCTCACTCGACATCGAGGTCATGGCGTGGTTCCAGACCGAGGACTATGGCGAGTTCCAGCGGATCCGCCAGGACATCCTGCTGCAATTCATGGGCGTCGTCGAGCAGTCGGGCACCGCTTTCGCCTTTCCTACACAGACCGTGCACGTGGTCACGCCGCCGGGGACGCAGCGTTAGGCGCCCCACGCCGCGCGGGCTCGGGGAGCGGGTCGGCGAATGGCACCAACTGCAGGGTGATGGCGTAATTCCCATACCAGTTTCGTTTTACGTCCGCGCTTTGCGCTTTGCGCCCTGTCCTGCTACCCTTCACTAATGCCTGACGCCGCAACCCAGCCAGTTCCCGCGACCATCCGCTCTCGGTCCATCCAGGAGCGCGCCGCCGCTTTCCGAACCAGTGACGCCGGCCGCGCGACCTGGCAGATGATGAACACGCTCGTGCCGCTGGCCGCCGGATTCACCCTGATGTTCTGGGGCCTGTCGAACGCGTGGTGGCTGACGATCCTCCTGCTGCCGGTGACCGCCCTGCTCTTCGTGCGCACGTTCATCATCATGCACGACTGTGGTCACGGATCCTTTACCGGATCGAAGCGGGCGAACGAAATCATCGGCTTCATCACCGGCGTCCTGACGCTCACGCCGTTCGCGCAGTGGCGCCGGGATCACGCGCTGCACCACGCCTCGTCAGGCGATCTGGATCGGCGGGGGCACGGGGACATCGACACCCTCACGGTCGATGAGTATCGCGCGCTTGGGCGATGGGAGCGGTTCAAGTACCGCTTCTACCGGAATGCGTTCGTGATGCTCGTGATCGGACCGCTGTACCTGATCGTGCACTATCGCCGTCCCGCCCCGGCGAGCGCGACGCGCGCCGCGAAGATTTCCAACGTGCACTACACCAACCTCGCGGTGGTGCTCATGCTCGCCGGGCTCACATGGCTTGTCGGCTGGCGCGCCATGCTCCTGGTGTATCTGCCCGTCGTGTACCTGGCGTCGCTGGCGGGGATCTGGCTGTTCTATGTGCAGCATCAGCACGACCACGCGCACTGGGACCATCATGAGAACTGGGACTACGTGACTGCGGCCATGCACGGCAGCTCGTTCTACCGGCTGCCACGTGTGCTCGAATGGTTCACGGGCAGCATCGGCCGTCATCACGTGCATCACGTCGATCCGCGCATTCCCAACTACCGGCTCAAAGATGCGCACGAGTCAGTGCCTGAGTTCCGGTCGGTGCCGGAACTCACCTTCTGGCAGAGCCTGCGCACCACGTCGCTCAAGCTCTGGGATCCCGAGCAGCGCCGGTTGGTCGGGTACGACGCCGTCCGGCAGAACTGAGGACCGGCTCACTGAGAACTGAAGATCCCGCTCAATCATGCGAGCGGGGTCTTCGTTCAGCGGCTTGACGATCGGGCCGCAGCACCGACGCGATCGCCAGCCTCCCGGGATCAGTTGGAGCCCCTCTCCGTGCAAGGTCCCATCCCCGTCAACCTGCGTCTGCCCTCACACCGCTTTGCCACCCGTGCGAAGGTAGTTCGCAAAGTCGTCGGGCAGCGTACTTGCAGCGATACCCCGTGCCGCACGTTCGACGTCGTACTCCACGCGCACAAACTCCGCGTTCACCGTATCAGGCGCCACGCTGAGCAGCACGTAACCCGCGCGCCAGTCGCCATCCTTGGGACGGCCCACACTGCCCGTGTTCACGAGGTGGATGCCGTCCACCACGCGATGCCACGGCTTGTGCGTATGGCCGAACGCCAGGATGTCGCCCGCCTTGGCACCCGCGAGGCCCGCCATCTTGAGGCAGAAGCCGTCCGGCCGGTCCTCGGTCCAGTAGACGGTGTTCAGCGTCGGCGTGCCGTGCACCAGGATCAGCGTGGGCCCCGATTGATGGCCTCCCGTGACGCGCACATCCAGCCGGAATGGAAGCGACCCGAGGAAGCGCTTCGTCTCGGGACTCACGTTGCGGCGGGTCCACTCGTAGCTCAGGTGCGAGAGCTGCTCCTGCCGCGGATCCTCGTACTTGCAGCCGCAGTGCTTGTAATCCGTGGCGACCGTCGAGTCGTAGTTACCGGCAATTCCGGCGATCTGTGCTTCGCGCAGCAACGCTACCGTCTCGTCAGGCCAGGGGGCATAACCGACCAGGTCACCGAGGTGATACGTGGCGGCGATGCCATCCCGGGCGGCAATGTCGGCGAGCACCGCCTCGAGCGCGGGAAGATTGGCATGGATATCGGAGATGAGGGCGAGCTTCACGTGCTGCTCCTCGGGACCGAGCGGTCTCCGCACGCCGACCTCACGACGCCCCCTGTGGTTGCGCCCGATCGAACCATGGCTTCGTCGCGACGCAGACCCGGCATACCGAGAGCATGACGGGCACTTCCACGAGCACCCCCACCACGGTCGCCAACGCGGCACCCGAGTCGGCTCCATAGAGCGCGATCGCGGTGGCCACCGCCAACTCGAAGAAATTCGATGCACCAATCAAGGCGCCCGGTGCCGCAACCGCATACGGGACCTTGAAGAAGCGCATGAGCCCGTAGGTGAGCGACGAGTTGAAGTACACCTGAATGAGGATCGGAATCGCGATCAACACCACGTGGAACCACCGCGTCGTGATGTTCTCGGCCTGGAACGCGAAGATGAGGACGAGCGTGGTGAGCAGTGCCAGCACCGTGACCGGTGCGAAGAGCGCCACGTAGCGCCCATTGAACCACTCGAGCCCACGGCGTGCGATCAAAACGCGTCTGCTGAGCGATCCCGCGGCGAGCGGTATCAGCACGAAGATGATCACGGAGTACAGCAGGACCGCGAAGGGAACCTCCAGTCCCGACGCCCCGGTGACCAGGAGCTTCACCACCGGTGCAAAGGCGACCAGCATGATGAGGTCGTTCACCGAAACCTGCACCAGGGTGTACGCCGGATCACCGTCGGCGAGGTACGACCAGACGAAGACCATCGCGGTGCATGGCGCCGCCGCAAGGATGATCACCCCGGCGATGTACTGGCTTGCCAGCTCTGCACCGATCAGAGGCAGGAAGAGATGGCGGAAGAACAACCAGCCGAAGAACGCCATCGAAAAGGGCTTCACGAACCAGTTCACGAATACGGTTATGAACAGCCCCTTGGGTCGCCTCCCGACGCCCTTGATCGACGCGAAGTCGATCTTGAGCATCATCGGGTAGATCATGAGCCAGATCAGCACCGCGATGGGCGCGTTGATGTGGCTGCCCTCGCCGAACTCGAGTCCGCGCACGAGCCCCACAAACCCCGGAAGGAGCTTCCCGATCGCGATGCCCAGAATCATGCACAGGGCCACCCAGAGGCTCAGGTAGCGCTCGAACACGTTCATCCGCCTGGTTGCGCCGTCCGTCATCTCGGCGCTCGCGCGCGGCGATACGGGATCGCGCACGCCTTCGCCGAGGAGGCGGCCCGCATTTTCACGCGCACCTTGGCCTCCGCGCGTTCCCTGTCCAGGGAGTTGATAGCGCGAAAGCAGGTGCGCGTGTAGTTGAGCAAGCTTCGGTGCACGGTGTGCTCCGGATCTGCCAGACGATAGTGCGCGAACTTCCACTCGCGCGTGGCCTCAACCAGGCCCATTCGTCGCAGATAGCCGAGGTGCCGCGATACCGCCGGCTGCGGCAGCGCCAGGATATCCACGATGTCACACACGCACAGTTCGCCGGCGACGAGCAAATTGAGGATGCGAATGCGCGTCGGATCGGCGAAGCCCTTGAACAGGACATCGAGGTCGTCGATGGTCGGTGCGGCGAGCGCTGTGGTCACCCGAATCCTCGGCGCCGGGCTGGTCATATTCGCGAATACAGATCCAACTTGCATACGCGAATATGATCGGTCAAGTCACGGTACCGTTTCGCCATGAGGTTTCAAATGGCTCGCACCCGGCGTCACCATCGACTGCTGTCGCCCACGGCACGACAGACAACGGAGAAGCCCCGCTTCGGCAGTGAGCCGAAGACGGGCAAGAACTGGCGGGTCTATGGGCCGAGGCAGAGTTGAACTTCCGACCTTGGGCCTCGACCCGTGGGCCCGGACACACAGATGAGAAGCCCCGCTCGAACGTCCCCCGTCCTGGCGAGGCTTCAGTGCGCCTCCTGCCTCACGCCGCCGCGTCTTGCGCTGGCTGGCGGGCCGAGCCATGCTAGCAGCCCTCCGTCAGGAGTCACTCATGCGAGGCACTCCCGCGCGGTACGCCGGTTTCGGCCTTCTTGCGGCAGGCGTTGCCGCCTGCGCCCCTGCGCAGCAAGCAGTGAGCGCGCCGCCCGACGTGCGCGTCACGATTACCTGTCCCCAGGTGCTGGTGAACGTCACTGTCGAAGGTTGGGTGGTCCACCGGAATCCCGGTGACCAGGTGGTGTTGCAGTTTGCCTCGGGAGCCAACGTCACCAGCATAACGATCAGTCCCAAGGACTCGGCCAGGTGGCCCTTCACCCCGGGCCCGCCGTACATCGTGCAAGGCGGTGGACAACAGGTGCTCACCGTGAACGCCGATGCACAGCCGGGCACGTACCGGTACAACATCGTTGGCACGTGCACACCGCCCGGCGGAGCGGCTCAGTCCGTCACCATCGATCCGGATATCGTGGTAGACTAGTGCCGTTCCAACTTGTCTTGCCTAGAGAGGCGTGACTTCATGGACTCGCGGCGACTTTCCGCGCGCCTCGCTGCAGTTCGGCAAATCGGAACGGCACTGGCAGCGGACGGGTGAACGCCGTGTGTCTCGGGGCAGTCCATCGCACGGGAACGTGATGACCGGATCGACTTCTTCCCAGCCGACCGTCCCCCTTCCGGAGCGGATCGGTCCGTATCGCATCCTCCAGGAGCTGGGTGAGGGTGGGATGGGCGTGGTCTACGAGGCCGAGGAAACTGGCGCGGTCCGGCGTCGAGTGGCACTGAAGGTCGTGCGCGCCGGCCGCGACACGAAGGAAGTGGTGGCCCGCTTCGAGGCGGAGCGTCAGGCACTGGCCGTGATGAGCCATCCTGCCATCGCCAAGGTCCTCCACGCTGGCACCACCGAATCGGGCCAGCCCTACTTCGCCATGGAACTGGTGAAGGGGCTCCCCATCACGCAGTACTGTGACACGCATCGCCTCTCCGTCGAGAAGCGAATCGAGCTCTTCATCGGCGTCTGCCAGGCTGTGCAACACGCCCATCAGAAGGGAGTCATTCATCGTGACCTGAAGCCGTCCAACGTGCTGGTCGGCGAACAGGATGGCCTGCCGCAGCCCAAGATCATCGATTTCGGCATCGCCAAGGCAGTGGGCAGCGAGTTGACCGAGCGGACACTGGTCACGCAGTGGGGCCAGATGATCGGGACCGCCGCTTACATGAGCCCCGAGCAGGCCCATACCGGCACGGTCGACGTGGACACCCGATCAGACATCTATTCGCTCGGTGTCATGCTGTTCGAACTGCTCGTCGGGCGATTGCCGATCGACCCATCGCAGCACGGTGTAACCGCTTTTCTCGCCCGACTCGCGGCCGGTGACACGTCGCCGCCCACGCCCAGCGCGAAGTTCATGCTGCTCGGAGACGAAGGAACCCTCGTGGCTGAGGCGCGTCACACGGAGCGGGCAGTCCTGCGACGCCAACTCAAGGGTGATCTCGACTGGATCGTGATGAAGGCGATGGAGCCGGAGCGGTCCCACCGGTACGAAACGGCGAATGGATTGGCGAACGATCTCCATCGCCACCTGGCCCATGAACCCGTCGTCGCTCGACCGCACAGTACCCGCTATCGCGTCAGGAAATTCGTCCGCCGGCATCGGACCGGTGTTGTCACGGCGGGTGTGGTCAGCGTCGCCATTCTCGCCAGTGCGATCCTGGCCGTCGTCGGGTTCGTGCGGGCCACGCAGGCGGAGCATCGCGCGGCGCAGGAGGCGGCGGCGGCGGAGGAGGTGACCGAATTCCTGGTCGACCTGTTTCTCAACTCCGATCCCGGTCGGGCGCGCGGCGACTCGCTCACCGCCCGCGAGATCCTCGACCGTGGCGCCGATCG
>DATCIJ010000259.1:0-10582 GCA_036507855.1 Gemmatimonadaceae bacterium | reverse complement strand
ATGAAGGCCACGGTGGCGGCGAAGGACACGACCACCGCCGACTCCATCAAGGCGACGTGGCCGAAGGATTCTCTCGTCACGAAGCTCAAGGCGTCGTTCGCCTTCTGCCAGAGTGCGATCGCGCAGCTCGATGACGCGAAGCTGGCCGACCAGGTTTCGTTGACGTTTGGCGGCAACACACGCCAGGTGCCGCGGGCGAACATGGTGCTGGGCCATGCGCTCGACCTGGCCGATCACTACAGCCAGATCGCGAATTACATGCGCCTGAACGGCATCCTGCCGCCGACCGCGCTGCCCCGGCCGGGCCGCGGAGGTGGAGCGGGAGACGGAGTCAACTAGTGCCGTTCCAGCTTATCCCGCCTGGAATGGTTCGACTACTGGAGTCGGCGGACGATGTGCCGTACCTCGCACCAATTCGGGACATCAATTTGGAACGGCACTAGCAGGGCTGCGGAATACCGCGACATACAGGTCGACTCCCTCCCGGACACTGCCTAACGGTCACGAACGGTGGGTGGGGTCGACCGACTGTCGACTGTTCTCGGCGCGGCGAGCGAGCGGAGCGCCGCGAGGCGTGCCGTGGCCTGCAACCGCCTCGGCGCGAGTTGCGCATCCGCGAACTCCCAGCTGTCCGCCACCCGCTTCCAGTGTACGGCCGCGCTATCGGGTACCCCGGCCATGTCCCACGCCTGCGCAAGCCGCTCGTGCACTTCGGTGAGCGAGAGGTGGAGATTGGTCGTTTCGAGGAACCAGCCGCGCGCTGCGGGACGCAGTATGGCGATCGCCTCGCGCGGGCGGTTCTGTCGCAGATAGATGCCGGCCAGCGCCAGATTCACGCGGCCGAAATCGCTCTTGGCGCTGCCGAGTGCGCGCTCGAAGGCACTGATCGCGTCGGCGTCGTTTCCACGTGCAGCATGTAGCAGGCCGCGCACGAAATGATGCTGGTCGCGCGGACGGAACATGAATGCGCGCTGGCCGTCGCGCTCGAGACTGTCGGCCAGCAGCGCCAATCGGCCGGTGTCGCCGGCGGCGTGAAGACTGACCGCCATCATGGTGAGCGCCTGCACCCGAAACGTTGCCTGGACCGATGCCGGCTGACCTGTCGCGGGCCAGCGCGCGATGGAATCGAACAACGCACTCGCCTCACGCAGCCGGCCCAGCTCGAACAGCGTCTGTGCCTCCACCAGCGCGGACGGTGGTGCCGCGCCACCGAAGGCCCGCTCTCCCGCCATGCCTCGCAGACGGCGCGCCACCTCCAGGGCTACACGGAATCTTCCCTGATGGCGGAGTGCCACGGCGTGGAAGTAGAGCAGCGGGGCGCGGGCCGGACCATTGGTGCGGTTGATCCACGTCTGCAGCAGCGAGTCCACCGTGGCGAGTTCACCCGCCCGAATCCAGTGCTTGGCCACCGAGACGATCGAGTCCTCTCTGTCGCGGGCCGTCGCGCCGCTCCCGAGCAGCGTGGTGGCTTCGGCAAACCTTCCCTGCCCATCGAGAATCTCCACCAGTCGACCGCGCGCGGGCACCGAACCTGGCTGCACCTCGAGCCATCGGCGTGCGTAGCGCTCCGCCTCGGACAGCGAGTCGAGCATCACGTTGGCCTCGATCATGGCTTCCATGGCCGCACACGCGGCGCAGCCATCGCCGCCAGATCGTAACGACGCTGAGTCCATGTCGAGAACGCGCGTGAAATGAACGAGGGCAGGCTGCGGATCGCCCTGCAGGACTGTGCTGATGCCGAGCATCATGTGGCCATCGATTTCGCGCGGATAGCGAACCGCCAGCGTCTCGGCCACGGGTCGCATTGCCGGCGAGAGGTGGAACTGCTCGTAGTAGGCGCGAATCGTCAGGCGCTCGCGATCGCTCGCATTGCCCGCAAGACGCAGCGCGCGCGCAAAACGTCTGGCGAACTCTTCGCGACCGGCGCTCGTTGCACTCGGGAACCGCCACTCGTACAGACTACTGCGGGCGCTGAAGTAGGCGGCCATGGCAAAGGTGGAGTCAACACGGAGCGCCGCCTGGAAGGAGGTGTCGGCCGCCGCCCGCTTGCCTGCATAGAACAGTCGCAACCCTTCCATATAGAGGCGATATGCCTCCAGGGACCGCGTGGTCACGTCGGCAATCGAGCCCGTCGGCGCGACCAGGCCGAGTCCGGAAACCAGGCTCAGTGTGGTGCTATCAGCCAGCGCGAAAAGATCGGCGCCGCTTGCGGTGTGCGCGCCGAGGATGGTGCCTGATGTCAGGCTCTCTCGCCTGAGATCAAGTCGCACACCGCCAGCCGCCGTCGAATAAATGGCGCCGGTCAGAATCTCGGTGGCGCCGGCGAGGCGCGCGGCACGAACGTATGGCTCGTCCGTCGAATCTCCGGCGGCTGCCTGTTGCACCAGCTCGTACATCCGGCCGGCGCTGACCACGGCAAGACCCTGCGTGCGCGCCAGGTTCGTGGCCAGCATGTCGACCAGCGGCGCCGACGACTCGCGACCCGCTCCATCGCGGTAATCGGCAATCCGTCCGATCGCGAGCACCGCACTCGCGGCATTCGATTCGGCAGCAGCAAAACGCGTTCGAACGGGAGAGATGGCCAGCGCCGCCGCGCCAAGCAACATCCCGGCCCCGGCTGCGGCCAGGCTGACCCGGTGCCGGCGGGCGAAGGCGCGCAGCCTGGTGCCTGGCGCGCGTCCGCGGGCGCGAACGGGCAGACCCTTGAGGTGTCGATCGATATCGTCGGCGAGTTGTCCGGCTTCCGCATAACGATGCGCCGGATCCTTGCGCAGCGCCGTGAGCACGATGGCATCGAGATCGCCGCGGAGCCTTCGACGTTCGACGGGACTGGTGACAGCGTCGGACGGCTGCGTCGGTTCCTCTTCGAGGATGGCGCGCTCCAGTTCGTGCCGTGTACGCGAACTCCGCCGGAATGGTCGCTGTCCCGTCAGCAATCGGTGCAGCAGCACTCCAAGCGCGTGCACATCGCTCGCCGGAGTCACCGCCTCGCCGCGGATCTGCTCGGGGCTCGCATACTCGGGGGTGAGCAGCCGCTCGCCGGTGCGAGTCAGTTCGGTCGACTGCGGCGATGCCGGCTCGAGGAGCTTGGCAATGCCAAAGTCGAGCAGCTTGGCTTGGCCCTCGGCCGTGACCAGGATGTTGCCCGGCTTGAGGTCGCGGTGTACCACCTGGTGCCGGTGCGCGTGCTGTACCGCGGCACAGACATTGAGGAAGAGGCGCAGCCGCGCATCGACCGGCAGGCGTTGCTCATCGCAATACCGATCGATCGGCGCGCCTTCGATGTATTGCATCACGAAATACAGACGGCCGTCCGGCGTGATGCCGCCGTCGATCAGCGTGGCAATGTGCGGATGCTCGAGGCGGGCCAGGATCTGGCGCTCCTCGAGGAAACGACGCCGCAGGTGTGCGTCGCTACCCGTACCGCGTCGCATCAACTTGATCGCGACGCGCCTATCGAGTTGTCCGTCGTCGCGCTCGGCCAGGTACACCGTGCCCATTCCACCGCGACCCAGCTCCCGGCCCAGGCGGTATGGTCCGATGTGCAGCGTCTCGGGAGGTTCCTGATCCGATGTCGCGCGGAAGCCGGCTGAGACAAGCGGCGCCGCGAAGACGGCGGCCGGCGCGTCAGGGAACAGCGCGGGATCCTCGCAGGCTGCCAGCCATTCTTCGGCCGCCCGGCGCAGCTCGGAGTCGTCACCGCAGGCGGTGCGCAGGAATGATTCGCGCGCATCGGCCGGCAGGTCGAGGGCCTGATCGACGAGCGCTTCGATTCGTGTCCAGCGGTCCTGCGGGGTTTCAGTCATTCCGAGCCAGACTGAGGATCACGCCGACGTCTCTTGCAGCTCCTGATGCAGCCAACCGCGCGCTTTGATCCAGTCCCGGCGCACCGTTCGGTCCGTGACACCGAGCACCTTCGCCGTATCCTCTTCGGTGAGACCGCCAAAGAACCTGAGCTCCACCACCTGCGCCAGACGCGGACTCATTTCGGCCAACCGCGTGAGCGCCGCATCGAGTGACACCAGGGTGTCGGCCCGGTCGGCCACCGCGATCTGCACGTCGTCCAGATCCACTCGACCCAGGTCACCCCCCCGCCTGGCGGAGCTGTACCTGCGCGCGTAGTCGATCAGGATCTGCCGCATCGCGCGCGAGGCAAGGGAAAAGAAGTGGACGCGGTCCTGCCACTCGAGTCGCTCGGCATCGACCAGCTTCAGGTACGCCTCGTGTACCAGCGCCGTCGTGGACACGGTGCGGCCTTCCCCGTCCGGCCCGAGGTGCGCGTGCGCAATCGCGCGGAGGCGGTCGTAGACGAAGGGAAAGACGCGGTCCAGCGCCGCCGCACCTCCGTCCCGGGCCTCCAGGAGGAGCTGCGTGAGTCCGGTCTGACCGTCGGCCGAGGGAGCGATGTCCGGATTCGGCATCAAGTCGCGTTACTGGTGTGGAACGGACACAGAGGTCCGAGCCAAGCTACTCCGAAAACAGACATCAGCACAAATACAGGGAGCGAACCATGACACGCACACTTGAGCCCCAGACCCCCCGCCGTGGCCTTCAGCACGCAGTCGCCGCCGCCGTTGTAGGACTCACGCTGGCCACCGCGAACACCGCCCAGGCCCAGCGGGCGCTTGGACTTCCGTTCGTGGGCAGGAACCAGTTCAGCGTCTCCGTGACTGAGCTCAGCCGGGATGGCGTCAGCACGGAGAAGGCAGCCGTCTTCGGCGTTTCGTACGGTCGCCGATTCAACGGAGACGACGCGCCAGTGCAGCTCAGCATGATCGTGCGCGCGGCCGCTCGCGCGCTCGACGCGACGGACGATGGGATCCTTGATGCGGGGCTCACGCTTGCCGCGTCGCACTCCGTCCGGGCGATTGACGGGCTGTCGATCACCGGCGCTGCAGGCCTGGGTGCGGTGGTCTGGGGGGAGAAAGGACAGAACCCGGGAGAGGTGGATCGCGGCCGAATCCTCTCCAGCATTCCGCTCAGCGCCGGGCTGGCCTACGATGTGCGGGCGGGACGGGCGACGATTGCGCCTTTCGTGTCACTGACCGGCGCGTACTCGAGGAATCGGGCTTACGTGAACGACGAGGAGATCACCAGGGCCACCGACTGGCGTCTCGGGCACACGGCAGGCGTGTCCGTCCGCTTCCGCGAAGCCGTGGTTTCGCTGAGCCGCATCAGTCGGCAAAGCGGAATGCCCGACAAGGGCCGGGTGGCGCTTTCCGCCGGGATGTCCTGGTAGCGTACCGATCGCAGTGAACCGCGCTGAGGGATGCGGCACCTGACGGGTGTCGCATCCCTTCGCGCATTCCGTCATTGACCCAGGGCACGTCCTCGGCGAGGAGCAGGACCAGCGCCTAACGCCGCGCGCGCGCCTCCTCGGCCAGCCAGCGGGGTTACGGCAGATATGACAAGGACCCGGGACAACGGGCCGTCACCGGAGCAACGCCTCCAACGCGGCGACGCACGCCGGCCGGCTCTGTTCGGCGGTGCCGAGCTGATGGCGCCAGATCACGCGAGGCGGCCTCGATTCCGAGACAAGCCAGGCCCAGGCCCTGGTCCCGTCGGCGGAGCCGCATGTGCCGAATCGGTCCATCACGCCATCGCCATCGACGTCGGACCGTATCGCGTTGCCGGTCGTGTCCAGCGGGATGACACCAAGCACGGCGATCGCGTTCGAAACGTACGGATATCGACTGCGCACGAGCTCCACCCGGTGGGTAGCAATCCCCGGTTCCTGACTGACTCCGACGCAATCGCCCAGCGGGTCGGCGCTCACGACGCCGAAGCTCACGATGAGCTGGCTGCTCAGGAATTCGAGCGTCGTGACCGGCGTTCCCATGGGCACGGCACCATTCCGGACCGAAACGCACGCCGCGTCGGCTTGCCCGCCGCGGGCGATCCCAACACGTCTGGACGCAGGGAGTGTGTCCAACCATCCGAGCGCCGCCATTGGCCGTCCGCGCTGGTCGAGGAAGCGGATGCTCTCCATCATCTGCCAGTCCGACACCGCATCGGAGATCTCCGCCGCCTGGAAGTTCATCGTCAGGGCGAGCCCACAGCCATCACCGCGATCGACCACGGCTACCTTCACCGTGCGGGAGTCGGTCGCCATGCCACCTCCCTCGAGCGGCACGCCAATGTCGCGGCTTCCAGTCAGCAGCTGCCATCGGCTACCCACCGCGACATCGACGTTGTTGGCGGCGCCGAGCCGGCCGAACGCCTTCCAGCCTTCCGGCGTGCGCTCGATAAGATGCGCGCTCGCCACGGTGGCGAGTGGAACACGCGTCAACGCGGCGGCCACCATCGGCCCACCGCCTTCGTCCCACTCCGGATTAGCGTACGGTGCGGGGAAGCTGTCCGAGCACACCTGGTTCAGGCGAACGACGTGCAGGCCGCTCGGCCGCATCCACTCGAAGCCCAACAGCGAGTCGCGATTCACTTCCATCGGGACCGAGTCCGGAAACTCGGCGAGCACTGAGGTGGACCCGAACAGCGCCGTCTCGGTTGACGGCGCACAGGCGCCAAGGCTGGCTGTGATCAGCAGCGCGTCGGCAATGCGCATGGTGTCTGCTCCTTTTGGATCGTCACGCACGAGCCGGCGTCAAGGAGATTATGGATCCCTTCGCCAACATGGTGCCGTATAACTCTAGTAGCTACCCTTCCTGGCGAACGAACCGCCCGCGCCGAGTTCACGTTCGACGAGATAACGATCCGCGAGCGCGGTGGTCAGGGTGGGATGGATCGAATTCACGCTACAATCCAGCGTTCAATCGCAGGCGGTCGACACAGATGCCGTCTGGCGACGGGCTGGTGTCGCGCCGCTGGACGGGATGCTGTTCACGAACGCGTTGCACTTCGTCCTCGATCATCAAGTCGTCCTTCACCGGCTCGTGAACCTGCTGCGGCCAGGCGGGCGGGTGGTGATTGTCGAATACGATCGGCGCGCGGCGAGCCGGTGGGTTCCGTACCCCATAGACCCGGGCGCCTGGCTGAAACTCGCGCAAAGCGCCGGGCTGGAGAGTCCCCGAATCACGGCCAGGCGGCCGTCGGTGTATGCCGGTGAGCTGTATGTGGGCGTCGCGGAGCGCTCGTCCCTCAACAGGGAGTGAGTCGAACGGCTCAGGAAGCGCTTATAATGGAGTGCAACTCCGTTGGGGGATTTGCTTGGCAGATCCGTTAACCAGCCTCCGCGACAACCTGGCCGATCGATACGCGGTCGAACGTGAGCTCGGCCGTGGCGGCATGGCCACCGTGTACCTGGCGACCGATCGCAAGCATCAACGATCCGTCGCCATCAAGGTCCTCGGCCATGACCTCGCCGCCTCACTGGGCGCCGAGCGGTTTCTCCGGGAGATACAAACCGCGGCGCGACTGCAGCATCCGAACATCCTCGCGCTGCATGACTCCGGCGAGGTGGACGGAAGCCTGTATTACGTGATGCCGTACGTGGACGGTGAGTCCCTTCGCAACCGGCTCGATCGCGAACGACGGCTTCCGTTCGACGAGGCCATCCGGATCACGCGCGAGGTCGCCGCCGGGCTGGCGTATGCACACACTCGCGGCGTCGTCCATCGCGACATCAAGCCTGAGAACATCCTCTTTTCCCGCACGACGCCCGGCGATGCCCCACACCCGCTCATCAGCGACTTCGGAATCGCCCGAGCCACAACGGCCGCGGGCAGCGATACCCTGACCCAGGCCGGTATCTCGTTAGGGACGCCGAGCTATATGAGTCCCGAGCAGGCCAGTGGGGAGCTCCGCATCGACGGGCGGAGCGATACTTATTCGCTGGGATGCGTGCTTTACGAAATGCTTGCCGGGCATCCACCGTTTCTCGGCACGACGACGCAGGAGATTCTGGCGCGTCACCTCAGGGATCCGGTGCCGCCACTGCGAACCATCCGGCCGGACATTCCCGACACGGTTGAGCGAGCGGTCAGCCAGGCGCTGGCAAAGGTTCCCGAGGACCGGTACGCCACGCCGATGGATTTCGCGACGGCCCTGACTCTCGTCCCGGAGCGCACAAGGCGATCGAGGTTCTGGTCCATTGCGGCGGTGGCGCTGGCGGCGGTTCTTGCCGCCGGATACGGCTTCACCAGACTGATCAATCGGTCGGGCGATCGCGCAACTGCCGGAGACGACGGCGTCCCGTCGATCGCGGTGCTTCCCTTCACCAACGTCAATGGTGACTCGGCCAATGCTCCGTTCAGCGACGGCGTGGCCGACGAGCTCACCACGGCGTTAGGCGGTGTGGGTGGATTGAACGTCGTGGCGAGGGCGTCGGCGTTCAGCTTCCGGCGCAGCGGACTCGACGCGCGGGAAATCGGACGCCGGCTCGGGGTCCGGTACATCGTCGAGGGCCGCGTCCGGACTTCGGAGACCCGGCGTCGCGTTGGCGCTGAGCTGATCGACGTCGAAAGTGGCACCGAGATCTGGTCGGATACGTTCGACGGGGACATCGGCAGCGGCGATGTCTTCGCTATCCAGGACTCGATCACGCGATCGATCGTCCGTCAGGTGCTTCCCCGTATCGCCGGCCAGGCGCTGTCGTCACCGGCCCGCCGGCCAACCGAAAGTGGTGTCGCGCACGACCTGTACCTGCAGGGTCGTTACTTCTTCGAGCGTCGCGACTCGGTCAGCCAAACCAGGGCGCAGGATTATTTCCGGCAGGCCATCACCAGTGATTCGTCATACGCGCTGGCGTATGCTGGACTCAGCGACGCATACAGCCACCAGTCGGTGTTCGGCCTGGCGTCGCCGGGAGTGAATTTCCCGAAGGCGCGGGAGTATGCGGAGCGCGCGCGGGCACTCGACAGTTCGCTCGTTGAAGTGCACACCTCTCTCGGCTTCATCGCCCTGTTTCACGACTGGGACTACGCGGCGGCGGGCCGGGCGTTCGCGAAGGCCATCGCCATTGACCCGCGTTATGCACCGGCACACCTGTTCCGGGCCTGGTATCTCATCGCGGTGGACAGCGTGGCTGAATCGCTGGCTGAGGGGCGGCTTGCCCTGTCGCTGGATCCGTTTTCGAGCGTCATCAGCACGCGCCTGGTCACGTTCATGTATCTCAATCGCCATTTCGAGGAAGGCGTCGAGCAGGCAAGTCGCACGCTTGAGCGGGACTCGCTCTTTGTGGGGGTCCGGGCGGAACTGACGCGCGCGCTCGCGTTCGTTGGGCGTTGCGACGATGCGCTGGCCCAGTTGAAACTGCCAGGAGTGGATCAACCTCCGGCGCAGCTGTCAGGGATACGCGGATTGGTCTATGCGAAGTGTGGCCGTCGGGCGCAGGCTGTGTCCCTGCTCGACTCCCTTCGTGGTCGCTTGCGGGAGGGAAGGAGGTTTTCACACTACGGACTGGCGGTCATTGAGGCGGCGCTCGGGAACGTGAACGGTGCCATCGCCGAACTGGAGCTCGCGCGCGACGAGCGGGCGTGGGCGATGTTCGTCATCAAGCACGAGCCGGCGTTCGATCCGCTGCGCACCGACCCGCGATTCACTCGCCTTCTCAGGGAGATGAACCTGACGCCCGCGCGGGCTCAGTGACCGGCAGTTCTATCCAGCGCGTTTGAATGCGGGCAGGCGTAACACGGTCACCGAGTCCCGCCCAGGTCCTCACCTCGGCGGAGCCCGGCTGGAGCCCGTCAATCCTGTCGTGTACCTTGGGCGCGGCGCTGGTCCTGGCGGCGAGACTTCGCGGAGTCTCCCGCGCCCGCAACTTCCGTCAGTGGCGCGTTGGCGCCAGCACCTGGTCCAGTAGCTGTTGCGCCATGCCACGTGCGTCCGCCGACGCATCATTCGTCAGGATAATGATTGTAGCCCCGCGCTCGGGAACCCGGACGAACGCGGCGCGCTTCCCATCAGGCGTCGCATACGCCGCCAGCCGCGTCACGCCTCGGTAGGTGTCGACGGTCCATCCCTGCGTATAGTCCGCGTTGCGCCAGGTCGTCGGCACTTCGAGGCCGAGCGCGAAGCGATAGAGTTCGTCGATGGAAGACTGTACTCGCTGCGAGTCCACCGCTGCCGTCTGGTGTGCGCCGATCGGTCCTGACACGCGCGACACGCAGCTCTGGAGCGGCGACGGTGGCGGTCCGCCTCGGCCCCGCCCTCGACCGGCTCCAGGCGCAGCGACCGCGGCGGTAGAGTCAGGCGCACCGCGCCCCCGCGCAGCAGGTGGCGGCAATTGGGCGCATAACGCGGTGAAGGTCCGCGCGATCTCGCCGAGCTCGAACTGCGGCAGCGTTGTGCGTGGCATGTGGCGATCCTGCGCCGGGATGCTGAATGCGTGGTCGATGAAGACCTCACCGTGCTGCGCGACAAGCACCGTGGCGCCGCCCTCGGCTGGATCCTCGTACTTCGCGAACATCGACCGGATCAGTTCGAGCCGGACGGGGGATCGATCGATCGCGCGGCCGATGACGCGCCGGGCGTTGAGGTCGTACCGGTCGCCGGGGAACAGGGTGACGAACGGGCTGCCCGGATCGTTCGCGTCGCTGCCGTTGTAGACGAAGGCCTTGTTGCGACCAATGATTCGCCCGGTGTCACCGCGGATGATCCAGGCTGTCCCTTCGTCCTCGGAGATGCC
>DATCIJ010000258.1:0-2441 GCA_036507855.1 Gemmatimonadaceae bacterium | reverse complement strand
ATCGCGGATGAAGCCGCCGTCGATCTTGAGGTAGTCGACGTCGAAGCGTTTCAGGTAGTAGAACGAGCTGAACCCCGCGCCGAAATCGTCGAGCGCAAAACGGCACCCCATCTCTTTCAGCCGCTTGATGAACGTGACCGTAACGTCGATTTCCGACATCGCCGCGGTTTCCGTGATCTCGAACACCAGCTGGCTCGGATGAACGCCGCTCGAGTACAGCAGCGAGTGGAAGCGCCGTATCCACTGCTGGTCCGAAATCGACACCCGCGACAGGTTGACGAAGTAACGCAGCTTCCTGTTGGCCTGTCCGCTTGCGCGCAGGTAAGTGAGCAGCTTCTCGACCACCCGCAAGTCGATTTCCTGGATCACGCCCATTGATTCGGCGACCTCGACGAAGTTGCCGGGGAGGATATAGCTTCCGTCCTCGCTACGAATGCGCACCAGGATCTCATGGTGCACCGCCTTATGGTCCTTGAGACGCACCACCGGTTGCTGGAACAGGACCAGGCGGTCCTCGTCGAGCGCGTCGCGCAATTTCTTTGCCCAATGGATGCGCCGGTGAGTGCTGCGCAGATTTTCGGAGGCATGGTCGAACAGTACGTGGCGATTGCGGCCGTGGTCCTTGGCCTGGTACATCGCAATGTCCACGTTCGAGAGCAGCGACAGTGCGTCCCCCCAGTGGAAGGGGTAGATCGCAACCCCGGCGGACGCCGCAAGGTTGGAGATGACCTTATCGTCCGCAGCCTGGAAGCGGTAGTGCCGCACCGCGTCGAGGGCTTTTTCGGCGACTTCGGCGGCGTCCTTGCGCAACGCCGAGGGCAGGTGGATGGCGAACTCGTCCCCGCCGAGGCGGAACAGTTCTCCGGCCACGTTCCGCATCAGGTCCCGCAGCACGCTGCCGACGCCGACGATCAGCTCGTCTCCGGTGCGGTGCCCGAAATGGTCGTTCACGTACTTGAAGTGGTCGATGTCGAGGAACAGCAGTGCGCCGACTCCGCCAGACTGCAGGGCCGACTCCACCCGGCGCTGCAGGCTCAGCCGGTTGGGGAGGTCCGTCAGCGGGTCGTGCATCGCGAGGTGCTCGACGCGCTGCGTGGCCAGGTGTTCCTCTGTGATGTCCCGCGCGGTGCCGCGGATGCCGAGCATGGCGCCGTTGTCATCGAGTACCACGCGCGCGTTGACGCCGATCCAGCGATCCTGTCCCGTGTCGGTGACCAATCGGGTCACGTAGTGCTTGATCTCGGCGTCGCGCTTCAGCGTCGCCAGGAAACGCCGGTTGGAGACATGGGAATCGCCGGCCTCGAAGTCGAAGAAGCAACGGCCGATCATTTCCCTGGGCGCGAGACCGAATATGGCATTGGCGGCGGTGTTGAGATAGGTGAAGCGCCCGACCGCGTCAGTGGTCCAGATGAGGTCGTGGGAGGTCTCGACCAGGTCGCGGTAGCGGTTTTCGCTCTCCAGCAACAGCTGGATGATGCGTCGCTTTTCGGCCAGCGACTTGCGGATCGTCGCCAGCTCCTTGCTGGCCTTGTCGCTCGTAGTAGCGAGCCCGGACCCGGTCAGGCGGTCGATCAGCTCCCGGGAATAGCGCCGGTGGCCGCCGTGGGTACGCCCGGCAACCAGCACGCCCTGCTCGTCCCACCGCCGCAGCTTCTGGATCGGAATACCGAGCATCTCAGACACTTGCTGAATGCTGTATTCCAGTGTTGGATCGCTCACCCCGGCCCCCCTGTCGGACACAGGCGTTCTCGCCGCGGCCGGCTGCCGCGGACCTTTGCGTGTCGAATTATTCATAAGTCTATCAAATCCTTCATTTTCGGGCTAACCGGAACGCGGCGCCTGGGGCGCGTTTGCGATCCGGCACGATGATCCCCCGCGGACACACTCTGAGCCCTCAGGCTGCCGCGAATGCGTGCTCGATCGTCCCCGGTCGTACCCTCTCTGCCAGCCGTTCGATCCGGTTCGCGGGCCGGTCTCCCCTCAGCGTGGAATCGAGATGTGCCGAAGGCTTGGTCTCGACTGGCGCTCGGTCACCGACCCGCTGGCGGAACAAGGCTTGATAGGCATCTTGCCGCTCGCGCCGGGTCGTCCCCAGATTGAGATACAAGGGGTGGTCCAGGATGATCGCGTCATCGCTGCCATTGGCGTGATGACCATGGCTCGACCAGCGGTAGTCCGCTGGGCTCGCGGCGAGGCATTCCCGGACCGGAGTCGCTTCGATGGAGAGATAAGTGGCGAGCACATCCTGCTCGCTATCGATCATCGTGAACTTGGGCCCGTGCTCCCAAAAAGCACCATTCCGCTGGTAGATATAGTTCACGTACTCCACGTAGCGGCCACTGACACAACGCATTATCCGCGAGAGTCTCTGCTCGGTACCCGGACTGACGAGCAGTTGCACATGGTCTGGCATCAGCACGTAAGCATGCACCGCGCACTTG
>DATCIJ010000257.1:0-5936 GCA_036507855.1 Gemmatimonadaceae bacterium | reverse complement strand
CGAGGGTCGAGGCTCGAGCCTCGACCCTGTCACATCGATCAAGGCGCCGACAACGTGAAGCTGATCGCCAGCGAGTAGGTCCCTGGAACGTCGGTCGCGAAGCTCCACCGCGTTCGAAGGAAGAGGGGCTGCGTGACGAATGCCGCGGGACTGGCCAGGAGCGTCGCGGACGTGCCCATGTGGTTCGTCGTCGAGGCGAGGCCGGCGGCGGAGATCGCCCAGCGAAGATCGGACGACGGCTTGACCGGGTTCGTGAGCGTTCCCGCGTAGCTGAATGAGCCGGCGATTCCTCCAAGCTGAACGACGAACGAACGGTTTGCCTTCACCGTCACGTTCACCGCGGCGCCGGCCACGTCCTTGTAGCCGGCCTGGTAATCCGCGTCATCCGGCGAGCCCAGCGCGATGCTCGACGCGCTCAGGCTCAACCGCAGCACGTCGGTCACGGGCATCGAGATCTCGACCGTGCAGGTCGCGCCCGAACATCCAAGCTGAGCCCCTGCCTGACGAGCCGTTGCGATGAGCAGCACGAGCGGGAGCAACATCCATGAACGGGGGACTCTCGCCATTTCACCGCGCTCCCTGGCGATGGCCCGTGAACGGACCGGAGCCCGACGGCCCACCGGTCGTCTCCACCCAGGTGCCCGCGAGCGAGTCGCCATCGATCCGCGCGAAATGCTCACGGCTTCCACCGCCCAGCACCGCTTCGAACCGCACCAGGGTAGAGTCGATGACCGTGCCGGAAATCGTACCCGCCATCCTCCGTGCTTCCCCTGTCGACAGGACTTCGACCACATCCATCACACCCTGCACGTCAACGCAATTCCGCGACTCGATCACCAGCGACCCGCTGATCGTGCCCTGCACGGGTGATTCCCGCGTCGCGCGATAACTCCACTGCCCCGACACCGCGCTCGTCCCTTCGCAGGATGCCGTTGGACTCGAGCATCCCGACACGACCAGCGCCGCCAGGACCGCGCCCCCGCGCAGGCTTAACGCGACGCGGATCACTGGCCGCGCCTCGGGTTGGAGAACCTCAGAGTGCGCGCCCGCATGACGACCCGGATTGGCGGAGTGACCCGTCCCGTGGACACGACGACCGGGCGCAACTCGCTGGTGGGTCGCAGTGGTTCATTCACGGCGGATGCATCCACGACCACGGTGTAGGTGCCCGGCGGAATGGCATCGAACACCACCCTGGTGTTCGACAGTCGCCGCGACATCCACTCGCGTCCCGTCGAGTCCCGCACGGTCACCACCAGGTCAGCCAACTGGTCGGGCGACACCCGCGCCGAATCGGCTTCGTCGAGCGCCAGCTCGACCTCCAGCGGAGAGACGGACATCGCGCCAATCAGGCGCGTCTCCGCCCGGACCACCGTTGAGGAAGAAATCCACCCGAGCGGGAGCGATCGAGCGTCGACTTCGTAGTGATCGCGCGGGTTGCCCATCAACACGAACGCGCCCCGGTTGTCGGTGACCGCGACGTTCGCGCCGCGACGCAGCGTGACGCCCGGAAATCCCGGTTCTCCGGACTCGCGCCTGCCGTTTCCGTTGACGTCGCGGTACACGACGCCGCGCGTTCCGCTTCCTCCCAGACGCGGCAGGGCCAACGCGCGCGCGACGCCGATGACGTACGTCCAGTCGCTCGCGCTCGCGCCGGGAACCACATACGGATTCCGCTCCGCGCTCATGCGAATCGTGGTCCGCCAGGGCAAGTCCACTTCGACTCCCGTGCGGATCATCAGCGATCGCGCGGCGCCGAATGCACCGCCGATGCGCTCGATCGACGCGTCGACCCGGACGGGCTGGCCGACGAGCTCCGGTCGCCCGTCGAATCGGAGTCCATAGGACCATTGCACGGGAGCCGCGCCCACTCCCGGCCCGGTGCGGTCATACTGCCCGGTCACGGCGATGGTGGCGTCCTTCATGGCGAACGCGATCAACCCTCGCGTTCCAACGCGCGGCGCCGTCTGCGTGATGCTGATCGTGGCCGTATCACTCAGCGTGGTCCGTCGTTCGAGACTGGCGACGTTGGCCGTGAACTGTGCCGTGTATGCGCCGCGTCGCGCCTCGAGGGTCGCGTCGACGACGCGTTCGGCGCTGCCGAACTCACCAAGATTGGTGGAGGCTCCGAACCCGTTCTGGTGAGCGGTCACCGCGACCTGCATGCGGTCGTCGAGGGCAACCCGGGCGCCGAGGCTCCAACCTTCCATGCTCAGCGTGTTCAGGCTTTCGGCCCCCTGGTCCGATGAGCGCCAGGCGTTTCCCGTCAGGTGCAGGCGGGGGGTGAGCTTCCGGTTCGCGTTCACGGAGAACTCATTGACCGCGCGCGCGAATGCGCGGGTGCCGCCCGGGGCGTGCACGTACCGGACGTCGAATGTCTCGTCGGGCGTGCGGCGCGCGTAGGACGCGCTCCAGCCGGGCGCCGATTCACCATCGTATTGACGATGGGCGAGCTCGGCGTCCCAGCGGCCACCGAGCAGGTCGGGCACACCGCCGCCCAGCGACCACGCGTCGAGCGCGCGAGCCGTGGTCCCCCGCGTCTCGCGCAGGCGCGACAGCGCCGTATTCAGCGAGAACATCCCCGGCGTGAACTCGAGCCGCGATGCCCGGAGCGAGCCGCCCGCGTTCAGGAAGCCGATATCGGGATTCACCGCCACGCCCGTGGCCGACCAGCGGGGACTGGAGATGACGAAGCTCGCCCCGCGCCCGACGAGGTTCACTCCGGAGAGGTCCGACACCGTCGTGCCTAACGTGCCGGCATCGAGCCGCCACCGGGACGACGCCAGTTGCAGCGCGAATGGCGCGCTTCCCAGTCCGGCCCGGCTGAACGCGTAGTTCGCCGCGTCCTGGGCCGGCGTCGAGGAGGAGCGCGCGCGAATCGTCAGGCCGTCGGCAATGGGACCCTGAAGCTCCAGGGACTGGATCGTGCTCGCGCCGGCCCAGGGACCCACCGCGGCGGCGATCCCCACGCGCAGCGTCGGTCCGGCCGTGGTGGTCATCGCGGCGCCACCGGCCACCAGAACGTCGATGCTCGCCTCGGCGATGGGCTGACCCCGGGAGAGCACAACGAGTCGCAGCGTGGTGACACCCTGCGAATGCGGCGGCAGGATGTTCATCCCGCGATCGACACTCTCGCGCAATTGCAGGGGAATCGGATCAAGCGCATCGAGCACCCTCCAGCCCGGAGGGACCACGGCCTGCACCGTGACCGTGTCCGGCGCGTTCCCGGTGTTCGTGAGGCGATATCCGATCCGGACCGGGGCGCCGGCGCTCGCGGCAACAAGCTTCGACGCGAACGAAATCGTCACGCCACGAGCCTGCGCCACATTCGCAACGACGCTGATGTCAGCCGACCGCGAGGCGGTGCTGAACCGCACGCGTGCCACGTCGACCGGCCCGGCGAGCAGTCGGCGCGGCGCGCGCAACGCGAACACGATCGCGCGCGGCGCGGCGCCCGCGCCAACGGATCCCGTCAGCTGTCCCACGACAGCTCCACCAAGGAGTGGACTGACGACATAGTCGACGGCGTCGCTGGCAGGAATGCTTTCGGGCACCGGGACGCTCACCACGGTAAGCGCGTTGGAGGACACCGACACGACCACGACCGACGTCGCGGCGCGCACCGTGGTCGATTCACGCATCGCGACGACCACGGGCAGTCGCCGGGGAGCGGCGACGCTGCTGGTAGTCGCGTCGATGACAGGATTGCGTCCGACTTGCGCGTCGAGTTTCGCGTTCGGAGCGAGGAGCAGGACGACCGCGACGACTGTCAGGGGGAGTCTGCTCCGCCGGGCCATCACGGCCTCGTCAGGACAAAAGCCGCCTGCTGTCGGTACGTGCCGCCCGGCGGACCGGGCGACTGGTAGACGTCATAGGCCAGCGGACTCACGCGAAACCGGAATGCCGCCACACACGATCGGTTCTTCCTCGTTGTGATCACGACCAGTGTCGCCTGCACGTCTGTCCAGGAATTCGGGTTCGCGACCGCGTTTTCGCAGTCCGCAGTCAGCGACACGATGGCGTACTGAAGTCCGACCTGCTGGCCCTGCGGGTTGCTGCCGTACTGGATGAAAAGCCGGCAGCCGGCACTCGTGGGGCCGGTGCAGGTCGTCGTTATGGCATAGTTGCCGGTCGGGTTGGACGCACCCGCGTCGTACTCGGTTTCGGTCGGTGTGGTAATCGCCAGCGCGGCCCCGCTGGAGGAGCTGAGCCCCTGGCCGCGCGCCTCACCCGCCGTGAGAACGAGACACAGGATCGCGATCCGCCTGACGGATCGCCGCGCGGGAATCATTTGCGGCGGTGCTCGAGCAACGCGGCGGCGATGTCGGATCCGCCATAGTCCATCGTTGCCAGAACCACATAGTCGCCTGGAGGAAGCTCCGGCAGTAGCACCCGAACCGCATGCTTCGCGCCCGGCAGCGCGTAGATCGTCGGGAGAGGGATGCGATGAACCGTCGTGTTGTCCGGCTTCCGCACCTCGAGCACGCCGCGGGCCACGACGTGAGCGGTTCCGGTATTCGCGAACCGGACCTCGATGCTCTCCCGGCCTGAATCATCCGCCGTGAGGTCATCGACCATCTTGACCGCCTCGATCTCGCCGCCCGCCACCAGCTCCGCCGACTGCACGTAGATCTTCACCGCGGTGCGAACCACGTACGACACCCGCTGGCCCATCCGCTCCGCGGGTTGCACCGTTTCCACGACCGCCGCGGCCCAGCATTCACCGCGTGGCGCCTTCGCGCTGTCCAGCACCACGCGAATGGCCTGCTCCGCGCCCGGCTCGAGCCGGAGCGACTGCGGGAAGATCGAGAGCGCCGGCGAGCACGAACCGGCACCCCGCTGGGTCCCATACGGGTACCACCGGTTCGCGCCGTCGCCGGAGCGATCCCAATCCTCGAGCCGCACGATGGCCTGCACCGGTCGATCCGACTCGTTGCGCACTCCAATCGCGGCCTCACGGTTCGCCCGATCGGCCAGGTGCATAACGAGTTCAACGCGGCCTACGGCCAGCTGCGATTCGGCGGCTCGTCCGGATGCCGCCACGAGGACGGCAACCAGGACGAGCACGCGCAGGCCGGAACGCCGGGCCGCGAAACGGGCCCGCCCAGCGTCTCGCTTCGTACCCGCCGGCATGTTACGGCGCGGCGAGCGTGAAGTTGATGACAAGACCGTACGAACCCGGAACGTCCGTGGCCCAGGACCACATGGTCCGGAAGAAGATGGCCTGGGAAGCATTGCCCGTTCCCGTCGCGCCATTCGCGAGGACAGCGGAGCTGCCCATGTCATTCCCGTACGTGCCTGCCGTGGTGCCCCAAAGCAGCTGGCTGGCCGGCTTGTTGGGGTTGGTCAGCGATCCCGCGTAGGAGAACACTGCCGCCGCACCCGCCACATCGACGTGCCACGGGCGATTCGACTTCACCGAGGCCGTTGGTCCAGCCGCATCCAGGAAACCGGCGTCATAATCGGCTTCTGCCGGCGTGCCAAGATTCGCGGTGGCGCTCGAAAGTGTCAGGCGCAGGACATCATTGACCGTAGCGCTGGCGGTTACCTGTACCGTGCACGGATTCCCGGTGCACGTCGCCTGCGCACCCGCAATCGACGAATTGACACCCAGCAGAACCGCGGCCGCAGTGGCCGCCCATCTCACTGAACGCATTTGTCCCTCCGACCAGTTTTGGAATTGTCTATTAGGTCATTAGAGACTCCTTACAGCGCTGGCGGTCACAGCCGTAACGTGACTGTGTGACCATGACGTTAAATGGCTCTCACGTGCTGTTGGCGGCGTAAGTTGTTTGCTGGCTTACGATTCCTGGCAGTCAGTGAGGCTCGCCTGGATCTGGCCCCGACGCGCCGACAAGGCCTCGGTTAGTCTGACCGGACGTGAAAGGCGGACCGGGCCACGCCCGGTCCGCCGAATAAGGCAAGTTTTGGCAACC
>DATCIJ010000256.1:0-10336 GCA_036507855.1 Gemmatimonadaceae bacterium | reverse complement strand
CCTTCCCAGGCCGGCGCGCGAAATCGAGGAGCCGTTCTCCCTCGTTTCCGGCGCACTGGAGATCAAGGCTGCCCAGGTGCTCGCGGTCGACGCGACCGAAATGTCGGTGACCCTTGTCGATTTCACCAAGGGCACGCGCACCACGGTCGGCCGGCAGGGGAGTGGCCCTGGTGAGTACCGCGTGCCGGCGGGGCTCTTCCGGCTGCAGGGTGACACCATCTGGTTGTTCGACGCGATGCAGCAACGCCTCGTGGCTTTCAATCCGGACCTGACGCCGGGGACCACGATCCCGATGCTGGTCTTCGACCAGTCGACGACAACGGCGCTGACGGCTCCCTTCTTCGGCGATCGCAAAGGGCAAATCTACGCGAGCGCCATGATGATTCAGGCAGGCCGCTCGGGCAACAACATGCAGATGTCGATTCCCGACTCCGTCGGACTTGTCCGAGTCGACCCGCGCGGCAAGGCCGGGAGAACGGAGCTCGCGCGAGTCCGGTTCCCCACGAGCGGCAAGCCCGACATCCAACAGAACGGCACGGCAATCAAGTATACGATGGCCTATCCGGGCCTCGTGGCATCCGATCCGTGGGCCGTCTTCCCAGACGGTCGCATCGCGATCGTGCGCGGGGCCACGTACACCGTCGAGTTCATCGCGGCCGACGGCAAGAAGACGTCAGCGCGGGTTGCATACGATCCAATCAAGGTCACTGCGGCGGACCAGAAGGCCGAGATGGACTCAGCCCGGCGTATGATGGCGGAGCAGGGGAAGACAGTGCAGAAGATGATGCCGGCCAACATCACGATGGACTTTGAGCTGCTGCCGCCCGCTGAGTGGCCGGCGAACTATCCGCCGGTATCGCCGTTAGGCGCGTTGGCGGCTCCTGATGGCCGTCTATGGGTGAAGCGCTCGACGCCGGTGCGGGTCGGACGCGAGCAATGGGATGTGATCGACCAGAGTGGGAAGCTGGTCGCCAGGTGGCGACTGCCGGCCATGACGACGCTGGTCGCGGTTGGACAGGGCGTGGTCTACACCGTGCGCACGGATGAGGATGACCTGCGCTACCTGCAGCGGGTAGAAGTACCGAAGAGCTAGGAAACAGGAAACAGGAAACAGGAAACAGGAAACAGGAAATAGAAGCAGGGAAGGTGCGAGCGTTGCATCTTGAGGGCCTCCGGCGCGGCGCGCCGCGAGGCCCTCGGCCTTCTGTTTTCCTGTTTCCTGTTTCCTTGTTCCTGTCTCCTTTCGAATGACCAGTCGCCCGATCGTTCCAGCCCTTGCGCCTAACGTGCCCCGGCGAAACCGGCGGATCCTGCAGCGTTTTGGCAGGCTCGGCATGCGGCTCATGCGATGGCGCATTGATGGCGAGATCCCGGATCTGCGCAAGTTCGTCATTGTCGTCGCCCCGCATACGTCGAACTGGGATTTCGTCGTTGGGTTGTGCTGCGACCTGGCGCTGGACATGGATGCGGTCTGGCTGGGCAAGCACAGCATCTTCGTCGGACCGTTCGGGAGGTGGCTCAAGTCACTGGGCGGGATTCCGGTGGATCGCAGCAGCGCGCATAACGTAGTCTCGCAGGTCGCAGCGGAGTTCGCGCGGCGCGACCAGATGATCCTGGGTCTGGCGCCGGAAGGGACCCGCAGCAAGGTGGAGTCCTGGCGCAGCGGGTACTGGCACATCGCCCACGCGGCCGGCGTGCCTATCCTCCCTGTCGGGTTCGACTACCGGCGCCGGGCGGCCGTGATCGGAACTCCGCATGCCACGTCCGATTCGCTTGCCGACGACGAGGCGGTGTTGAAGGAGTTCTTTGCCGGTATCACTCCCAGACGTCCGGAGCTTCGTTAGGACGGCGCGATGGCGAATGCCGACCACGGGCGGCAAGCCGTGTGCGGGTAGCGGATCCGTTCCGTGTCGTTAGATCAGGTGGTGGCCGAGTGAACCTTCGCACCGGGGGGGGATCGCCGTGGACTCGCAATCAACCACTCACCGTCTCGCAACAGTCGCGCACTTCCTGCGCCTGATCGCCGCGACGCTGCTCATCACTTCAGGCGCCCTTCCGAGGATCACTCAGGCCCAGGTCGCCGGCGGACGACAACGCGATCGCGGGCCCGGCATTCCAACCTCGATGTTCGGCACCTACATCGAGCGTGGCGAGTGGCTGCTCTATCCGTTTCTCGAGTATTATCGCGACGCAAACCTGGAATACAGTCCGGACGAGTTCGGGTTCGGACTCGACGCGGACTTCCGCGGCCGCTACCGTGCGACCGAAGGCCTGATGTTCCTCGGCTACGGATTCACGGATCGGCTGGCAGTCGAGATGGAAGCGGCCGTCATAAGGGCGCGTTTGCGGAAGGCGCCGGATGATCCGTCGGCAATGCCCGCCGCCATCGAGGAATCGGGGCTCGGCGACGTCGAGGGGCAATTGCGCTTTCGATGGAACCGGGAGACCCATCGAGCGCCCGAAGTATTCTCTTACTTCGAAACGGTCTTCCCACTGCAGAAGAACAGACTTCTGATCGGCACCCAGGATTGGGAGTTCAAGTTCGGGACAGGTTTCGTGCGGGGCTTTTCCTGGGGAACGACTACAGTTCGTGCTGCAATGGAGTATGACGCTGCCGACGCCAACCTCGCGCTGGGTGAAGTGGCGGTCGAATACCTTCGCCGGGTGAACTCGAAGCTCCGGATCTACGCTGGGGTCGAAGGCACGCAGGACGAGATCGAGGGCATCACCGAGCTGCAATTGTTCCTGCGACCGAATCTCGTGCTCAAGATCAACAACGCGTTCGGCCTGACGTCGAAGGCGACCGATTGGGCGCCGGAATTCGGCCTGATATTCTCAATCCGCTAACGCATCAGCTCTCAAAGCGGTCGAAACAGCTCCGCGAGATCAATCACCAGCGGCTCGACCGCATTCATTGGTTGCCAGGTCAGGCGCTCAGTCTCCACCGCGGGAAAGCGCATGTCCGGGGTCCATAGGACTCACGAGCAATTCCCCGTGAACCGTTTCGTACCTCTTCCCGTCGTCGGGAAGGGCGAGGACCATCTCCCTGGTCCAGTAGATCGGGGCGGCCATGCCCATATACTCGGCTCGGCTGAAAGGGAAAGGCAAGGGGACACGGCGAGATCGTAGCCGCGTCCCCCCGTCCGACCTTCATCACCGCAACGCGGGCCGCATCATTACGACGCGGCCGCTGCAGTCTCTAACGTGCCGGCGCTCTCCAGAATCCCGGGGCGCCGCTCGCTCCTGCCGACACCGCGCGCGCGAAGAACACCGAGTTGAAGACGACGCGGAACGTGCCCTGCGGCTGGCCGCGCCACTGCGGCTGGAACGCGATGAGCACGATGTGCCCGCTTCCGCGCTTTACGTCCACCGCTGCGGCGTGACCGCGCATGCGCTCCTCGCCGTGAAGGAAACCTGAACGCAGCGGCGAACCCTGCGCCGGATACCTGGCCAGCACTGCGCCCTCGAACCCGTCCATCGTTGTGAATACCGGACTTCCGCTCACGACGACATCTGACTCGGCAGGCATGCCGGCCATCACCGGGTGCGTGGTGTCGACGATCGCACGCATGATCGACACGCCGGTGAAGTATTCCTGTCGGGGGACGCCGGCGACGACGTTGCGCACCGGCAGTTGCAGCGCGCTGATCAGTGAAGTTGTTCCCTGGTTCCACGCGACCACCGTGCCGCCGCCCCTCACGAAGGCATCGATAGAGGCGATGCGCGCGCTGTCGTCGGCGCTGAGGGTGGGCGGCGCACCGCCGCCGCGACCTCCAGGCGCCGCGCCTGGCGGCGCACCACCACGACCGCCGCCACGTCCGGCACTCGTCAGGCCCTGCGACGCCATCAGGATGACATCGAAGCGTGAGCCGAGGCTGGTGTCACGCAAGTCGGATGGGCCGATGAGTGTGTACTTGAAGCCGTGCCCGTCGAGCAACCACTCGGTCCACCCTTCATCCATGTTGCCACCGCTGGCCTTGTAGAGCGCGATCCGCGTCGGAACCGCGGCCGTTGCGACGGTCCGCGGCACGTTCATCCGCTCGCCGCTCACCCAGAGCTCCTTCGCCATCGAGTCGAGGCGCTGGGCCTTGACGCCCGCCAGCAGGTACCGTGCACCGCGACCTCCGGCGGCTGGCGCGAATCGAAGTGATGCACCTTCGGCCAGGGCGCGATTGATCAGCCGGAACGCGTTGTTCTGCGCGGGGTCGAGCGCCAGTGCGCTGCCGCGTCCGGTGATCGATGCCGCCGGAGGCACGATACCCGCCGCCATGGCGTTCGTCGTGAACGGGAACTGATCCGATGCCCCCCATGCTTCTGCCGTGCCCTGCACGGGCGTGAGCGCGGCGCGGAACTCGGTGGATAGCGGCGTCCTGATTTCGATCGCGTTGACGTTCATCTGGAACGGCAGCGTCCAGCCGGCCGCATCGTAGGGAAGGTCGTCGCCCATGTCCGGGTACTTCTGCGGCTCGAGCAGCTCACGAACGAGCGGCGCGAACTCCTGGTCGAGTGGCACGACCCAGGTACCCGCCGGGTAGATCATTCCCTCGTGCACGGCATCCTGCCCAAGCTGCATAACGCGAACGCCCAGGAACGCGAGCCGTCGCAGCAGCTCGACCGGCGCCGACGGGTCGTGCTGGCGCTGCGGGACGATCCAGGCGTACGGACCCGACGCGCGGTGGGTGGCAATCGCGTCGCGTCCCGACTGGTAGCGATTGTAGAGCAGCTCGTCACGGAATTTCGCCGCGTAGCGCAGCGTGGCGATCGACGCGGTGACCATGTAGTCGACCTGGTCCTTCAACGTCCAGCGTCCTTCCTTCCACGGACTGTTGTACATCGACGTGGGCAGCAGCGCGCGATAATTCTGCGGCAGCTGGTCGACCGTGGATGTCCGCGGAATGCCGCAATTGCCGCCCTGCGTTTCCGTCCACCACGACGCGATGTGCTGGTACATCGGCATGTAGTCGATGTAGCCGGGGTAGTAGGCATCGAAGGTGGCCAGCATGTGCACCGAACCCGGCTTGCCTGACTGGTCGAGCTCCTGCGCGATGCGCGTGCCGATGCTGTTCACGGTGCGCGACATGATCGGTGGCGCGTAGAGCCCGATGGGATCGGCGAATGGCGGAATCCAGATGCGCGTGGGGAAGGGAGATGACTGGTGGTGGACGTAGATGATCTGCGGCTCCCACTCGCGCCACGTGCGGGCGATCACGCGCGATTCCACGACGTTCAGCATGTAGCTGTCGCGATTGTTGTCGTGGCCGATGTACTTCTGGTACACCTCCATCGGCGCCGGACTGCGACCGGCGAGCGACTCGCGACACCAGTTCACCACGATGTCCTGGCCATCGGGGTTGATGCTGGGCCACAGGAACAGGATGGTGTTGTCGAGTATTTCCTTGATGCCGGGCTCCGATGCGCGCGAAAGGAGCTCGTAGGCGAGTTGCGGTGTGTGCTGCGAGCCGGCGATCTCCGAAGCGTGCAGGCCGCCGCTGATGTCGACGAGGGGGATACCGTCCCGGGCGAGTTGGCGTGCGTCGGCGTCGGTGAGGCCTTCGGGGCGAGCCAGCCGCTGGTTGATGCGACGGAATTCATCGACGCGAGCCAGGTTGGCCGGCGACGAGATGAGCGCGACGGTCCACGGCTTTCCGAACGATGTCTTGCCGACTTCGATGAGACGGACGTTCGGACTGGCGGCGGCGAGTCGCCGGAAGTACTCGATCGACTGGCCGTAGGTGAAGAGCTGTGAATCGGCGCCAACGGGGAAGCCGAAGACAGACGCGGGCGGCGGCACGGCCTGTGCCCTTACTGAACTCGCAACGGCGACGAAAGAAAACAACCAGGCGACAAGGATCCTGCGCATCGAGGTCTCCAATGGAGGCGGGACGTGGGTCATCCTAAGAACTCACCGCACTCGCGTGCGGTCAACGGGTGCCCCGCTCCGGCTAAACGCATGTGGGCGGCGACGCCGGTTTGCGCCCACCGCCCACACCTTGACGACTGCGACGCTACGGAACGATGGCGTTCGACAGGTCGTTCAATGCCTTCTGGAGCAGCCGCACCTTGGGCTCGTCGCAGGACCGCACGTCCGACCCGATCTGCGTTGCAAGCTGATTCAGCGCGGTGGCGCGCTGCGGACCCGTGGCGCGCTCGGCGCCGGCGATCGACCGCCGTACCGATGCGATTCGATTCGCCGAAAGGCACTTCGACCGCTCGAGCTGATCGACGTACGCCTTGGCGAGCGGAAAGCTCGGCGGCCAGACGATCTTCGGCTGGCTCTGCGCGTTGAGGTAGGTCCAGCGAACGGTCTTGGCGGCGTCAATCTCGTTCTGCGTCAGGTGCTCACTGGGCACCAGCTCGGCGACGTCGAGCCCTCGCGCGATCTCGGAGCTGACGATCGAGCCGTTGTACCAGTAGACCGACCACGAGCCGCCCATGGCCATGCGCGTGGAGTCGATCGGGCCGCGGTCGAAGTACGCGATCTCCTTCGGATTCGATGCGTCGGTCCAGTCGAAGACCGAGATGCCACCCTGGTACCACGCTTGCACCATCACATCGCGGCCGGGGATCGGGATCAGGGAGCCGTTATGCGCGACGCAGTTCTCCTGCGGCGTCTGCGCGGCCGGCAGCTTGTAGTAGCTGCGGAACGTCATCTTGCGGTTCTCGACCGTGAAGATCGCGTCCGAACCCCATTCCTTCTTGTCCGTCGCGCGGCAGCGCGGCGCCCCGCCGCCGCCCCATTCATCGGAGAAGAGGATCTTTGTGCCGTCATTGTTGAACGTGGCCGAGTGCCAGTACGCGAAGTTCGAGTCGGAGACCGCGTCGATGCGGACGGGGTTGAGGGGGTCTTTGATGTCGAGCAGGAAACCGTGTCCCTCACACGCACCGCCGGCGAGTCCGATCGACGGGTAGACCGTGATGTCGTGGCACTGACGGAATGGAGAGTTGGGGGAGAGGCCGGGGACGGGAGCTGGGCCGCTCGGTGCGAACATGCGGTTTGCGACATCCTGCAGGCTGGCCCGCAGCGTCGCTGTGTCGGCCGCGGTGGGTACTCCTGTGCCACCGCGCGCCTTCACGATGCTGTCGAGCCGCGGCCGGATGAATCCAGGTCCGAAAACGATGTCCTGGCCGCTGCTCGGGTTCTTCGCCACAAAGCCGCCAGCAGCGCGAGCGGAATCGGCGAGCCGCCGCTGTGCGGCGATGTCCTCGGGGGCGGCACCGTGGGCGGCAGGCGTGACGAGGTTGCTGAAAATGTTCGCGCGGCTAACGACCGCTGCCCGCTCGGGATTCGACACCGGCACCTTGATGATCTCGATGCGCATCAGGGCCGAGTTGGGATCCTGGTCCGGCCCATCACGGACGCACCCGGGCAATTCGTCAGGCGACCGCACGTTTGCCGACCCCGAGATGTAGACGTAGACGTTCTCGCGGTCGTTCGCGTCCTCGAGGACGGTGTGCGTGTGAGAGCCGCGACAGGTCTGGACATTGGCGACGAGCTTCGGGTTCCTGATGTCGCTGATGTCGAAGATGCGGAGCCCGCGGATCCGTTCCGCGCTCACCGTGTCCGGTACGCCGCCCGGCTTGCAGTCGAGCCGGCCGTTGTTCGCTTCGGCCGACATGAACAGCAGATTGCGGTAGACCGAGACGTCGTTCTGCGAGGCCGGGCACTCGTACGCTGTCACCAGCACCGGGGTGGCCGGGTTACTGATGTCCCATATCACCGGGCCGTTGTAATTGCCCTGGATGACGTAGTTGCCGGTGAACGCAAGGTCGGCGTTGAACTGCTCGAGGAATCCCGGCGGTGACACCGCCTTGGCGACGACCTTGAGATTCGAGACCGCCTCGCCAGCATTGAACTTTCCTGCCTTCAGGCCCACGCGCGCATCGGCTGGCGGTGCTGCCGGCATCGGCTCCGGTGTAGGCGGGGTGCTGCCGGCGCAGGCGGCGGCCACGACCAAAGCTGCGGCACGCGCCAGGCGCGGGATACGATCGAACGAACGGGATACGAGTTGCATGGTTGACTTCTCTCGGGTTCGCGAAAAACGGCGGTCAGAGCTCGAGGAGCATCTGGAGCATCCGGTTGATCTCGGTCGTCTGGTCGACCTCAACGTCGGATGCGAACTTGAAGACCGAAACGTCCTGGCCGGCCCCGTGCGACGAGAACAGTTCCTTGACCATCGCGACCGCGCCGCGGTGGTGCTGGATCATGAACGTGAGGAAGAGGCGGTCGAACTCGACGCCGCGCGCGGCATCCAGTTGCCGCATCTGCTCTTCCGTGAGCATGCCAGGCATGAGCATCACGTGCTGCGCGCTGCCCATGGTCATCGTCATCCCGGCGGGATCGGCCTCGGGAATGGGCTGTCGTCGGTCCCGGAGCCACGACTGCATCAGCGCAATCTCGTCGGTCTGGCCGGTGATGATGCGTTCGGTCAGTCGCAGCACCGCAGGGCCCGCGCCGTGGGTCGGTGCCCACCTCGCCATCTTGATCGCCTGGGCATGGTGGCTGATCATGCCCGACATGAAGTGAATGTCAGCCTTGGTGTACGGGTAACGAATACTGTCGGCACGCGCCTGGGCGATGGCCGATTCCTGTCCCATCGGCGGCTCAGTTGACGGGCTCCGTCTGCCGGCGCACGCGACCGCAGCGACTGTGGACAGGAGTAGGGCGTGGTGCTTCACTGCCAATTCAAGGTTTCGGGTGCAAACTACTGCGAACGAGACTCATTTTGACCACGGGGGCTTCAATCTACACCGTATTGTCGCGGGATGAGTCGACATACCTGAACCTCACCGGGAGACAGAGAACCGATGCACCGCACGTTTGGCGTAACTGCGCTCGTCACAACCAGCTTGGCCAGCATCCTACCGGTGCGATCCAGTACCACGGGTGTCCCGGCTCGCGACCCTTGGCCGCCCGTGGCCACCTTCTCGATCCTGGCGATGGACTCGGCGACGGGTGAGATCGGCGGCGCGGTGCAGTCGCGCGTCTTCTCGGTTGGGAACGGCGTCCTGTGGGCGGAGGCCGGCGTCGGTGCGGCCGCGACACAGGCGATCGTGGACGTGAGCTACGGCCCACAGGCGATCGCACTACTCAGGCAGGGGCTCAGCGCCGAGCAGGTGGTGGCGCGCGTGCTGGATGCCGATCCGGATCCCAGGCCCGCGGACTGGAGCAAGCAGGGTCGCCAGTTCGCGGTGATCGACGCGCAGGGCAGGGTCTTCGCGTTCACGGGTCCACAGGCGACGGCATGGGCCGGCCACAAATCCTGTTCGGCGAGCGGTGCTCGCTGCACCGCTCAAGGGAATATTCTCGCGGGCGAGTCCGTGGTCGACTCGATGGTGGCGGCGTACGAGCGCACCGCCGGGCAGCACATCTCATTGCGCCTGATTGAGGCGCTGGAAGCGGGGCAACGCGCCGGAGGCGACAAGCGAGGCATGCAGTCGGCCGCGATGCTCATCGTGAAGAAGGACGGCGGCGTCTGGCTGAACAACGATGTGGTCCTTCGGCTTCAGGTGGACGACAATCCGGAGCCGATCAAAGAGCTCCGTCGCCTCGTGGAGCGAGCGGCGGCGAGATTCAGACGGACCAGCAGCGGGTGACGGGTGGCGGGTATTCGATATCCGACCCGCAACCCGCAACCCGCAACCCGCAACCCGCGACCCGCGACCCGAAACCCGTTAGGGTCTTCCCGACGTCAGTCGCCTCAGCAAGTCCCCCAGCCGGTTCATCTCTTCCCCGTACTGCGCCCAGTTTCCTGCGCGCTGCGCCGCGATCGCGCGATCGTAGGCGTCCTGCACCTGGCGAAGGAGAGTCGCTGACACGCCGGTCGCTGTCCCCGGTACAGTCGCCGGCGATGGCGCCTCCGCGACTGCTTGCCGGGCAGAACTGCCGCCAAACAACAGCGCCAATCCCGATTCGAGCGTCTCCGCCATCACCACCTGGTTCTGGTGCGCGATCACCACGCGCTTCAACTCGGGGATCTGGCCACCCTCGGCGCGCAGGTACAACGGCTGCACGTAAATGAGCGACTTCTCGATCGGGATCACGAGCAATTCGCCGCGAATCACCTCCGACCCACGCTGGTCCCACAACGTGATCTGGCGCGCGATCTCGGTATCCTGGTTGATGCGGTTCACGATCTGGCGCGGACCGAACACCAGGCTCTGCTTCGGGAAACGGTAGACCACCAGCTTCCCGTAATGCTCGCCGTCGTTACGCGCGACCATCCAGGCCGCGAGGTTGTCCTTCTGCCGCGGGGTGAACGGTGTCATGAAGATGTATTCGGCGTTCTGCTCGTCAGGCAGCCGCATGACGATGTGGCGCATGAAGGGGTTACGCTCG
>DATCIJ010000255.1:0-21215 GCA_036507855.1 Gemmatimonadaceae bacterium | reverse complement strand
GGCGGGCGCAGTCCGCCACGAGCGCCGCCGATGCCGAACGCGATTACCTCCGCATCAGCGTGGAGCACCCATTCGCCGCCCGCGCGCCCGACGCGCTGCTGGCGCTGGCGCAGCTCGAGTTTGCGAGAGGTGACCGGAGCGCGGCGCGGCGCCGCTTCGACCGGCTGCTTCGCGACTATCCCTCGGGGAAACACATCGCAAGGGCGAGCCTGTGGAGTGGAAGGCTGGCACTCGAAGATCGCGATTTCGTGGCGGGCTGCGCCACGCTGAACGCCGGTCGGCCGCTCGTGGACGCGGGCGATGTCGAGCTCCGCAACCAGTTCGACTACTTCGTGGCCCAGTGCGAACGCCTGCCAGTCGCGGACTCGGTCGCTACTCCTGCTTCGCCTGCACAGGGGCCTGCCGCGCCGCCAGCCACGAAGCAGTACAGCGTGCAGGTGGCCGCGTTCAATTCGCGCGGTGACGCCACCTCGTTGGCGTCGCGCCTCAAGGAACGGGGATTCGACGTGCGCGTGGTCGGAGACCAGGCGCCGTATCGGATTCGCGTCGGCCGTTACGCGACACACGCCGATGCGGTGGCAGCCCTGGCGCGAATGCGCGCTTCGCGAGTCAGCGGGATCGTCGTGGAGGCCGAGCCGAAATGAGCCGCGACATCACGCCCCTGATGCAGCAGTACCAGCAGATCAAGTCGCGCCACGCGAACGCCATCCTGATGTTCCGGATGGGCGACTTCTACGAGATGTTCTACGAAGACGCCGAAGTCGCTTCGCGCGAGCTTGGGTTGACGCTCACCTCGCGCAACAACGGAGGAGCTTCCGAAGTCCCGCTGGCCGGGGTTCCGGTCAAGGCCGTGACCGAATACTTGCGGCGGCTGGTGCAGAAGGGTTATCGCGTCGCGATCTGTGAACAGGTCGAAGACCCGCGGCAGGCCAAGGGCATCGTCCGTCGCGAAGTCGTCGAGACGGTCACGCCGGGCGCCGCCTTTTCCGATGACCTGCTCGAGGGGGAGCGGCACAACTACCTCTGCGCCGTTCGTGCCGCGGGATCAACGTTAGGCGTTGCCGCCGTCGACGTCTCCACGGGAGCGTTCCGGATGATCGTGGCGGACCTGCAGGATGCCCCGTCCCTGATCGCTCGCCTGGCGCCTCGTGAGATCCTGCTGGCACGCGGAGACAGTGCGGTGGCGGGTGCGGAGATGGCGCTTCCGCTTGATGGCGTCCTGCTCACCGAACGCGAGCCCTGGGAATTCGACACTCACATCGGGCGCGAGGAGTTGAGCCGGCAGTTCGGCGTGCATTCCATCGAAGGCTTCGGGCTCGACAGCGCTCACGATGCCGCCGTGGCCACCGCCGGTGCGGTGATCCGTTACCTGCGGGAATTGCAGCCGGGCGGGGTGCCGCACCTGATGCGACCCACGGTCGAGGTGACCGGCGACGCCATGCCACTGGACGAAATGACGCGTCGTAATCTCGAACTCGTGGAGTCGATGCGCGGTGGTGGCGACGCGCGCGCCGGCACGCTGGTCGGAGTACTCGACCGGACCAGTACGCCAATGGGAGCGAGGTTGCTTCGCGAGTGGCTCCTGGCGCCGCTGCTTTCGGTCGAACGGATCGAACAGCGCCTCGACGCCGTCGCTGCCTTCGTAGCGAATCCCATCTCGCGGCTCGAAATCACCGGCCTGCTCGACGGGATGCGCGACATCGAACGACTGGCCGGCAAGACCGCCGCGGCTCGCGTGAATCCCCGCGAGCTTCGTCACCTCGGCGAGTCGCTGTCCCGGCTTGGGACGCTCGGCCAGGCGGCCGGGCGCCTCGGACGCGAAGGACTCCTCGCCGATCTTCTCGACACGTGGGATTCGTGCGATGACGTGGCGATTGACATCGTGGCGCATCTCGTCGAGCGTCCGCCGGCGGCGCTGGGTGATGACGACGCATTCAAGGAAGGCGTGGATCCCGCCCTCGATGAGCTCCGGGTTCTCCGCGACGGCGGCAAGGATGCCATAGCCGGGATCCAGGCGTCGGAGCGCGAACGAACCGGGATCTCTTCGCTCAAGGTGGGATACAACCGCGTCTTCGGATACTTCATCGAAGTCACGAACGCCAATCGCCACCTGATACCGCCCGACTATCAGCGCCGCCAGACGCTGACTGGGGGAGAGCGTTACGTGACACCCGCGCTCAAGGAGTACGAAGAGCGGGTGTTGGGCGCCACCGAGCGGATAGAACAGCGCGAGCGCGAACTGTTCGATCAGTTGCGCCAGCGCGTGAGCTCGGCGATAGCGCGACTTCAGGCGGCCGCCGCGCGCGTGGCGACGCTCGATGTGCTGGCGTCGTTCGCGCAGGTGGCGGAAACCGAGTCATATGTCCGGCCGTTCGTCGACACCGGATTCGATCTCGAGATCATCGGCGGCCGACATCCGGTGGTGGAAAGAATGATGCCTCGGGACCGGTTCATCCCGAACGACGTCAGGCTGGCGCCTGACGCGCGGATGATCATTCTCACCGGGCCAAACATGGCGGGGAAGTCGACGGTGCTGCGCCAGGTGGGTCTCATCGTCCTCATGGCGCAAGCCGGTTCCTTCGTCCCGGCAACACGGGCGCGAATCGGCGTGGTCGACCGGTTGTTCACGCGGGTGGGCGCCAGCGACAACCTGGTTCGCGGTCAGTCCACGTTCATGGTCGAGATGGCCGAGACGAGCGCCATCCTGCACCTGGCGAGCGCGAGCAGCCTGGTCCTGCTCGATGAGATCGGTCGCGGCACTTCGACGTATGACGGCGTATCGATCGCGTGGGCCGTGAGCGAGCACCTGCACGACAAGGCCGGGTGCAAGACCATCTTCGCCACTCACTACCACGAGCTGACACAACTGGCCGATGAGTTGCCGGCGGTGCGGAACTTCAACGTCGCGGTTCGCGAGTCCGGCGAGGACGTGGTCTTCCTGCATCGGTTGCAACCAGGCGGCGCCGATCGGTCGTACGGAATAGAAGTCGGGCGCCTTGCCGGATTGCCGGCGCCAGTGATCGACCGGGCGCGGGCCGTGCTTCGATTGCTCGAAGGCGAGCAACTCGTTGCCGGACTCTCGGCCGACACCGTTCGTCCAATGGCCGAGGCGCAGCTCGGCCTGTTCGCTGACGTGCACCCCGCCCTTGAACGACTCCGATCGATCGACACGAACGAGATGACACCGTTGGAAGCGTTGAAGACCCTCGACGAGCTGGCACGGATGGCGCACCGCGGAGACGTCGCGTGAGAGCAGGCATTCCGCCTCGTCTCGGGGTTGTCGCGTTCGCCCTGCTCGCGCCACTGGCGTGCCGGGATGCGCCGGAGGAGGAAGGCGCCGCCGGCGACCCCGCGTTGCTGACTCGCGAGCTCCCGTTCGTGTACCCACCGGGACTGTACGCCGCCCGCGTGGAGGGCGACGTTGGCCTGCGGCTCTTCGTGGACTCGTTAGGTCTCGTGGTGCAGGAATCGACGTCGGTGGTCGAGGCGTCGGGGCACGCCGAATTCGATGCCGCGGCGGTCGCCGGCGCGCCGTATCTCGAGTTCCAGCCCGCACGGAGCGGCGGTGCCCGGGTGGGCAGGACGGTCGTGCTCCCTGTGAAGTTCAGGTTCCCGCCCGCCGACTCGCAGCGCCGGGATACATTACCGGCGAAGCGTTGATCACCGGCTCCGAATCAAACCAGGCACCAGCGTGAAGATCACCGTCCTCATGGGAGGCACGTCGTCCGAACGTGACGTGTCGATCGCTTCGGGTCTCCGAATCGCGGCCGCGCTACGATCACGGGGGCACGACGTGACATCGCTCGACACGGCGATGGGAGTGATCGACGACGCCGCGGAGCGTGAGCTCAAGGCGGCGGGCGTACAGCAGGCGCCGCCGGATCTCGAGTCGCTTGCGGCAATGTCGCAGCGATCGCTGTCGCCCTCCCTCGGCACATTGCCGGCCGTACGACAGGCCGAGGTCGTTTTTCTCGCATTGCATGGTGGGCAGGGCGAGGACGGGACCCTGCAGGCCCTGTTTGACCTCTGTGGCGTTCGCTACACCGGCACGGGCCAGCTCGGGAGTGCGTTGGCAATGGACAAGGACCTGTCGAAACGCCTGTTTCGGGACAACGGAGTCACGACCGCGGAGTGGCTGATGGCGCCGGCCACGGCTGCCGAGGTGCGGGACCGGCTCGGCTTCCCCGTGGTGGTGAAGCCGTCCAAGCAGGGATCGACCGTGGGCCTAACGCTGGTCCGCGATGCCGCCGGCCTGGAACCGGCAATTGCCGAGGCCTTCAAGTACGATGACGAGGTCATGCTGGAGCGGTTCATCAGCGGACGAGAACTGACCGTGGGAATCCTTGGAAATGAGGCCCTTCCAATCGGCGAGATCATTCCCAGGCACGAGCTGTACGACTACGAGTGCAAATACACGAAGGGGATGGCTGTCGAAGAGTTCCCAGCGCAGCTGGACCCGGACGTGACGGCACGGGTCCAGGACCAGGCGCTGCGGGCCTTCCGGGCCCTGAAGCTGCGGGGATACGCGCGTATCGACTTCCGCCTTGATGATTCCGGTGATTGTTTCTGTCTGGAGGCCAACACACTGCCGGGCATGACGGAAACGAGCCTGATTCCGCAGGCGGCGGCTGCGGCGGGTATTGCGTTCCCGGAGCTTTGCGAGCGGATTGTCCGACTCGCGACTACTGAGGGGAGACAGTAACACGATGGGTGCAACACCGGTTCTGGCGGCAGCCCTCGCGGGCATTCCATCTGGCATCCAGCGACAAGGCGTCTGGGCCGGACGGCGCCAGGTCTTCATCCGCTTCGCTGGCGCGGCAGAGACGGCCCAGATGTACACGGCCGACGCACTGGCCCGCGAACTGACGCGTGCCCTCGGGCGGACGGTCTATCATTCGGTCTGCGTTACCGGTCGCGACTCATTCGGCAACGCGGACTTCCTGGCGGCTGCCCTGAAGCAGCTGCCTGCGGGGACCGAGGTCATGGCCGACACGGATGGGCAGCGCCCCGAGGCGCTGGCTTTGCTGCATCCGTTTCTGTCTCTCATCCAGGTGACGATCGAACCGCCGGTCGCTTCGCCTGCACTGGAACGCGTGGTCGAGATGCTTCGCGCTGCGGCATCGTTGGGATGCGCGCACGCGGTCACGATCGCGGGGACGGACGAGTCGAGTGACGCCGATTATCTGCAGATCGTCGACCAGGTACACGGCGCGAGCGATGCCACCAGCATCGTGATTCACCCTGGACCAACGGCGGAGCGCGGCGTCCTCGACAAGCGTTGGAGCACGATGATGGAGCACGCATCGGCACGTCACAGGGACCTTCGGCTGCTGGCGCGCCTGAGTGGGCCGGCAACCATGCGCTAGTGCCGTTCCAACTTGTTTCGCCAAGCGCGTACCGGCTTGGCTCGGCTCGATGTATTCGGTGAGAATAGTTGGAACGGCACTAGGCTGGTCCGGGATGTGCGGTGCAAATGGGCTCGCCGGCCAGGACCGACGGAACAGAATGCGGTCTCTCCGCGTTTAGATAGGGTGAGCGAGACCCGAGCGACCCGATGACGAACGCCTTCGCCGAGGAACAGGAAGTCCCGCGCATGACGCCCGCGGTTCAGTGGCTGCTCGCCCTGAACGTGGTCGTGTACTTCCTGCAGTTCACGCTTTTTGGCGCGTCGAACATGCGGGAAGCGTTGGGATTCCGCGTCGAAGATCTGCCCGCGCAGTGGTGGACGATCGGGACGCATCTCTTCGTGCACGGCGGGTTCTGGACGCTGGTCCTGAACATGTACCTGCTCTTCGTGTTCGGCCCCAGGCTGGAGCACGCGTGGGGTACGCGAGCCTTCAGGAACTTCTTCCTCTGGTGCGGACTGGGCGGTTGGCTCGTGCACACGCTGGTGGTCCGGGACGGAACGCTCGCAGGCGCGACCGGAGCGGTGCTCGGCGTGACCATGGCGTACGCGCTGCGCTGGCCAGATGACGAGGTGTATCTGTTCCTGACGTTCCCGATCCAGGTGAAATGGTTGGTAGCCACCCTCGTGGCGATCACGCTCGTGGTGGGGGTGATCCAGACCGGTGACGGCAATGGGCTCGCGTACCTGACTCACGCGGGCGGCCTGGCGGCGGCGTGGCTCTTCTGGCGGACGTCGACCGCCGGCGCCGGATTCGACCGGCTGCGCCAACGAGTGAATCCGGTTCCGGATGTGCCTGACGAGGCGCCGCGCGCCATTCCCCGATCGATGCCGCGCACGCGCGAGCGGGCACGCGAGGTCGATGAAATCGTGGCGCAGAGTCAGCAGGCCGTATCGCAGCGCGTGGCGCCCGCGGTTCCCGTAGCGCCGGCACGCACGCAGGGCGAGCGCGAGCGGCTGACCGAGCTGGACCGCGTTCTCGACAAGATCTCACAACTCGGGATCGACAGCCTCACGGGTGACGAGCGGCAAATCCTCGAGGAGCGCTCGCGGGAACTCCGCAAGAACGACTAGTGCCGTTCCGGCTATTCCCGCCAAGTTGGTTCCAAGCCGGCTCGTGTCTCTGAGCCTTTGGCGAAACAAGTTGGAACGGCACTAGCGGAAAAGAGAGCCCCCCGGGGTTTGCCCGGGGGGCTGTGCCGCCACGCGCTCGTCGCGGCGGCAAGACCGGCGTTTCTACGCCGACGATCCCAAGCTACGGTCGGATTCCGTGGCTGTCCATAACGCCAAGTGTCGATCTTGTCACGCGCTGAGCACGAGGGTCGAGGCTCGGGGGTCGAGGCTCGAGGGAAGGTTGGAGTGGGAGTCAGCAGCGCGAAGAACTTCCTCGACCGTCAAGCCTCGAGCCCGAGCCAGTACATTTCGCCCATGCCCCGACCTGAACTGCTCGAGACCTTTCCCAATCCATACCCCGATCGCTCCTATGAAATCCATATGGAGTGCCAGGAATTCACTTCGCTGTGTCCGCTGGGCGGTGTGGAATCGGACGCATCCGAGCTGGCACTGCTGAAGGGCGGCGCTCCGGATTTCGGCGTCATCGACATCACGTACGTGCCCGCGGAGAAGTGCATCGAGCTGAAGAGCCTGAAGCTGTATCTGTGGAGTTACCGCGATGCGGCTGTCTTCTATGAGCGCGCGGTGAACCGGATCCTGGATGATCTGAATGGCGCCGTTGCGCCGCGGTGGATGCAGGTGGTGGGTGACTTCAATGTGCGGGGCGGGATCAAGTCGGTGATTACTGCCTCGGTGGGCCAGAGGCCAGAGGCCAGAGGCCAGAGGTAGGACGGAGTCCGGTTCGATCTGGCTGGCCTTTGAGAGGGTTCTTCCAAGCGCAGTCGCTGTTTAGGTTTATCCCTCCCGGCCAGGTAGCTCAGTTGGTAGAGCAGCGGACTGAAAATCCGCGTGTCGGCAGTTCGATTCTGCCCCTGGCCACTGAGGCGAGCACCTGAGCGGGATCGACTTAACCTCCGCTCAGGGAGACGATTGCCTCCATGCGGGCGGGCTGCTCCGTCGTAGGCCCTGTTAGGGGGTCAGAGGCGACGAAAAGTGGGCTATGGGCATGATCGGTTAACTCCCCGTTAACCGGGCCGTAGGCGTTGCGGTGGCTCAGACGCGCGGTGAGCATGGCTAGAACACCTAACGAGCAGTCACCCCACTATGGCATTGGAGCGGGAGTTTGAAGGAGCTGACTCTCTTTCAAACCACCTCGCCGGCTGCAACGACGCGGGGTCGATCTGAGGAACCCTCGCCGTTGCTGGATTTCGCTCGAATGGCCGAGTGGGCGCGATTGACGATTTGCGGAGAGCCGTCGCGCGGCGGCCGAAAATAGCTGTTAGGGGTCGTCCTGCCCTATTTCAAGATCAGAGACCCCTCACGCGACCTTTGGGGCGTGGCGAGCGTCCAATCGTGATTTGCCAAAAGTGGTCGTCGATATTGACGACCGGTAGCGTGGAGCGGAAGTTAAAAGGAGGATCGCTGCGGCGGCGGGTGTCAACTTGGCCCTGTGTGCGCACGCCGCGGGGAACCGGGAAACAAAGCAGTGGTTCGAGTGAAATGATCGAGTGCCCCTATTGTCTGGCGCAGATTCCCGACCGGGCTTCTACGTGCCAGTTCTGCGCGAATCCGGTGTCGCCGTTGCTCGAAACGCGCGCGAAGCTCGCCCAAGCAGAGCAGAAACTGGCGAGCGCCACCGCGCAGATCCTGCTGCTGACGGGCAAGGAGCCGGTTGAACCCAGACCGGTGCAGAAGTGGAGCCCGCAGCTGACGGTTTTTGTGTTCTATGTGGCCTCCATCTACGCGACGGCGACGGCATCGGAGGAGCACTTCACGCCGCTCCTCCTGGTCATGGCGGCTCTTCTGGGATTCGTCATCGCCAACCGCGATCCGGCACCTAACGTCTGGACGATCGCCACGTTCGCCTTTGCGCAGCCGCTGTTCGCTTCGGTGGTCATAATCCTCCGTAATCCGACTGACGTGCTGTCGAACAGCCTCGGAGAAATTGTCCGTTCCGGATTCCTCGTCGCGCTGCAGCTGGCGGGAGCCGCGATTGCGAGTTCGTTGCTCTATCTGATCCTGGCTCGCCGAGAGCAGGTCGTCCATAGTGTGCGGCTGCCGTCAGTAACCCAGGCGACCGCGGGTCTGGATCGCTCCATCAAGTTCGTCGCGTTGATCGCCACCGGACTGACCACCGTGATCGGGCTGTTCTCGACGGTGGGCAAGCTTTTGTCCAAGGGAGGGTCGTGATGCGGGTTCCTTCTCTCACGCCGCTGTTTGTCTTGAGCGCAAGTCTCCTGACAACGTTTGCGGACGCACAAGAGCCGGCCGCTGCCTCATGCGGATCGGCGACACGCGTAAGTACGGTGTATCTCACCGTGAGCGCGGACACTCTCTTGGCGGGACCGCGGCTGCCGGTCAGGGTGAGTTATCCGTTCGAGAGCGACTTGTCGGCAGCACTCGATGCGACCGGGTTGTGGGTTCTCACTCTGCCTGATCCCGTCAGGGTCGACTCGGTTCGCGCGCTCCCTCGTCTCGCCGGTTTCCGGGCGGAGCTGACGGCGCCGGTATTCGCCGAGCACCGTGGCGGCGCCTGTGCCGCGCGAGTCGGCTATCGGTTGTCGAAAGTCTGGCGCGTCGAAGTCAACTCGAAGCCGGAAAGTCTGAAGGTGGAGGAGCGAGTGCCCTCCAGCATCGCGGCGCAGATGCGCTACACGCGGTTCGAGTCGCAGGAAATGCGGTGGACTGACCGGCTGACCATTCGTGTGTTCCTTGAAAATGACCAGAGTTTCGAGGAAACGTTCGATCGTCAGACGATACCTTCGCCCCTCACCGCTCACCAGATCGCGGACAGGGTCTGCAAACAGAAAAAATGCCAGAACACCTGGGCCCGAGCCGTGCGCGGGAAACTCGTCGACGTCTCAGTCGAGCAACTCAGCATTCGCTTGCTGCCGCCATGAAAGCGACATTCCTGAGGCGCACCGCAACGTTCTTGGCGCTCTTCATCGCCTCTCCCGTCGCGGCCCAAGAGCTGGAGGTGTTGGAGCTCGACGATTTCGTGGACCCGCGAATCCTCGCCCCGGGCGAGACAAGCCGTGCCTATCGATTCCTTGCCGGCCGCATTTACGTTGGAGCCGCTGATCATCACAACTTCCGCGGCGAGTTCCTGCAGTCGCGAATGCACTTCGGACGACTGGCGACGGTGCTCTATGCCGGACGCTGGCAGTTGACGTCCAAGCTCACCGACTATGACACCCGCACCCGACGCGAACCGCCGTACTTCCGCTCACGCACGCAGGTCGCGCGGTACTTCGGAGGCAGAAAGTCTCCGTTGATCCGCACGCAGTTGTCGTGGTCGTTCTCACAGAGTAGAACCGACGGAGCGCAAAACGAATTTGCCATTGACGGAAGCACGTCGATCACCATGCCTGTCTTGCCGGGGCCCATGATGGCCGGTGCGGTGTACTCCATCGATCACGTGCGCGATCGGCAATATGCGGGCGCGTCTGTGCGCGCACCGATACTCCGCTGGGAGCATGAATCCTCGATCAGTCTCGGCGCCAGCATCGCGCACGCCCGAGATGAGGCGGACGAGATGCCTGACGAGACGCCGAATCTGTTCAAGGCGGAGGTGGCGCTGTCCATCACGATTCCGGGCACGGAAACGCGCGTCTACGCAGCGTACTCTCCGGCGTACCGTCGTTCACTCGAGAAGTGGAATCACGAGATCACGGTGCTGCTGGACGCGCCAGTGTTCGCGAGGCTGTTTCGCTGAACGAGGCACGGTGCGAGCCAGCGCCCGGAGATGTTCAGAACGCTCCCTTACATGTCCTTCCTTGGAGAGCCCGACTTCACAAAGCTCCAGCAATCAAACGAGTGCGCCGAGAGTAGCGGAACGATTGGGTTCCGGTCACAGCGACTCATCGGTACGACGCCGACCGACTCCGCCGTAAGACCCCTGGCACCAGCTCGACCGACAATTTCGCGCCAGCGAGAGAGCTTCAAGCACAGCGCAAGATCGTGACCTTTGACGATTCCGAAGTAACTCGGCATAGGATCAGCAAGGTCAGACTAGCGAACGTAGCGCGTGGGCCAGTCCCAATTGCCGTACACGAAGACCATAGCGAAGCTGCATCGAAGTGGTCGCGGTTCGCTGAGGAATGCTCGCTAGCGCGGACCTTCCCATCTGACCGATGGTAGAAGCCGCCCGCAGGATCCTCTGCTGCTCCGGTCGGCGAACCCACTTCCTGACCATGACTCCGCACCGTAGTTCGAACGGCGGTTGCGTTTCAGAAGCGCAACGGACGCTCCTGGTATGGGGAGTACTTCTCGCGATCGCGAGCGGCACCGCTGGAGCTCAGGTTCGCCCCGGGCAGATCACCGGTGTCGTTCGCGACGATTTCCGGACTGGGGTCCCGGGCGTAACGGTCGTCCTCGACTCGGCCCACCTCTCGAAGCGCGCCGTCACCGATTCGCTCGGGCGCTTCACCATCACGGGCGTGGATTCAGGTCCGCACCTGCTCCGTGCTGTCAGGATCGGCTTCCAGCCATTCGAGCAACGACTTCTCGTGCAAGCCCGCGGGGCGTTCATCGAGATCGAGATGCCCCGGCTCGCCCTGCTGGACACGATACCGATCCGCGCCATGCGCACCGGCGTCTTCGGCAAGGTGATTGCCCGGTCAGGATTCAGCGGACTGCCTAACGCCGACGTAATCGTAATGGGTGCGCGGGCGGCGACCCGGACCGACACCGCAGGGTCGTTCAACTTTCCCGCCGTAGCGCCGGGCGCATACGTGGTCAATGTGCAGCGCAGCGGATTCGGTGGTCGCCTGTTATCGGTCATCGTGCCCGAAGAGGGGGCGGTCGAGTTGTCCGTCGTGCTCGAGAAGGCACAGGCTGCCGGTGGGCGCAGACAGAGTGCCGTCCTCATGGCGGAATTCGAGTCGCGCTCGCTCATGCGGGGCAATAACTCGGCAATCGTTCCTCGACAGGAGCTCTACGGCAGGTCCGGCCTGAGCCTCCGCGACGCGCTGCGGTACAGTCCGTCCTTCCTTCTGTCCGGGCTCGTGATCAGCGATTCACTGACCTGTGTCTTTGTCAATGGCGAGGCCGCTCCAGGGCGAGGCGTGAGCGAGTTTGGAGCGGAGGAGGTTGTCGCCGTCGAGATCTACGGTCTCCGCGCGGACTACACGACAACCCTCACGTCACGATGGCCACAAGGTCAGCAGTGTGGCTTCGGGGGCAGCAATTCACCCCAGAGCTCGGGACTGACCGGCCTCCAGTCTGGTAGCCGATCGGGCCGTATCCCGGCGGACAACATCGTCCGCTCCATCGTCATCTGGACGGTGCGATAACGTGCCCTCACTCACTCGGCGGTTTTGTTCGATCCTTGCCATCATCGGTGCGTCATCAGTCGCCGACGCCCAGGTTATTCGCGGCGTCGTCACGGAGGCGGGATCAGGAGCGCCGCTCGCCGGCTCACTCGTGACACTACGCAGCGTGGAGACAGCGCCGGACACCGGCGCCGCTATTCGGAACGTGATCACGAACCAGCTCGGCGAATACGCGATTACCGCTCCTCGCGGGGGTCGGTACCGGTTGACCGTGCGTCGCATCGGCGTTCGCGCCTGGCGCTCCGATTTCCTGAACGTAGGCAGCGGCGAAACCGTCGTCCTCGATGTCGCGATGGATCCGTTCACTACGCTTCCGCGGGTGACCGTAGCCGATCGAGCGCTCTGCACGACCGGTCGCGACGGCCTGCGCGTCGCCGCGCTGTGGCGGGAGGCGGAGACGGCCCTGAATGTCATCGTGATCTCGGGTCAGGACTCCACGCTCCGCCGTCGTCTCGTCCGTTTCTCGCGTAGCCTGGGTCTGCCGATGGGCGAAGTTAGCGAAGAGAGCCACCACTCCTACGACGAGAACGACGGCATTGGCCAGCCGAACTTCAGGAGCCTGCGCGGCGATTCCCTTTCGCGGATCGGCTACTGGGAGGACGCTGCCAATCACATGACGTTCTACGCCCCCGATGCCACCGCGCTCCTGTCGAGAGCATTTCTTCGCGACCACTGCTTCTCGGTAGCCCAGAACGAGCGCGATCGCCCCGGGCACGTTGGTCTCGCCTTTGCGCCGGTCAGAAGCCGGATCATGCCGGACATTCGCGGAACGCTCTGGCTCGACGCGACGACGTACGAGCTGCGGCTGGTCGAATTCAGGTGGACGCAGTTGCCGTGGGAGCTGGAGCACGACCATGTGGGTGGGGAGGTGCACTTCATGCGCGTGCCTAACGGCGCCTGGATCGTGAAGAACTGGACGCTCACGATGCCCAAGCCATCGCTGATCGAGCAGCGGAGCGCTGGCGGGCCGAGGCGCGAACGGCTCGTGCTGAGCGGGCTGGGCCAGGAAGGCGGGATGATCCTGGTCAACGGCCTCGAAGCATTCAACAAACCCGGGACGGTGACCGGCAGCATCGTTCGCGCCGGCAAGCCGTTGACCGGGACTCGCGTCAGGCTGGTCGGCTCGCCGTTCCAGGCGGTCGTGGACTCCGCCGGCCGTTTCCGCTTTGACAGCGTTCCACCCGGGCTGCACGCGATCGTCGCCGAGCATCCGGACTTCACGATATTCGGCATTCGCGCCGCGGAGCAGGAATTCGTGCTGCAGGAGGGCGCGACTCGGCACCTCGCGTTCGTTGCCGGGGGGGAGAAGGAGATCGCGGATGCGATGTGCCCGGGGCGAAATTGGCGGCTGCCGACCCTGCGAGTCACGCTCATTGACGAGCAGTCACGACGCCCTCTGGCCAACACACGACTCCGGATGCGGTGGTTGGATGTGGAAGTGACGGGGCGACAAGGCGCCCTGCTTGTCAGGGAAACGCGAGACACTGACCGGGATGTGACAACCGATGCTGGTGGCAACGCTGTCTTCTGTTCGATACCGGCGGCTCGGAGCCTTACGGTTGGCTATCCGATCGACGGCGGCCTTTATCCGCTTCACACATTCAAACTCGGTCCGCAGGAGAACGCCGTCGCGACGCTGCGTGCGTCTCCGCCGTAAGGCCCCGCCCGCCTAATCTTGCCGCAGCGCTTCCATTGGTTCGACTCGAGAGGCGCGCCGAGCCGGCACGACCGCCGCCAGTAATCCGACCGCGGCTATTGTGAGAGTGGCCGCCCCAAAGACCGTCGGGTCTCGCGGCTCCACACCGAAAAGGAACGATCGGGCGAGCTGCGCCAGGTGCCACGCGCCAACCAGGCCCACGGCCATCCCCACCGCCACGACTCGCGCGCCGCTGCCGAGCACCAGCTGCTGAAGTCGGCGACGGTCGGCGCCTAACGCGGCCCGGACCGCCATCTCGCGCGTGCGCTGCGCCGTGGCGAACGACAGCACCCCGTAGACGCCGATGGCTGCCAGGATCAGAGAAAGCCCGCCGAAGACCGCCAACGTCGCCATCGTGAACCGGCGCGCCGCGGTGACGCGATTGGCGTGGGACTTCAGGAACTCGAGGTCGGCCGGGATCATGGGATCTATCGCCTCCACGCGTTCACGAACGGCGCTCATGATGGCGGCTTCAGACCCGGTGCCGCGGACGACGGCGCTCATGGTGCCGATTCGCCACGGGGGAAGCTGTCGGTACAGTACATACATCTCCGCGGTTTCGTCGGTCTCGTATCCGAATGGTCGCGCGTCGTTCACGACGCCGACGATCGTAAGCCATGGAGCCGCGGAGCCGAAGTACTCCATGCTCGTGGCGCGCACCTGCCGCCCAAGCGGCGACTCTCCTGGCCAATAGCGATCAGCCATTCGTTTGCTGATGACCGTCACCCGCGGCCCGTCGGAACGGTCGCTCTCCGCGAAGGGGCGTCCCTGCAACACGCGCATGCCGAGAGTCTCGAAATAACCTTCGCTCACCATTCTGTAGCCGGCTCCGGCGCCCGCGACATTCTTGCCGGCGATCTCGATGAAGCCGGTGCCACCTCGTACCAGCGGCACCCAGTTCACCAACCCTGCGCCCTGACTGCCTGGCATTTCAGCCAGCGAGTTTCGCAGGCGCTCCCAGTACGCGAGAACCGCGGCGCTGTCGCGATTGTACCGCGGCCCTCCAAGGGTTATCTCGGCGACGACTACGCCGTTCGTCTCGAAGCCAAGTGGACGCGCCAATACCGCTCGCATGCTCTGCACGAGAAGGCCCGCGCTGGTGATGAGCATGAGAGCCATCGCAATCTCCGCAGCAACGAAGACCCGGCCCGGAAGCCCACGTCCGCCGGCGACATGGCCGCGCGTTCCTCCTTCCATCGCCTGTCCGGGCGCAACGCGGGTGGCGCGGATCGCCGGAAGCAGTCCGGTCGCGATGCCGGCCATCGTGGCCACCAGGAACGCAAAGACGATCACGACGACATCGATGCCAATCGAGCCGGTACGCGGCAGCTCGGCCGCTCCGACCAGAACCGCGCTACCAGTGAGGAACTGCGCCAGGATCACCCCAAGCGCGCCACCGATCAGCGCGATCATCAGATTGTCCACGAGCACCTGCCTGACGAGTCGCGCTCGACCTGCGCCCAGCGCCGCCCGGACCGCCATCTCGCGACTGCGAACGGCACCCTGCGCCAGGTTGGCGCTGGCCAGGTTCGCACAGGCGATGAGGAGGACCAGGCCCACAGCGCCCATCAGCAGTGCGAGCATTTCCCCGGAGTCGCCGACAAGGTCGTCCACGAGTGACTTTACTCCGACGCCGTACGAGTACATCGCGACGGGCTCGTCCTCGTGGACGCGCCTCGCGATGGCGGACAGGTCGGCCTGCGCCTGCTCGAACGAGACCCCGGCACTGAGTCGAGCGATCGCATGGTAGTTGATGTTGTTCCTCTCCGCACCTCCGAATGTGCGGGGTCGATCGAGCAGCCAGATCTCGGTGCCGTCGGGCCAGGCGTGCCTCGCGAAAACGACACCGATCACGGAGTAGCTGAGACCATTGACCTGAATCGAAAGCCCTTCGATCGGTCTGCTCTCGAGCCTTCGTTGCCAGAAGCCTTCGCTCACAACGGCCAACGGTGCACGCGACGGCGCATCGCCTGACTGAAAGCCACGTCCAGCGACGAAGCGGACCTTCAGTACGCTGAAGAAATCGGCGCTGACGGATTGGCCATCAGCGCGGATCGCTTCAGATCCCCACGCAACCGACAGACGGCCTGACTGGTGGACCGCGGATGACTCCAGGGTGCGATTACCCGCGCTCCAGTCAGCCCAGTTGGCCGAGGAAACTCGGGAGAACGCAGAGCCAGCCGAATCCACCGACTGCAGCGCGACCAGGCGATCCGGCTCCGGAAACGGAAGCGGCCGGAACAGGACGCCATCGAGTACGGCGAACACGGCGGTCGTGAGCCCAATGGCGAGGGCGAGCGTGAGGATCGCCATGGTCGTGAGGCCGGGACTGCGCCGTCGCTGGCGAAATGCGTAGGCGAGGTCCTGGCGCAGCGTGAACATCCACTCGCGGAGGGGCAAGCGCTTATCTCGGTAAGGGGCCGGGCCTGACGCGACGCTTCGCAGGCGGCGCAGTGCCCGCGTGCGTCCGACAGAAAGCGCGGTGCGCCATGGAGTGACGGCGCGGCCCGCGGTCCGCAGCTCGGCGACGAACGCCTGTGCCGATTCGGGCCGCTGAGCCGGGTCGATCGACATGGCGCGTTCGATGGCGGTACCGACCTCGATCGGCACGTCGGGCGCGTAACGACGCAGTGGCGGCGGAGGCTCGTGAAAGCGAAGCGAGACGATCTGCTGCGTCGTCTCTCCACGGAACGGCTTTCGCCCGGCGATCATTTCGTAAGCGACGCAGGCCAGGCTGTACACGTCGGACCGCGCATCCAGGTTCGATTCACCCGACGCCTGCTCCGGGCTGACGTATGCCGGCGTCCCCGCGGAGAAATCGAGCTCCTTTCTCAACGACGCCCATTCGAAGGCTTCCGAGTGCAGCTTTCGCGCGATCCCGAAGTCCATGACGTACGGGTGCGAGCCCTGGACGAGGATGTTCTCGGGCTTGATGTCGCAATGAAGCACCCGCTGCTCGTGCGCATGTCCCAGTCCCGCCGCGATGCCATCGAGAAGGCCCAGCGCTTCGTTGAGCGGCAGGCGGGTCCTCGAACGCAACAACGCGCCGAGCGAACCGCCGCGTATCCATGGCATGACGTAGAAGGGGCTTCCGGCGCGTTCACCGGCGTCGAAGAGCGGCAGGATGTGCGGGTGCTGCAGGCGCGACACGAGCGCCATCTCCTGCAGCAGCTGCGATGAGCCGACGCCTGCCACCGCTTCAGCGGCCACCATCTTGAGTGCGACCACGCGTCCCAGCGTGAGATCGTTCGCGAGATAGACCGTTCCCATTCCGCCCTGGCCGAGCTCGGACGTCAGCTCGAAACGCGCGGCAATAGCCAGACGAAAGTCGAACTCGGCGTCCCGCGATGCCGGGTCCGGTTCGAAGAGGTCACGCTCGGCAACGCCAAAGACTTCGATGAGTCGCTGGCGGGTCTTTGCGGACGGGTATGGGTGCCTGCCGCTACGCAGGTCAGACCAGTGACCACGCGACAGCCCCAGTCGCATGGCCCAGTGGTTCTGGCTGACGCGGCTCCCGGCGAGGAGTTGCTCGAGTCGATCGAGTCTCAGTCGCTGTCGCATAGGTGCTGATTCGACACCACTCGAATGCCAAGGTGTGAAGCCGGGAACCAAACCGTGAGTCGAATCCGGCAGGAAGTGTTCGGAAAAGGTGTTCGGAGCGCGCTTCGTTGCAACTTCCCCCGGGGTTAGCGCGACTCTATCATCCGTGTAACTCGTCCGGGGTGCCGCTCGCGTCCGCGAGAGGCTGAGAGAGTCCCGTCGAACCTGATCCGGTTAGCACCGGCGTAGGAAGTCGCGAGTGGCAGGCCCAGTGTGGGCAGGTCCGCCAGAGTTGGTGCCGTCGCGCGATGCGCGAACGGCGCGTTGCGCCACCACGGCGCGATCGCTGGCAGCGGTTTCCAGGCCACCGTTGCGCCGGCGGGTCCGCGGCTCCGGACGAGCGACACGAGTTGCCGCCGGACCGATTCCATGAAGAACCTTGCCATTGCCATCGCGACCCTGCTCGCGAGCGTCATGTCACCCCTCAGGTCGGTTCCCGGCCAAGGTGCCCCGATCACCGTGGCCGGCACCGTAGTCGATGCCACGAGCGGTGCGCCGCTTGCCGGCGCGACCTTGCGGTTCCTGACTGTGGCCGCTCAGGGCTACGCGGCAACGACTTCGAGTTCGGCAGATGGCCGCTTTCGCATCACGTCGGGCGGTCCTGGTACGCTCCTGGTCCAGCGGAGCGGCTACGCGATCGCAGGGCGCGAGATCAGGTCGAGTGACACCACACTCACGATTGCACTGTTGCGACTCGGCAGCCAGGAGACCCGCGCGGCGACGGCGCAGTCGCTGGAACGACTCACCGTCACCGCCGTCCGCGCCAGCGGCGTCGCGCCCATCGCGCAGACCACGCTCGATGATGCGCGACTCGCTCGCGACTACAGCGGACAGGATGTGCCACTCACGCTGCGGCAGGCGCCATCGGTGACGGCGTATTCGGAAAGCGGTTCGCTGCTCAACTACTCGTACTTCCGCGTGCGGGGCATCGACCAATCCCGGGTCAACATTACGCTGGACGGCATTCCGCTCAACGAGCCCGAAGACCAGCAGATCTACTTCTCCGACTTCCCCGACCTGACGAGCTCCGTGCAGAGCATTCAGGTGCAGCGGGGTGTCGGCACGAGTACGTATGGCCAGGCTGCGTTCGGCGGATCGCTGAACTTCGCCACGCACTCGCTGACCGGGACAGCGCGCGGCAGCTCGCTCGAGGTAGGCGGCGGTTCGTTTGGCACCGCGCGCGCCACGCTGCAGGCCAACAGCGGCGCGCTCGCCAACCGGTTGGCGTTTCACGGTCGCCTGTCGGGCATGCGGTCGGACGGGTACCGCGAGGGAGCGACGTCCGCGGCGAACAGCGCGTTCGTCAGCGGCGGGTACTTCGGCGATCGCGACCTGGTGAAGTTCACGGCCACCACGGGGCTCGAGCGAAACGGTCAGACGTACGCCGCCGTTCCCGAGAGCGAACTGCGCGTGAACCCGCGCGCGAATCCGCTCGCGGGCGTTGGCGACAAGTATCGCGAGAGCTTTGCCACGCTCTCGTACACGCGACTGGTATCGACCGACGTGTCGGCGGGTGTCACGGCGTACGGTTTCGCGACTCGCGGGTTCTACGACTATCCGTCGGGCGCACCGGGTCCGGCACTTCGCTATCGCTCGGCGTCGCGATGGGTTGGTGTGATCGCGGCTGCGCACGCGGTGTCAGGACGGCTAACGCTGGACGGCGGCGCGCACGGCATGACCTACTCGAAGGACCATGAGTTCGATGACCGCCCAGACCTCCAGTATCCGGGGTATTCCAACACCGGTTTCAAGACGGAAGCCAGCGCGTTCACCAAGGCGAGCATCGCGTCAGGCGTGGCTACTGTGTTCGGTGACCTGCAGCTGCGCACCGCGGAATTCCGGTATCGCCCCACGGCGGGCTACGGGCTCGACGAGATGAGCCAGCGCTGGAACTTCGTGAACCCAAAGGTCGGGGTGACCGTCCAGCCGGCGAATCGTGTCAGTCTCTTCGCGTCGTATGGAACGACGGGGCGTGAGCCAACCCGTGGCGACCTGTTTGCCGGCTCGGACGACGTCACGCCTGACGATGCGCCGGCGCTGTTGCCGCTGACGCGCGTGCGGCCCGAGCACGTCAACGACCTCGAGGTCGGCGCGACGGTCTCGCTGAACCGCGTCAGACTCTCGGCGAACGCGTTCGACATGCGGTTCCGGGACGAGATCGCCCGAACGGGCGCGACGACCCCGCTCGGATACGACATCCGGGCGAACGTCGGGAAGAGCTACCGGCGGGGCGTTGAACTCGAGGCCGCCGTAGCGGTGACGTCGACTCTCGACTTTGGCACTTCGGTGTCGGTGAGCAGGAACAGAATCGAGTCGTATCGCGACGACGGGACGGGCATCACGTACGCGGACGTGGAGCCGATCCTCACGCCGGCGTTCCTGGCGAGCCAGCAGTTCACGTGGCGCGCGACGTCACAGCTGACGTTCACGGCCGACAGCCGGTACCAGGGGCGGAGCTATCTGGCGCCGGTGGGAGATGAACGCCTGACGAGTCCGGCGTTCCATGTTCTTGACGGTGGCGTTCGCTGGGAACTCGCCGGGTCAACGTTGGCGTTGTACGGCCGCAATCTGCTGAACCGGCGCGCGTATCCGTCGGGAGATGTGAGTGGCGACGGTGTGCCGAGGTACTTCATTCTCGCGCCGCGCAGTATCGACGTGACGTTTTCAGTGCGGCGCTGACGGTCGGATGGCAGATGGCGGATGGCGGATGTGAGATAAACTGCAACGAGCGATCAGGACTGGTCGTACTGTTTCCTCACGGCCAGGGATGGCGACGGAGCGTCTGGAATCCGTCGCCATCGGTGACGGCGATGTAGACGCTACGCGGGCCGAAGCCGACTACGCGCTCGGAGTCGGGGAGTGCGAGTCGGCCGATGAGTCGACCCGTGCGATCGACCAGGTCGTAGCGGGTATCTGTCACTCGCGACCACTGCGACCTCGCGATCAGGATATTTCCTTCAGGCGTGCCGTGACTGCCTGGCCGGATTGGCGCCAGTCGATCAGTCCACGGAAAATCAGGTATCCTGGCGTCCGCTCCGTACCGCTTGCGAAGGCGCTCGGCGTTCGCGCGCTTTTCCGTCGCATTCGACCTCGGAGCTTCCCATGGGAGCTCGGTACCGCGAATGGTGCTGCCGTCCGGCCTGCGCCACTCCACGCGATATGGCTCCACACGCACGATTGCAATCCACCCGTCCGGGAAGAGCTGAACCTGCTCCTCGGCTGACCCGTTCAGAATGGTGGCTTTCCAGAAGGTGCGTTGTCTATTGGACTGGACGTGCTGGTCGTAGCCGCGCAGCCGCGCAAAGGTGTCTGCGCGTTCCGTGCGGCGGGAGGCGAGGATTGCGGCGATGCGTTGGCGGCTGAAGTCGCCCTGAAGCCGATCGGCGCCAAAGAGATCACCCGGGGCGGCCTTGATTGCCGGGTGGTCAGGCGGAATCGTCCGGACAATGCTGTCCCTGGCGAGGATCAACCACCTTCGGCCACGCTCCTCGTCGACCAGCAACGTCGAGTCGGCCGGCAACGCCAGAAGTCTCCCAGCGACGCGGTATTCGCCCGGGCCGGAACGCTGCAGCCCGATCCTTCTGACCCCGCCGGTATGGAAATCGGCGACAACGAGGCGCGTCTCACTGCTGTTATCGCTGACGAGGACCCTGCCGTCGGCGAGCTCGCGAATCGAATGAATCCGCGTGAACGGCTCTGCCAACATCGCGTCCGCCGGACGCAGCACGATGTCCCGCGGAGCCTGCTGAAACGAAACCGCCCTCGCGATGGCGGTGAGCCACAGTGCGACGGCGATTCGTGACATTTTACTCCTCCGATCGGCTGCCCGCTGCCCGCTGCCCGCTGCCCGCTGCCCGCTGCCCGCTACTTCGGATCTCCTTTCACCGCGTCCTTCACGATGTACGGTACCCCATCCGTCATCCACTTCGGCGCTGGGGCACCCTTCAAGTAGTGATCGAAGAACTGGAAGTACCGGATCGTCAGGTCGCGACGATTGGCGAGGCCACGCAGGCCATGCCCCTCGCCCGGATACGCCAGCATCACCGCCTTCTTCCCGTTGAAGCGCAGC
>DATCIJ010000254.1:0-7401 GCA_036507855.1 Gemmatimonadaceae bacterium | reverse complement strand
CTCCTCGACCGAAGGATTCACACGCCACGGCACCGGGGCGACGCCTCCCAGCACCATTCGCACCGAACCATCGACGCGCCTCGCGACTGCAATGGACGCGAGCGCAAAGTCCCAGGCAGCCCGCTGCAGGACCTTCGTGTACCGCTGACGTCCGCCTGACGACTCGGCCGGGACGTCGATGGCGGTGAGGAACTCACCCGGCTCCAGCACGGTCTCCCGGCGAGGGTCAGGATCGGGAAGGACGAAGAAGTCGGCGATGGGAACGGAGCGTGCGCCTTGCGGGCCCTCGATGTGGACGACGGCTTCCAACGCGGTAAGCGCCACCGCGGCATCGGAAGGATGCACCGCGTAACACGGTCCGCCCCCGAAGATGACATGATGCGTGTTCTCGCCTTCGCGGGCAGGACAATCGGCGCCGTTCGACTTCAGGCACGGTATGCCCGATCGAAAGTACCAGCAGCGCGGTCGCTGGCAGAGGTTTCCGCCGATCGTGCCCATGTTGCGCAGCGCCGGACTGCCGACGGATTCGCAGGCCATGGCAAGCGCGGGGAACCGATCGCGTGCCCGCGCGTCACTCGCGATCGCGGCGATGCTGGTCGCGGCGCCGATTCGCAGGGAGCCGTCGGCGCCCCATGTCATCGCCTCGCTGCCGGGAAGGCCGCGCAGGTCGACAATGCGTTCCGGCCTGACGAGGCCTTCGCGCATGGCGACGAGGAGGTCCGTGCCCCCGCCGAGCGCCTGTGAGTTGGCGCCAGTCAGCAGCCCGACGGCGGTTTGCGTGTTCGTTGGGCGCTTGTATTCCACGGGCGAATCGTACCGTGAGACCGGCGCGTGGGAGAGGTCTGGGGGCTCCGGAACACTGGACTCCATGCCCATTTGTAGTCACGGCGCAACAACCGCCGCGCGGTGGCGTAGTCATAACTATATGCAAACAAGCAGGTTACACTACCATTGGACACTTCCCGTTGCGGTATGCATTCTGCTGGACACGGAGTGCCGGCCGCGAGGACGTCTTCGCGCGGATCGGAGCTGGCGGGCGAACGGGATCCCGGAGGGCTGATTGATGCGGGCACGAAAGGTTGTCGTAGCGCTGTCGTTCCTCGTTGCAGCGTCATGTTCGGACGCCGCGGGTCCGAACATCAGCGACGTACCTGGTTATTCGATCGCGTCGGTCCGGGTCTTCCCGACATCGGCGACGATCTTCGTTCCCGACACCATTCGCGCGTCGGATCGCATCACCTTCGCGGCGATCGCCCTCGGCAAGAATGGCGCTGTTCTGTCTTCGGTGGCCTTCGTGTGGAGTTCGTCGGATCCGTCGATCGCCGTCGTTGACTCGTCAGGCATGGTCACACCGGTGATGCCAGGAACCGTCGAGATCAGCGCCAGCGCGCACAAGACCGGCAAGGCGACGCTGGTGATTCTGCCCGCGACTGCGGGGGTCGAGGTGTCGCCGGCGCTGGATTCTATTTTCGTCGATGAGCCGATCGTCGCGTCGCGGGACACCCTGCAGCTGACGCCGGCGGCGACCGATGTGTTTGGGGAGGCGCTCACGGGCGTTGCCTTCACCTGGCAGTCATCGGCCCCGGCGGCGGCCACGGTGGACGCCTCGGGGCTCGTCAGGGCTGCGGGACTCGGCACCGTGTCGATCGTTGTTTCGGCGAACGGGAGAAGCGCGACCTCGTCGATTCGAGTCGTTCCTGTCGTCGCGAGCGTGGCTGTGACGTCGCCGGCGCCGCAGGTGCTTGCGCTTGATACCGTGCAGTTGGCGGCGGTCGCTCGTGATTACGGCGATGCACCGATGACGCGGACCTTCACCTGGGTGTCATCGAATCCCGCGGTGGCTACGGTGAGCGCGACCGGCCGCGTGATTTTCCTCTCAGCTGGTCAAGCGACTTTCACGGCGAGAACGGCATTTCGCACGTCAGCGGTGACGGTCACTGCGCTCGAGCGGCGACTACTGGCGCTGGATGCTGGTGAGGACTTCACCTGCGGATTCGCGGCACTCGGCCGGGGTTACTGCTGGGGTTTGTCGACGGACGGACGAACGGCCGCGACGCCGGACTCGTCCTGCTTCGACGGTCCGGATCAATGCATACTGCCCCCCAAGCGCATGAACCGGCCCGAGCTCTCCTTCACGACGATTTCGGCTGGAGGGGACTTCGGATGTGGAATAGCGACCGATAGTCACTTGTACTGCTGGGGGAGTGACGCCGAAGGGCAGATCGGAAACGGATTTGACGGAGCCGGCGAGGTTCCCAGTCTGGCGACGGTCAAGTCCGAGCGCTTCACGACGGTTTCGGCTGGAAGTCACCACGCATGCGCCCTGAACCTCGACGGAAGGGCCTATTGCTGGGGCTCCGACTCGCGTGGTCAGTTGGGGGACAGTCTCGTCATCAACAGCACTACTCCGATTCCAGTTGCCGATTCGACGAGGCTGTTCAGGGCAATCTCGGCCGGCGATAGCCATACCTGCGGCGTGACGACAACTGGAGCCGCGTATTGCTGGGGTGAAGGAGTATCCGGCCAGCTGGGGAACGGTGTCGCGGACAGTAGCGACGTTCCGCTTCTCGTGAGTGGCGGCTTCTCCTTCATAGCCATCAGTGCCGGCCAGTCACACACGTGCGCCATCGACACTACCGGCAACATGTATTGCTGGGGCGATAACAGCATGGGCCAATTGGGTACTGGTGTTCCTGGTGCACTCCAGCTGACGCCCATTCTGGTCGCAGGACCCGGCGGCTTTACCAGCCTCAGTGCCGGCGCAAATCACACCTGCGCAATCGCAAGCGGTCAGGTCAAGTGCTGGGGCAGGAGCGAATTCGGGCAAGTCGGTGATGGAGCTGGCCATGATCATATTGTCGCGTCGCCGATAGTCGTGGCCGGACTTCAAGCCACCGCGATCAGCGCCGGGGCGAGCCATAGTTGCGCGATAAGCACCGCCGGTGAAGCCTGGTGCTGGGGGTCGAACCGTTGGGGTGCGCTCGGCAACGAGTTCCAGGCGGCTGTCCGAGCAGTACCGCAGTTGGTCGCTCGACCGAGGTAACGCGGGTCAGGCTGCCTAACGTGACGGTTCAGCCCGGATAACAAGCCCTGGCTGAAGGCGGCGGGCCCGGGCGCTGGCGTTTCCGGACGCCGGTCTCCATCGTCCATTTCGACGATGGTAGCATTCAAGTACTCAACTGTCATTCGTCACGCGCTCGCGGTTGCATGCGCTGTGTCTACCGCTGCGTGCTCGCGCGCGAGGGTGAGCACGGCGCCGGAACCAGTCCGCGACTCATCCAGCACAGTTCCCGTGGAAGTCGCGGACCTTTCCCCTGAGGCAGCGCTGGCGGCAAAGGGGCTCATCATCCCCGTCGAGGGTGTCGACCGGTCGCGCGTCCGGGATTCCTACACGGCCTCACGGGGCGGACGCACACACGACGCCGTCGACATCATGGCTCCGCGAGGCACGCCGGTCATCGCCGCGGACGACGGAACCATCTTCAAGCTCAGGCAGAACGAGGCCGGGGGCATCACGATCTACCAGCTCGATCCAGCCGAGCGCTTCGTCTACTATTACGCGCACCTCGATCGCTATGAGAAAGGGCTGGCCGAGGGCATGAAGGTCCGCCAGGGTGACGTGCTTGGATTCGTCGGTACCACTGGTAACGCCCCGAAAGACACTCCACATCTCCACTTCCAGGTCATGCTCTATCGCGGTCGCGGACAGTACTGGGGAGGCGAACCGATCAACCCGCATCCCTTCCTGACTCGCTCCGGCCGGCGGCAATAGCGATGCGCGGGAAGGACCGCGCCGAACTGCGCGCCGAGGCGCATCATCTGCGGGCAACGGTGCGTGTGGGCCATCACGGCATCACGGCGGCCCTGCTGCAGTCCCTGGACGAGGCGCTCGAGGCCAACGAACTGGTGAAGATTCAGGTCGAGCGCAACGCACCGTTATCGGTCAAGGAAACCGCGGGCGAACTGGCCAGTCACGTCAAGGCCGAGGTGATTCAGGTGATAGGGCGGAAGACGACACTCTATCGCCATAATCCCGAGCGGCATCCGGGGCACTGAAGACAGGATGGGAGATGGGAGATTTGAGATAAACTGCTCCCGCACGATCGCCGCAGAATTCGTTGGGAGTATTCAACGCCAGACCATCGGCGGTCATCGTGCAGTGGCAGGTAATCTCAAGTCTCCCATCTCCCATCTCATGTCCCGAGCGCCGCGAGCACTCTCCACGGGGTGAGGGGCAAGTCGTTCAGCGGAACCCCGCCTAACGCATCAACGACCGCATTCGCTATCGCCGGCGCGGTGGGAATGATCGGCGGTTCCGCCAGCCCGCGCGCGCCCACCGGATTGGCGACGGTGTCGACGGTGTCCAGGCAGGTCGCATCGATCTCCGGCATGTCGGCCATGGTCGGGATCTTGTACTCGTGCAGGCCGGTGTTGAGGGGAAGCCCGAGTCTCTCGTCGATGACGCGTTCCTCGAACAGAGCCAGGCCGATTCCCTGGATGATGCCTCCTTCGAGCTGACTCCGCGCGAGCAGCGGGTTCAGGACTCGTCCCACGTCGTGCACCGCGGTGAGCCGGACGACGCGCACGACACCGGTCCACGTGTCGACTTCCACTTCGGCGAACTGCGCGCCGAACGTCATGAGGCCCACTCCGCGCGGGTTCGGGCCACGCGATCCGTTGCCCATGATGGTGACGTCGCCCAGTTGCGCCGTGATTTCCGCAATCGGGACCGGATCGGCTCCGGTGCAGGGCACGATCATGCCGTCACGCACGGTCAGCTCTTCCACTCCGACGCCGAGTATCTCCGAGGCCGCCTCGATGAGGTGCTCGCGCGCCTCCTCGGCGGCCATGCGGACCGCGGGCGCCACCGAGGGGGTGGTCATGGAGCCCCACGAGTTGCCGGTGTACGGGGTGCGCTCTGTATCGCCCAGAATGACCCGCACGTCGGCCAGACGCGCACCTAACGCCTCGGCGGCTACCTGGGCCAGGATGGTGCGGGCGCCGGTTCCGAGGTCCTGGGTGCCGGTGAGCACGTCGACGGAACCATCGGGATGGATGCGGACGGTGGCATAGGCGGGAGGCCCGCCGCCGGCGGGCCAGATCTGGGCGGCGAGGCCGAAGCCGCGTCGCCAGCGGGGGTGGGGGTGGGGGTGGGGGTCCCCCCCCGCAGGGAAGTTGTCTCCGGTTTCTCCCTTGTGCGTCATCGTTTTCCCGCGCCCCGCATCGTTCGAACGCGAGCGCCTTTCCGCCCACCCGAACCGGCGCGCTCCTTCCTCCAGGCACCGCGCCAGGCTACCCGCCGAGTACGGGCGCGACTTCTCCTGATCGTGATCGGCGTGGTTCCGCCGTCGCAGCTCGAGAGGATCCATCCCCAGGCGACGCGCCAGCTCGTCCATCGCGCGCTCCAGCGCGAAGGCTCCCTCGGTGTGCCCCGGCCCGCGGAACGCGGCCATGGCCTGAAGGTTCGTGTAGGCGAACGTCTCGGTGGTACGCACGTTCGGGCACGCGTAGAGCTCGTGGAAGATCCTGGCCGTCGACGCTTCCCAGCCCGAGATCCCCTGGTCCACCAGCGCCGTTGCAGCGATTGCGGTGAGCCGGCCATCGCGCCTGGCGCCTAACGTCACGTCGATCGTGGCCGGCGCCCGGTGACCGGTGTCCGACTGCTCGCCGGCGCGACCCAGCACGCAACGCACCGGACGGCCGGTGCGCCGCGCCAGGATGGCCGCGGCGTAGGTGTGGGCGCCGGCGTGGTTCTTCGCGCCGAACCCGCCGCCCATGTGCTCCATGACCACGCGCACGCGCGACCTGGGGATCCCGAGCGCCGCCGAGACTTCATCACGGACGGCAAAGACGCCCTGCGTGCCTTCGTGAATCGTGAGATGGTCGCCATGCCATTCGGCCACGGCGCCGTGCGGCTCCATCGCCGAGTGTAGCGCGCTGGACGTCGTGTACCGCGCGCGCACCACGACCTCCGCCTCGGCCAGTCCGCCGTCGGTGTCACCTCGGGCGCACACCATCGGTGATGAACGTGAGATGTTGCCGCCCTTCGCTCGCACCGCCGGAGCGTTCCCGGCTGTCGCGACCGCCGCCGTGATCGCGAAGGGAGCGGGCTCGCAGGTGATGCGGACCGCACGCGCCGCGGCGCCCGCCTGGGCCGCCGACTCCGCGCAGATGCAGGCCAGCGGTTGGCCGGCATAGGTGATCTCCGGATCGAGGAACCGCACGCCCCCGGCGCGGATCGGCTTGCCTGCCTTGGGAAGATCCGAGAAGGTGATGGCGTCCACGACGCCAGGCATTCGACGCGCGGCATCGAGATCGATCGCCGTCGCGCGGCCTCGTGGGATGGTGGACCTCACCAGCGCCACGTGGAGCAGACCCGCGGCCCAGCGATCGGACGTGTACACCGCCGCGCCGCTCACCTTGTCGCGCGCGTCGACGCGCGGGACAGGCTTGCCCACGATCTCGAGGCGCTCGTCTGCGTCCCACGGCCGCAACTCACGGTCCGGGATCTCGACGACCTTCGTCTCTTCGCGACCTTCGACTTCGACGGTCGTGGTGACAAAGCGGCGCGTCTGGTCAACCGTCATGGCGCACCCGCCTGCCCGGACACGACCCTGATGGCCTGGGCGATCCGCGGATAGGTGCCGCAGCGACAGAGGTTGCCGCTCATCGCGCGCCGGATCTCCGACTCGTCAGGCACCGGAGTCGCCGTCAGCAGCGCCACAGCCGCCATGACCTGTCCCGGTGTGCAGAATCCGCACTGCACGGCGTCGTGATCGATGAAGGCCCGCTGGACCGGGTGCAGTTCGCCCGCGCCGGCGAGACCTTCGATGGTCGTGACCGCGGCTCCCTCGCAGGCGTTGGTAATCGTCAGGCACGAATAGACCGCGCGTCCATCGAGCAGCACGGTGCACGAGCCACACTCGCCGCGGGCGCACGACACCTTCGTGCCGGTGAGGTGCAGGCGCGTGCGGAGTGTCTCGGCCAGCGATTCGACCGGGGCCGGAGATACGTCGCGCTCCTTCCCGTTGACGACGAGGTGCATGTGCGTGAGATAGGCCGCGCGTCCCCGGCTGTCCAGTGCGTTGAATCGCCCGCGTTGGAGGAGCGGGCGCGGCTTCTTTGCGCCCTGCTCGGGCCCTATTATTCAGCCTCTGCCAAACAGAATCACCGACCACCAATGCCGTACATCATTACGGAAGCCTGCATCGGCGTGAAGGACAAGTCGTGCGTCGACGTTTGTCCCGTCGACTGCATTTATGAAGGCGAGCAGATGCTTTACATCCACCCGGATGAATGCATCGACTGCGGAGCTTGTGAGCCCGAATGCCCGGTGACCGCGATCTTCCCGGAAGAGGACGTTCCGGGGACTCTGAAGCAGTACATCGATTTGAATCGCGA
>DATCIJ010000253.1:0-48611 GCA_036507855.1 Gemmatimonadaceae bacterium | reverse complement strand
TCGACCTTACCGGTCGTGTTCGCGCACATGGGCGGCATCGGGAACATGATCGGCGCGGCGTGGTTCTTCATGCTGTTCCTGGCGGCCATCACGAGTTCGCTGTCGATGTATCAACCGGCCGTGGCCCTTATCAAGGAGTCGCTGGGCTGGGCTCATGGGAAGGCGACGGGAGCTATTGCACTTCTCGGCACGATCGGCGCCATACTGACGCTCTGGTTCACGCAGGGCGGCGCGTTCTGGAGCACCGTGGACTTCTGGGTCGGGACCTACCTGATTTTCATCATGGCCGGCGTCCAGATCATCTACTTTGCCTGGGTCTTCGGGATGGATCGCGGATGGAAGGAGATCCACAACGGCGCTTCCATCCAGATTCCGCGAGTCTTCAAGTTCATCATGAAGTACGTGGCGCCCGTCTATCTCATTATCGTGTTCGTTGGCTTCACGGTGCAGAACCTCAGCGCCTCCGTGCGGGCGTCATGGGCAAGCACGGGATCGCGGATGGGCATGATCACTATCGGCGCGACACTTCTGCTGTTGTTGCTGATCGTGCGGGCCGGGGAAGCGCGATGGAAGCGCGAAGGTCTCGATCTCAACGACACCCAACCAGCCGACTGAGGAGGGATACGCCATGACAGCAGCCGGATGGGTTACGATGATCATCGCCCTGACCGTGGTGTGGGGTGGGGTGATCTGGTGCTTCCGCAAGGTGCTCCAGTCGCCGCAGGATGAGAAAGCGCCTCCGGGATTCGGCCCGTAGCCGGAGCCGCATGAAATCGACGAGGGGGTCGGCGTGTTATGCGCCGGCCCCTTGGTCGTTTCAGGACCCATTTCATCACCGCGCGAGTGCCTCCTGCCCCGCCTCCGTGGATAGGCGGTGCGTGGAATGCTTCCGTTGGCGAAGCCTCCTTCCCTGTCTCCAGTCTCCTGTCTCCTACCTCCTGTCTGTCCAATGATCATCAACCTTCTGTTCGCCGTTCAGGCCACCCTCCAGCTGCAGGCTCCAGAACGCGTTCTCCCCGTCGACTTCACACAGATCCGTGGAGTTCGCGAGCTCTCCGATGGCCGCGTGCTCGTGTCGGACCGACTCGACAAGGGCGTTGTGGTCGCGGATTTCGCCCGCGGCAGCACGACGGCGATTGGCCGGACGGGATCGGGACCCGCAGAGTATCGGCTTCCGACAGGACTGTCGCCGATGCCGGGTGACTCGACGCTGCTCGTCGACGAGGGCAACCAGCGGCTCGCTGTGATTGGACCAGACCTGAAGATTCACCGGTCGTTCAACCTGATGATCCCCGGCATCGGCGTGCCGCTGGGAGCCCGTGCGATGGACCGCCAAGGCCGTTATTACCTGCAGATTCCTGGTTGGCTGAACGGTCCGCGCGGCGGCACCGACACGATTGTCGTCATCCGCTTCGATCCACGCGCGCAACGCGTCGACACGCTGGCCCGGATCAAGGGATCAACGCCGCGAAAGAACACGATGAAGCCCGGCATCCCGTACGTCCTGTTCGCCCCCCAGGATGTCTGGAACGTGACACCCGACGGACGGCTTGGAGTCGTTCGCTCCAGCGATTACCACGTGGACTGGCGCGACGCCGACGGCCGCGTGACTTCCGGTCCGCGGATTCCCTTCGAGCGGCGACCGGTAACATTGGAAGACCGCATGGCGCACACTCGCCGCTTCATGGAAGGGTCGAGCATCAGTGGGAAGAACGCCGCTGGGGGCCTGAGCCCGCTTCCTGCCGAGATGCTGGAGGACAAGGCCATCCGCGATGTCGCCGAGTACCAGGAACACGCGGAGGTGCACGCTCCATTCACTGACGTGACGCCGCTGATGGGTCCGGACGGCTCGCTGTGGATCGAGCGATCGGTCCGGCTTGGCCTTCCACAGACGTGGGATATCATTGGCGCCAACGGGGTCCTTGCCGGCCGGCTGCAGATGCCCCGGGGCAGAAAGCTCGCTTCGTTAGGCCCGCGCTGGCTGTACGCGATCGCGACCGATGACGACGGGTTGCAGCACCTGGAGCGGTATCCGCATCCGGTCACCGCAGGGCGAGACAGCGACGCCCTGTGCGAGCAGTGTTGAGGGCCACCAGCCCCAAGCCCCAAGCCCCAGCAAGCAGTAAGCAGTAAGCAGCAATCACCGCTCCGGCTCGCGTTCCCACCGAATTCCGTACCCAAGGTGTTCGCGCAGCATCCCACTCGGCGGCGAAAAGTCACCGGCGCCAATGCAGATCTCGTGCAGAATGGCGCCCGCGCCTGACATGAGGGCGCTGAGGTCGATGCCCGTGCTTACCCCCATGCCCTCGAACATTGCGACCAGTGACTCGGTGGCGATGTTACCCACCATCTGTCTGCCGTTTCCTCCGGCGACAACGCTCGCTGCCACACTGCCGCCGACGCCACCGAGCGACGCGTCAAAGATCTTCACGCCCCTGAGCCACGCGGCATAGGCATTGGCGATGCCGGTACCGTAGCGGTCGTGCAGGTGGACTCCGACACGCCTCAATCCGCCCAGCGCGTTACCCACCGCGTCCAGGACCTCTCCGATCCGAGCCGGATTCGTCGTTCCGTTCGTATCGGCAAGCGTCACGTACTCGCAACCGAACTCCTCGAGCACCGTCCGGCACACACGCACGACCGTTGCCAGATCCGAGGTCTCCGTGGCCACCGCCATGTCCTGGAACGCGGCGGACACGTGACCACGAAGGGCGTACCCGTCGGCGCGCGCCCGCCTGGCCACGTCTCCCGCCAGCACGAGAACTTCGTCGACACCTCGCCCGCCGAAGTTCTTCCGGGAGTGCGCCTCGCTGGCCGATGGGAAGATGGCGACCACGTTCAGGCGCGTGGTCCTGAATCGCTGGTAGCCCGCCTCGTTAGGTACGAGTCCCGCGAGCTCGAGACCCGCCGCACGGCCCGGATCCAGCCGCTGGCCAAGCTTGTCCGAGAGGGCCATCTGAGGCGTTCCCTTCGACACGAACGCCCCTACTTCGATGTGCCGAAGACCGGCCGCGATGAGGGCGTCGATCAGCCGGACGCGCGCCTCCAGTGGCACGACACGTCCTCTCGCTTCGGCGTCCGGTCCTCCCAGGTACTGGAGCCCGTCGCGCGGAGACATTTCACAGATCTTCACATCAGGCGATCTTCCCGTCACGACCAGTGCTCCGGATCCGAAGGTCCATATGCCGCGCGCACAGTATAAGCACGCTCGAGCGTGGCGTCAGTCACGCAGATCGCCAATCCGTCGCGACATGCGAACGAATTTGAGCGGAGTCCCGTCAGGCAGCACGTCGACGACGTCTTCGTCCGCTTCAAAGCCGAGCGCAGAATAGAAAGGCACGCCGGGCAGGGTCGCCATCAGCGTGAGTGCGCGGAATCCCGACGCCGCAGCCGCACGGGTGCACTCGTCAAGGAGCGCCCGGCCCACTCCCCTTCGCGCTGCTGTCGGGGCCACGAAGAAGGCCCTTATCCGCGCCGCGTCCCTTTCCGGATCGAGGAGCGACGCCACTCCGACGGGCCGCTGGTCACCTCCGTAGAGCGTGTTCCGCCGGCTCCAGCCGCCGCACCCCGCCAGCGCTCCGTCGAGTTCGGCCACGTAATAGGTCAGGTCATCGACAAGCGCCGTATCCACGCCGAAGACGTACCGTATTGCCGACGCCGTTTCCGATTCGGTATAGAAGCCACGGCTCAGCTCTCGCGCCGACGACACGATAAGCCTGGAGAGCGACGGAATGTCGTCGCGCGTGGCGATCCTGAGGTTGACCGCATGCATCATGGGGCAGGTTATCCTTCGCCCCGGCGAGCCGGAAGATGCGTCAGCCTTGCCGCAGCCGGTGAATTGGGCGCAAGTTCGACTTCGTCAATCACGACGTTTCTCGGAGCATTCGATGCGACTCGGCGCCGTCCTTCTGATCACGATCCCTTCTCTTGCTGCTGGCCAGTCGACGGACCTGGGTGCGGTCGCTGACCGCGTGTTCGCGCCGTGGACGCGTGAGACTCCCGGGTGCGCGGTCGGTGTGGCGCAGGGCGGTCGAACGCTCCTCACCCGCGGCTATGGTATGGCCAACCTGGAGACGGCGACGCCAATCACCGCCGAGACGATCTTCGAGTCCGGGTCGGTGGCGAAGCAGTTCACCGCCGCAGCGACGTTGCTGCTCATGTCCGAGGGAAAACTGCGACTCGACGACCGCGTGCAGAAGTTCCTTCCGGAATTGCCGGAGTACGGTCGGCCCCTGACCATCAGGCACCTGCTCTCTCATATCAGTGGCCTCAGGGAGTGGAGCAACCTGGTTGCTGTCGATGGCTGGCCGCGCGGCAGCCGCGTGCACACGCAGGACGAACTCCTCGAGGCAGTCTTCTCACAGAAGGAGGTGAACTATCCCGTCGGCGACTACTACTCCTACACGAATTCAGGGTTCGGTCTTCTGATGACCATCGTCGAGCGCGTGAGCGGCGTGCCGTTCGCCCGCTTCACGACGGAACGGCTCTTCAAGCCACTTGGGATGACGCAGACGAGCTGGCGCGACGATTTCGAGCGCATCGTCCCGGGCCGCGCGCAGGCCTACGCCCGCCGGGGCCCCGGCTGGGCGTTGGAAATGCCGTTCGAAAACGTCATTGGACCGGGCGGCATGCTGACGACGGTCGCTGACTGGCTGAAGTGGAACGACGCGCTCGACAAGCGCACGTTAGGTGGCTGGCTGGTCGATTCCCTCGAGTCACGGGCCACACTCACGTCGGGCCGAAAGATCTCCTACGCCATGGGCCTGATGGTGAACGACTGGCGCGGCCAGCGCGAGGTGGCGCACAGCGGGTCCACGGGCGGCTACTCGACCTACCTGATGCGGCTCCCCGACCGCGGCATCTCCGTCGCCGTTCTCTGCAACGCGGCAGGCACCAACGCCACAAACCTCGCGCGCCAGATGGCCGAGGCCCTGGTGCCGGATCTCGCTCCGACCGTGACGCCCGACACCGTGGCCATGGATGCGGCGGTCGCCGGACGCCTCGCGGGGGTGTACCGCTCCTCCCGGACGTTCGAGCCGCTCTTCCTGGGAGTACCGGCGCCCGGAGCCGGACGTGGCGGGCCACCACTGCGCCGGCTGCGCGATGGGGGACTGCAGATCGGGAACAACCGCGTCGTGGTCGACGACGGACCGGATGGCCGTCCGACGGGTTTGCGGCAGATCCTGGCCAGTGGAGATACCATCACGTTCACGTACGTTGGTGCAACGGCCTGGACGCCTAACGCTGCGGAACTGGCGGCCTTGGCTGGCCAGTATCAATCGGAGGAGGTGCGCGCCACCTGGACGGCTCGCGTCGACAGCGGCCGGCTCGTGCTGTCATCGCGACGCGGCAGCCGCCAGGTGCTGACACCCGTTTACAAGGACGCATTCAGTGGCGGTGGCGGCTTCGGCACGGTGTGGTTCACCCGTGATGCTCGCGGGCAGGTGAACGCCATGCACCTGAGCTCGGGGCGTCTCTGGAACCTGACGATTCCTCGCGTAAGCTCGATGCCCCGTTGATCAGCTCTCGGCGCTTTGCGCTTTGCGCTCAAGGCTTGTAAGCGATACAGTCGATCTCGACCCGAAGTCCGTCGCCAGGCAATGCCGCTGCCTGCACAGTCGTTCGCGCCGGCCGGTGCGCGCCGAACATGCGGGCATACACCGCATTCATGGCCGCGAACTCGCGCATGTCGATGAGGAACACGCCACATCGCAGCACGTGCTGCAGGTCGGAGCCAGCGGCACGCAGGATGGCTTCGATGTTGCGCAGGCACCCTTCGGTCTGCGCGTCGATCCCCTCGGGCATGGATCCACTGATCGGCTCTCGGGCACCCTGCCCTGAAACGAAGATCAGGCGTTCGAATCCCACGGCCGGAGAGTAGGGACCTAACGGTGTAGGGGCGGCGGCGGGCGAAATCAGGCGATGGTCTGGCATGTGATGTTGTTTAGTTGTGGGAAGACTCTGAGTTGTTAGTGGTGGGCTGGAGCTAGCGACGGCCCCGTCTGTGTCGAGCGCGAGCACCAGCTCCAGTTCCAGCCACTCGCCCCAGCACCCACCACTGACAACTCAGCGAAGCAGTCAGGAATGAACTCAGGACTCGGCAGACGTGGATGGCAACTGGCGTCCGTGGCTTGTTTCTCCCATCTCCCATCTCCCATCTCCGTCTCGGGCATCATGCTCCATCTGGCGCAGCACCATCTCGTAGTAGGTGCCACGAGCCGCCATCAGCGACGCGTGGGTCCCGCGCTCGGTGATCCTGCCGTCTTCGAGGAGCAGTATGAGGTCGGCCCGCCGGATCGTGGACAGGCGGTGCGCGATGACAAACGTGGTGCGTCCGGCGAGCAGCGACGCCATCGATGCCTGGATGAGCTGCTCGCTTTCCGTATCGAGATTGCTCGTCGCTTCATCGAGGATCAGGATCTGCGGCTGGGCCACGATCGCCCTGGCAATGGCAAGGCGCTGCTGCTGACCGCCGGACAGCTTCACGCCGCGCTCACCGATGAAGGTCTCGTACTTCTCCGGCAGCCGCACGATGAACTCGTGGGCGTTGGCCCGCCGCGCCGCGTCCTCGATCTCGGCCTCGGTCGCGTCGTGACGGCCATAGGCGATGTTGTCGCTCACCGAGCCATCGAAGAGAAACACGTCCTGCTGCACGATCGCCAGGAGGTCGCGATAACTGCGCAACCTGAAGCGGCGGATGTCCTCGCCGTTGAGCAGGATCCGTCCCCGCGTCGGGTCGTGAAATCTCGCGACGAGGTCGGTCACCGTCGTCTTCCCCGCCCCGCTGCGCCCGACCAGTGCGACCACTGAACCGCCGGGCACCGTGACATTGAAGTCGCGCACGACGGGCTGCCCCTCACGGTACTCGAACTCCACGTCCTCGAATCGCACCTCCCGCACGGTCTTCGGCGCTTCGACCGCATCCGGCCGGTCGGGCTTGTCGTCCTCCATGGCCAGGACCTCGAACACGCGCTCCATCGCCGCCAGTGATCGCTGCAGCTCGGAGAACGAGTTGACGATCGACCAGACCGGGTTCAGGAGCAGGAACGTGAACCACTGGAAGGCCATGATGTCGCCGATGGTGGCCCGGCCGGCAAGGTGGAGATGACCTCCGTACCACACGATCACGACGTTTACCACGCCTAACAGGAGACCCCACGACGACCACAACGCCATCTCGCGTCGCTGCGCGAACAACTCCTTGCGCAGCACGGCGTGGCGGCCGGCCAGGTACTCGGCGAGCTCGCGCACCTCGCGGCCGAATGCCCGTACGACCCTGATCCCCGAGAACGTCTCCCCGACACGCCCGTCGATGACCTCCACGTCCCTTCGGACGGACCGGTAGATCGGCCGGACCCGCCTGGCCGACGTGAAGCTGATGAGCATCGCCCCGGGTATGATCGCCATCGCCATCAGCGCCAGTCGCCAGTTGAGCGAGAGGAGGATGCCGATGGCGACCAGCAATCGAATCACCGCGATCGACGGCGAGATCACCGCCATCTGCAGCAGCCCGGTCGTGGTGTCCACGTCGCCGGTCAGACGCGACAGGATCCCGCCGGTCTTCATGTCCCAGAGTTTCGGGAGCGGCAGGTGCAGCAACCGGTCGAACAACCCGCGGCGGAGCGACAGCATCACGCGGACGTTCAGCAGCTTCTGCCGATAGTCCTTCAGCATCTGCAGCAGACTGGACAGGATGATGACGCCAAGGAACGTTCCGCCGATCAGGTTGAGCCGCGTCAGGCGTCCCGGTGCATCGAGGGCGGAATTCAGCAGCACCCTGTCGATGATGTGCCGCATGAACAGCGGCTCGATGAGCTGCATTCCCGCGGCGGCCACCGCCAGGAGGAAGACCAGGGCGACACGGTTCCGATGCGGGCGCAACCAGCGCTGGTACTCCCGCACGAACTGCCAACGCATTCTCTTGCGCGCCGCCGCCCCGCCATCGCCATCCGGGCCTGGCCCACCACTCCGCGCGGCGTCGGTCAACGCATCCAGCCGCCGTAGGCGATAGTCCTCGACAAACCGCCGATACCGCTGGCGGGACGTGTGCGGCCGCTTGAGTGGAACGTCCGGCATGAACGGCTCGGGGAAACAGAAGGGTGCGCGCGTGAGGGACGCTGGGAAAAGCTATCATCCGGCCAGGCTCCGTTCACCGCGATTGGCACCGCCGGCCCCTTCGTACTGACCGTTCCCGGAACTGCTCATGGTCCCCTCCTCGTGCTTGGCGGCAGGGTGCGCCGGAACCGATGTGTCCCTCGGGCAGTATCCAGCAGAAACCGGACTCACCTGCCCCCCCGACCATGCGCCAGACCGTTCTTCTCCTCGCCCTTCTCCTCAGCGGCTGTGCCAGCGGAGGCGGTGGCACCGGGATGACTTCGGAGCGTCTCGGGGGCGAAGCTCGCCGGGTGAACGCAAACCTGATTACCTCCGAAGAAATCGCTGCCCAGAGTTTCAATAACGCCTGGCAGGCCATCATCTCATTGCGCCCCACCTGGCCGAAGATCCCGGCGTACGTGCGCAACGGCAGGATGGCCTTCGAGCGCCTCCAGGAAATCCCCATCGCCGACGTTCGGGAAATCCGCCTGCTGTCGCGGGAACAGGCCAGGGTGCGCTTCGGCCCCGATGCGCAGCAAACCATCCTCGTCGTCACCCGATAGTCCCTGCCGCCGTGGCGGCGCCGGCGCCTTTACATAACCTTCCGGGGTGCGCACGAACGCCATCTTCGCCCTCGCAGCGGCCGGCTGTGCCCTGACCGGAACACTGCTCCTGGCTCGGCCCGGCTGGACCCCGCCCCTGCTGGCGGCGTCGGCAGCTTCGGCCCAGGGTTTCCGCCGCTTCGTGTGGGAGCCTAACGTCCCTTATGACGGCAAGTTCACGTTCGCGCGCATCCGGTACAGCGTCTATGGCCGCAGCGGTTGGGAGTATGACTACCCGGCCATGGAGCGCCACCTCATGACGATGCTGGAGGAGATCACCGAGCTCCACCCGCATCGGACCGGAAGCAATATCCACGCGCTCGACGACCCGGAGCTGCTCAAGTACCCGGTCGCTTACCTGTCCGAGCCCGGCTACTGGCATATGAGCGAAAGCGAGGTCCAGGGACTGCGCGCCTACCTGGCCAAGGGCGGGTTCCTGATCGTCGACGACTTCAGGCAGAACGAGTGGTACAACTTCGAGCGGGAGATCCGGCGCGTGTTGCCGGACGCAAACATCGAGTATCTCAAGGTCACTCACCCGGTCTTCGACTCGTTCTTCCGGATCGACTCGCTGGACATGCCGTATCCGGGCCGACCGGAGTTGCGTGCCGAGTTCCTGGGGATCCACGAGGACAACGATCCCGCCAAGCGGCTGATGGTCGTCATCAACTACAACAACGACATCGGCGACTACATGGAGTGGTCGGACCAGAACTTCTGGCCCGTGAACATCACGAATGACGCGTACAAGTTCGCGATCAACTACATCGTGTACGGGATGACGCACTGAAGATGCCGACTGCTGGATGCCCGAGGCCGGGTGCGGGAAACCGTGCTGCCTCCCGTCCGTTGTTACAGACGGTGCGATCGAATCGCGCCCGTACTGGACTGGTCCTTTCGCTGCTGTTGAGCGCAGGTGGCTGCGACAACCTGCGTCGCGCGGCCGACGGCCTGCTTGATGATCGCACGCCGAGGCAACGGTACGTCGACGCCCTGACCGCCGCCGGACTCCATGGAACCGCCCTCGCGAACGACTGGACGGCAGCCGCGGATCGCGCGCTGAGAGATGCTCCGCTGGTCACGTCGCCTCACGAGGAACTGGGATACCTCGCGCCCGGTGAACCGGTGGCGATCGCGCTCCGGGTCCGCGTCAGGCAGGGCCAGGAAATCACGCTCGAGATGGACCTCCCCGGCGACAGCACGACTACCGTGTTCCTCGACGCCTGGGCCATCGATTCCACGAGGGCGCTCGATCATCTGTCTTCGGCGGACTCCGGTGCCCGGCTCATTCGCGTGACGCCGCGTCGCGACGGAGAGGTCATCGTCCGCGCTCAGCCCGAGTTGCTTCGCGGCGGCCGGTTCCGGGCAACACTCCGCCTGGCGCCGACGCTTGCCTTCCCCCTCAGATCCGGTAGCGAACGGGATATCGGGAGCCGGTTCGGCGCGCCCCGGGATGCCGGCGCCCGCAGCCATCAGGGGATCGACATCTTCGCCAGGCGCGGAACACCGGTCATTGCGGCATCCGCTGGAGTGGTCAATCGCGTCAACGAAACGGACCTTGGCGGAAAGGTCGTCTGGCTGCGCGACACGTTCGGCAACTCGCTGTACTACGCCCACCTCGACAGCCAAGCCGTCTCGTCAGGCATGCGCGTCAACGTCGGCGATACCATCGGCTTTGTCGGCAACACCGGAAATGCGCGCACCACACCACCGCACCTGCACTTTGGCGTCTACCGGCGTGGCGACGGACCGGTGAATCCGTACTGGTTCGTCTATCGCCCGCGCGGGAACCTGCCCCGACTCGTCGCTGACACGACACGGCTGGGGCGATGGATTCGTCCCGCCAGCGTCCGCGCCCTGCTCCTCACAGCGCCGAACGTCCGCGCCGACACCGTGCAACGCCTGGAGCGTCACACGGCGATGCGCGTCCTGTCCGCCGCGGGCGAGTTTTACCGGGTGCGATTGCCCGATGGCCTGACCGGCTTTGTGAGCTCCCGCCTGACCGAATCCGCCGACCGCGCCATCGCGACCATTCCCGCGGGTGAAGTGATTCTGGCGCGGCCCGCCGTCACGCACAGTCCGGGTGACGTCGTGGCGGTGGTCGAAGCAGGAGAGACGGTCGGCGTGCTCGGACGCTTCGGCGAATTCTCCCTTGTCCGCTCCAGCCGCGGAGTAGCGGGCTGGGTCATCCAGCAGTAGTCGACCGCGACGCTGGGGTGTCCAACTTCGGCGCCTGCTGCAACTGCCGGCGACCAATGCTATGTTCAGTGTCGCCTCACGGACTGGCATGCCCCCAAAACGTACGCCTTTCCTTCCGTTAGTCCTGACGCTGTTGCAGGTGATTGGATGCCGCGCCGCCGAGCCGGTGCGCATCGGGGATGCATATCCACGGGACGAAATCGCTCCCATTCTCCTGGCTATCCGGCCAGCCGTTGAATCGACGGGCGTGCAGATCGCGAGGTGGAGCGTCGGTGGGGCCGAGCCGGCGAGCATCCAGCTGAACAGCGAACAAGCGACGACCTTTGCCGATGATCCGACGGTCGTCGCGGTGGTAGGGCACCCGGGAAGCCGGGACGCGCTCCTCGGCGCCGCGGTCTACAACGCTCGCGGGGTCCCAAACGTCGTCCCAAACGCCACCAGCAGTCGCCTCGGCAAACTCGGCCCGTGGACGTTCACGCTCGTCCCCAGCGACTCCGTGGAGGGTGAGTTCATTGCCAACTACGCGCTCGATTCGCTGCGAGCCACTCGCGTAGGCGTCCTCTACCTCGGCGACGAGTACGGCATCGGATTGCGCGACGGCGTGCGGGCGGCACTCCATCATCGCGGACTGAACCTCGCCGATGCGTCGATGATTCCTAGCGATTCGTGCCTTTCGGAACCTGCCGCCGGCGCGCACGAATCGATCGTCAGGGCGGCGCTCCGGCGCTCGCATCCCGAGGTCGTGGTGGTCACAACGGGGTCTCTGAACGGATGGTGCATCGCTGATTTCATTCACGCCGAAAGTCCGACCACCTGGATCCTGTTCGGAGACAGCATGGATGGCGCCCGGCAACTTCCTGGCGTTCCGCTGCGAATCGTCCCCGAGCGAGTCCGCGGCGTCGACTTCTGGTCGCCAGGCACTGATTCGCTCAACGTCGACTTCATCGAGCGCACGACGCCCGTGCTCAAGCGCGCGCCGGTCGCCTCCCATGCCCTTCAGTACGACGCGTTCATGTTGCTCAGTACCGCCATCCGGGAGGCCGGCCCAAGTCGCATCGCGGTGAGAAGGTGGCTCGAATCGCTCGGACGCACTCGGGAACCGTGGCAAGGGGTTACCGGCCCGATCGCCTTCAATCGACCTCGCAGCGAGATTCTGCGCATGAGCGGTCCCAGCGAAGCGATGCCGTGAGCGGGAGATCCGCTCACGACCGGACCTCGCTCCGAACCTCGATCATGGGTCTCGGCGTGGTGGCGGTCATGTACGTCGCTGTGCTGGGACTCCTTGTGAAACTGGCGATCCAGCCGTCTTCGGCGCGCTTGCATCTCAGCAGCCAGTCGGTGCTCGAGGAGTACCGCGAGAGCACGCTCCGCGCCAGCAGAGTGGACGCCGCGGTGACTGAAGTGTGGCGGTTGCTCCTCGTCGCCCAGACGCGGGCGATCCCGCTCGACACGCTCGAGTCGCTCCGCGGGCGCGTCGAGGAGCTCGCCGAAACGTCCCACGCGGTTGACCGCCTGGCCTCGTCCTCAGGCTCGGCTTCGGCGCTTCAACTCATCCTCGCCGAAGCGGTGGCCAGCGAAGACCGGCTGCGCGGTGAGGTGCTCGGAGCGATCGCCTCACTGGAGGTCGGCGAGATACCCACTGCCGAGCGTCTGCTACGCCGCGCCGACTCGCTCGAACGGCCGCTGTCCGATGCACTGAACGAAGCCACGACCATGGCGTTGCGCGAAATGACCTCGCACGAAGCCAACCTCGCCAGCGCGCTGACCGCGCTTAACGCCGTCGTCTGGATCTGGCTCCTCGGCGGAGCGCTCGCCCTTCCCATGCTGGCGCTGTTCCTGAAACGGCGCTTTCACGCGCCACTGGCGAGACTGGATGGAGCACTCGATCGCGTCAGCGCCGGTGATCTCGGCGCGCACCTGGAACCGGAGCATCCCGACGAGCTGGGGCGCCTCGTCGAGCAGTTCAACCGGATGACGACGATCCTCCGCCAACGGGCGGCAGAGGATGAGCAGCGCGCAGAGGATCGGACCGCGGCGCGGACCCGACTCATCCTCGACGCCGCTCTGGACGCGGTTGTTGTCGCCGACGCCGCTGGAATGATCAAGGAATGGTCGCCTCAGGCGGAGCAAACATTCGGCTGGACCAGGGCCGAAGTCCTCGATCGTTCTGTCGCCGAAACAATCGTCCCGCCTGAGTACAGGCTGGCACACAACGCCGGGCTGGAGCGGTTCACCCGCACGGGGCACGGGCGGTTGAACGGACGGCGCCTGGAACTCACCGCCCTCCGCAAAGACGGCACATACTTCCCGATCGAACTCACCATCACGCCGCTCAAGCGAGGATCCCAGACCGAATTCAGCGCCTTCATTCGCGACATCACCGAGCGAAAGCGGGCCCAGGCGGCATTGTCGGAGAGCGAAGCACGGTATCGCGCGGCCTTTGAACAGGCTGGCGTAGGCATGGTGGAGGTCGACCTCACTGGTCGTTACCTCCGCGTGAATCCGGCCTTCGCTGAGCTCGTGGGGCGGCCGGCCGATGAGATCGTCGGGATGACGATTTTCGAGTTGGCGCACCCCGACGATCGGGTACCGGACCAGTCGGCTTTCCGACGCATGGTCGCCGGCGCGGCGCCGGTTCGGCGACAGAAGCGCTACTTGCGGCCGGATGGCTCGGTCGCCGTGGCGAACCTCACCGGGGCTGTGGTGCGCGACTCGTCAGGCGCGCCGCTGTATGTGCTGACTGTCGTGCACGACGTGTCGGCCCAGCGGAGGCTGGAGGAGGAATTGCGACAGGCGCACAAGATGGAGGCCGTGGGACAGCTCGCCGGAGGCATCGCTCACGATTTCAACAACCTGCTGACGGCTATCATGGGTTACGCGGACCTGCTGCGCGCTTCGGAGGGAGTCACCGCGGCCGTGAAGGAGGACGCCGCTGCCATCCTGGAGACCGCCGCCCGCGGCGCGGAGCTGGCGCGGAATCTCCTCACGCTCGCTCGCAAGGCGCCGTCACGCGACGAGCCTGTCGACGTGCATCAGGCGATCAACGAGGTCCGCGACATTGCGGCGCGCACGTTCGATCGCCGCATTGCCTTGCGCGTGCGCCTCGATGCCCGTCGGGCGATCGTGACGGGTGATCGGTCCCTGCTGACCAACGCGTTCCTCAATCTCGCCCTCAACGCGCGCGACGCGATGCCCGAAGGCGGCCAGCTCATGATCACCACGTCGGAGAGGACGCTCGCCCAGGATGACTGTGACCGTCTCGCCGGCGTGGTTGAGCCGGGCCCGTTCATCGTCATCGGCGTGGAGGATTCCGGCACGGGGATGTCACTCGGCATTCAGCAACGCGCGTTCGAGCCATTCTTCACCAACAAGCCGGTCGGCAAGGGGACGGGCATCGGGCTTTCGATGGTGTATGGGACGGTGCGCTCACATGATGGCGCGATCGAGTTGGAATCGACCGAGGGAGCGGGCACCGTGTTCACCATCTACCTCCCGCTACGGACGCAGGCCGTCGAGGAGTCCGACGCCGCCGCGCCGTGCATCGTCACCGGGTCGGGTCGAATCCTGCTCGTGGATGACGACGCCACGGTTCGTGACGTGGCGACCCGCATGCTGACGCAGCTGGGTTACGAGGTCGAGTGCGCCGCCGATGGCGTCGATGCGGTCGAACGTGTTTCAAGTGATCCCGATCGCTTTGAGCTCGTCATCCTCGACGGCAACATGCCAGGCATGCAGGGGCGCGACGCGGCAGTTCAGATCAAGCAGATCGCGCCGGCCCTCCGACTGCTCCTCGCCACAGGGTACCTGGAGCCGGGCGATTCGGAACGCCTGGCGATGTATGGCTTCAGTGCCGCGATCGCCAAGCCGTATTCGATGAGCGACTTGTCGCGCGTAGTGGCGCAGCAGTTGGCGGCCACGAACTGACAACGCCGGCAGCGGTGTCGCTGCCGGCGCTGCCATGAGGTGGAGGCGCGGGGATTCGAACCCCGGTCCGAGACTGGATCGACCACAGCATCTACGTGCGTATCTCACCGTTCAGGGTCTCCGGAAACTGGCCGATGAGCCGCCGATTCCCGGACAAGCCTTCTTTCATTTCGCCCGGCGCCGGAAGGCGCAGTGCCGGACTATCCCGATATTGCGATACCCATAACGCCGCCTCGGGCGGGCTTCATCATGGGCAGGTGCAGTAACTGCGTCAGAGACGCGAGTTACGCAGCCAGTGCCAGGTTGTTGTTGGCAGTTGTGATTTTCCCGAGGGTTTTACCAGGGCTCAGGAGGCCTGGGCACGCAGCCACAGCTTCACCGACCCCGTCGAAGCCAAGTCGCCCCCGTAGGTCTGGTTTGAAACGTAGTGGGTTTGGCCCCTACGTCAACGAGTTCAGGACGTGCGAATCAACGTGAGGTCACGATCGGAATGTCCAGCAACACAACGAGTTGTGTCGTTCATCGAAGAGAGTCCTTCCGGCTCGCTCTCTTGCTCGTGAGTGCGGCCATTCTCGGATGTCCTCGACCTGATGCAAGTGCGTCGCGGACCGTCGGCGAGTCCGGGGTCGCCTCTGTGTTGAAAGTACCGACAAGAGTCCACAGAAAACTCGTGGAAAATTCGGTCGCGGTCACGAGTGTGAGCCAGCGGGGGATCATCTTCGGCTTGAACGACTCCGGGCATGAGCCCCTCGTCTTCGCCTATGACTCCACCGGCAAGGGACGAGGCATTTGGAGAATCCCGGGAGCCGTCGACCATGATTGGGAAGCAGCGGCCGTCGGACCCTGTGGGCCAGTCGCCAGCGCACCGTCCTGCCTCTACATCGGGGACGTCGGTGACAACGACGCCCAAAGACCGGTGGTGACGATCTATCGGGTACCGGAACCCCAGGTGCTGCGCGCGGGCACTCCGCTCTCCGATTCCCCGCTCCCGATTTCCCGTCTTTCCCGGATCAATTTTCAGTACTCGGACCACCCCCACGACGTCGAGGCGATGTACGTCACGCGCGACGGTTCGGTCTTCCTGATCACCAAGCGCCGACTGCTGGACGTTCGGCGACGCCCCCGCCGTGCCCTCATCTACCGGATTCCGGCCGCGGCGTGGGACTCGTCAGGCGTCGCGACGGCCACCCTGGTCGACAGCCTCCCGATCGTCCCCGGCGAATCGGAAGGGAGTCAGGTGTCGGACGCCGCACTCTCGCCGGACGGGCGACTCCTGGCCGTAAGGACGTATGACGAGGTGTTCGTGTTCGCGATCGATTCGTTGACGGGGCTTCCTGTCCGTCACGACGCCCCGGGGTCGTGCTCGATCCGCTGGTTGAATGAGAAGCAGGGCGAGGGCATCGGTTGGTGGTGGGACGGTCGGCGACTGCTGCTGACAAGCGAGGGAAGAAACGAACCATTCTTCGTGGTCGGGTGCCCCTTGCCAGAAGAGTGATTCTGACTCGCCGCGCTGTCACGCGCGACCGCACTGTCCGGCTGGGACTCGATGCGGGCGGTCACGTGCCTAACTACAGGCCCGACGTCGTGGCGATGGCGTGCGGGGCGATGGTTCACGAGGCACACCACCGCGGCCAGACCTCCCACTGGTGCCGCGAGCTCGGAGTCCCGATCACTCCCGAACAGTCGTTGGTGCTCTGGGAGTGGGACAGGATCCACAAATCGGTCAATCATGACTGACGGCCCACACTTCCCCGCGCCTGCAGTGCCGAGTCACGAATCACGGGTCACGACTGTTGATTCGCGTTGCCGCTGCCGCCGCGCCGAATCCGTTGTCGATGTTCACCACCGTCACGCCCGCCGCACAGGAGTTCAGCATGGTGAACAGCGCGGCGAGGCCGCCAAGGCTCGCTCCGTAGCCAACGCTCGTGGGGACGGCGATCACGGGACAGGCGACTAGCCCTCCAACGACCGATGGCAGCGCCCCGTCCATCCCCGCCACCACGATCACGACGCCCGCCTTGGTGAGTGCCTCGCCCTGGGCAAGCAGACGGTGAATCCCGGCCACGCCCACGTCGTTCAAGCGCGCGACGCTGTTTCCCATAGCGATCGCACTCTCGGCCGCCTCCTCCGCCACTGGCAAGTCGCTGGTCCCCGCGGTGATGATCAGGATCGCCCCACGCGCGGTCAGTGAGTCCTGGCTGCCGATTCGAACCGTGCGAGCCACGTCGGACACGACGGCGTCGGTGAATCGAACGCGCAGCGCCTGACGAGTGGGTCCGTCGGTCCTGGTCACGAGCGCCGACCGGCCGTGCTCCATGATCCGTTCGGCGATCGCCACCACCTGCTGCGGATTCTTCCCTTCCCCGTACACGACCTCGGGGAAACCCTGCCTCAACGCCCGATGATGATCGATGGTCGCGAAATCGAGCGACTCGAACGGAACCATCGACAACTGACGAATGGCATCTCCGGGGCTCAATTCCCCCGACGACACCTGCTGCAGCAGCACCAGAACTCGCGCGCGGTTCATAGCCGGCAATCGAAGGAAGACGGCTCTCCGTGTACTCTGTGTTCTCTGTGGTGAATGAAGGTCAACCCCGGCCTAACTCGCGAGGGCCTCAATCGAAGCGCGATGAAGGTGCCCCTGGGACTCCAGATACTCGGTGAAGATTCCCTCCACCTCGCGCAGCTCATTCACTGCGTGCAAGCGCCGGCGGAGGTCCGCCGACTCCGGCAGTCCCTTCACGTACCAACCCAGGTGCTTGCGGAACTCGATCGCGGCTCCGCGTGGATCGTGCTCGTAGTCCGCGGCCAGGCGCGCGTGCTTCAACGCAATGGCAAACCGCTCTTCAACGTTCGGCGTCGGCGGCACCGCACGCCCTTCGAGCATCGCCTGAACCTGTGAGAAGATCCACGGCTGGCCGAACGAACCGCGCGCGATCATGATCGCATCGCAGCCCGTGACGCGCAGCATGCGCACCGCATCTTCGGCCGTTCTGATGTCGCCGTTCCCGATCACAGGGATCCTGAGTGCCTGCTTCACCGCGGCGATCTCGTCCCAGGCGGCCGCGCCCGTGTACATCTGCGTGCGCGTACGCGGGTGCAGCGTGAGGGCGCGCGCGCCGGCATCCTGGCAGCGCAGGGCGATGCCGACGGGATCGCGTTTCTCCTCGTTCCAGCCGCTCCGGATCTTGACCGTGACCGGCAGGTGCGTGCCTGAGGAGACGGCGCGGATGACGTCCTGGACCAGGTCCAGGTCCTTCAGGCATCCCGATCCGCCGTTGCGCCGCACAACCTTCTTCACCGGGCAGCCGAAGTTGATGTCGATGAAGTCCGGCTGAAACACGTCGGTCACCAGCCGGGCCGCATCGTGCATCGCGTCAGGCTCGGCGCCGAAGATCTGGACGCCGATCGTGCGCTCGTCAGTCCCGAATCGGAGCTTGTCCAGCGTGGCCGCGTTCTCCCTGCGGATCCCCTCCGCCGACAGGAACTCGGTCACGACCACGTCCGCGCCCCATTCCCGGCAGATCCGCCGGAACGGCGACTCCGACACCCCCGCCATCGGGGCGAGGATGACCGGGATTTCGTGGCCGACCGGGTACGGGAATCTCATGTTGGAAACCTAACCCCCGGATCCATGATGATCACCGCCTGACGAGTCGCAGTCTGTGGCCCGCATTTCACCCTCGTCGTGCGCGGTCGTGCGGTGACACTGCCGGGCGCTCACGAACGGCCTGGAGGGAGTGCAGGAGGCTCCAGACGGCCGTGCGCTGGACGAACCACGACCTGATCGCTGTGGAATCAGGTAATCTGTGGCGCCACAAGCATTTGACGCCTTTTGGCGGCGGGGCTAAGTTGCGCGAGTCGCCGAGCCGGCTTGCTTCGGGATTCGGGGCTGGGCTCGCACGCCGTTCGGTGCCGGCGACCGTTGATGTCCGCCGTTCAGCTCATCTCTCCCCTCCGCTCTCCCATTTCAATTCCCGCCCGTCCATGGAATTACGAGAGTTCTTCACCGAAGACGCCATCCAGCTCGAACTGAAGGGCGAGACGAAAGACGAAGTGCTCAAGGAGCTGATTGGCCTGCTCCGACTGGACGACAAGAACCAGGCGACGCTCTTCAAGATGCTCAAGCGCCGGGAAAACCTCGGCTCCACCGGTATCGGGCGGCAGATCGCGATTCCGCATTGCCGGTCGCTCGTGGTGAATCGACTGCGCGTGGCGTTCGGCCGGAAGCGCGCCGGCGTCGACTTCAAGGCGATCGATGAGAAGCCGGTGAGGTTCTTCTTCCTGATCGTCGCGCCACCGCTCGAGGTTTCGAATCAGTATCTCCCCGTGTTAGGCAAGATCGCCCAGTTCAGCAAGGAACCCGACATTCCGGATCGGCTGCTGGAAATCACGGAGCCGTCGCAGTTCCTGGCGTTGCTCGAGGAGAAAGGAGTCTAGACGGGCTCCACGCGCCCGTACCAGGCTCTCCTGGACGCCTAACGCGCCACGAGCCGGGCAGCGTTCGGGACGATCTGAACCGCGACCCTACTCGCGCCTGCCAGCGAGTACGAGGGACCGATCGCCCGCGGCAACAGGCGCAGCCAAACGCATGCCCCCCACGTCTCTCGTCGCTGCTCCCGCCGCGGATGCCCAGTCCACATCGCGGAGGTAGGAAATGAAAGTACGACTTGCACTCACGGCACTCCCGGCGTTCACCACACTTTCTGGCGTCGCCTGCAATGATGACGACGACCTCACCGGCAACGGGAACCAGACCGAGACCTTCAGCGCCAGCCTCACAGTGCCCTCCTGACGCTGCTGCGGAACGGCAACGCATATGTGAACGTTCACATGGCGGCCGATTCGAACGGAGGAATCCGGGGACAGATCCAGGACTGATGCGCGACCTCTCGGCGACGGCGGGCGACCCTCTGTATGACAGGTCGCCTGCCCCCTCCACCGCCCGCACGCGCCTGAGTTCAGTCCGATCGCAGAGCGGACACCGGATCCGATCTCCCTGCCCGCCACGCGGGAGCGAATGCCGCCGCGGCCGCCACAACGAGCAGCACCAACGCTGCCACGCCCATCGCCAGCGGATCACTTGGCGACACTCCGTAGAGCAGAGACGCCACGATCCGGCCTGACACGAGGGCCAACAGGATGCCCGCGGCCACACCGATCGCCACAGTCCTCACGCCTTCACCAACTACCTGTCCGACGATCTTCGCGCCGCTCGCCCCCAGTGCGACCCGCACGCCGAATTCGTGTGTGCGCTGGCTTACCGCATAGCTCACGGAACTGTAGACGCCGATCGCGGCCACGAGCGCGGCGAGGGCGCCGAACAAGGTGAAGAGCGTGGCTCCGAGCTGCCACGGCCGGTACTCGGGCTCCATCGCCGCGGCCATGGTGTTCGCCGATACCTTGGCACCGGGGAACTCATCGCGCAGCAGGTCTCGCACCTGGGCAAGAGAACTCGTCAGGCGCTGTGGACTCAGGCGCAGCACAACGTCACCAACACCCCAACTCTCGAACGGCATGTTCTGGAGTGGCAGGTACAGGTGTGGTTCCGGTGCCTCCTTCACCCCGATCAGCAGCGCCGTCTGCGTCACGCCGATTACCGAATAGCATGCTGCATCGGCCGTCTTGAACCGGATGCAGCGCCCAATTGGGTCCTGGTTCGGCCACAGGGAATCCGCCATTGTCTTGTTGACCAGCACCGCACGCTCGCTGCTGGTGCCGTTTGCGAAGGTCCGGCCGCGCAGCAGGCGCGTCCCCGTGGCCGCGAAGAAGCCCGGAGACACGGCGCTGTAGAAGCCATTGCGCTTCGCCGAACCCGATTCGGCATCAGCGAAGAAATCGACGAACTGTATTCCCCATTTCGGACGCATCGAGGTATATGCCACGCGTTCCACGCCCGGCACGGTGGCCATGCGCTCCTCGAGCTGGAGCAGACGGTTCGAGATCTCCGCCCTGCGCGCCTTGTCCGACCCTTGCTGCACGGAGACGAAAGCCAGCCGGTCGACGGCATAGCCGATGTCGAGCCCGCGCACGTTCTTCAGGCTTTGCACGAACAGCGCTGCACCGACGATCAGCACGACGGAGAGCGCCGCCTGGCTCGCCACGAGGAATCCGCGGAGACGCGAACGACGCGCGCTTCCTTCGCGCACGCCGGTCTTCAGAGCCCTGGTCAGGTCGGGCGACCGCGATTGCAGGGCCGGGACGAGTCCGGCCGCGGCGCCAGCAGCGATCGCGGCGGCCACACCCAGCAGCAATACGCGCCAGTGCAGCGGATCTTCGGCCCACGTGATCTCCGGCATCAGCAGTTTGCGCAGCAGCGCACCACCCCACCACGCGGCGCCGAGCGCCGCTACCGCGGCCGCCAGCGAGAGCAACACGCTCTCGGTGACGAGCAGCCTCACGAGTCGCGATGACGAAATCCCCAGCGCCAGGCGCACCGCAATCTCGCGCCTCCGCCTGACGGCGCGTGCCAACAGGAGGTTGACGACGTTGGCGAAAGCAACGAGCAGGACGATGAGCGCCACACCGCCCGCGCGCTCGGCCACCTGGACCGCGGCGCTGATCTTCCCGGGCCCTCGCGCCTTGACGATGGAGCCCAGCCGCGCGACGGTCGTCGTGTCCTGGCGAAAACCGATGCCCGGCCGGCGCAGCGCCAGCGTCGCGCGTTGCTCGAGCTCCGGCTCCGGTGCGGCCCGAAGACGAAGCAGCACCTGGAATCCGTTGATGCCCGGATTCTCGTACCAGGGCGTCTTCATGACAGCCGTGTACGACGGATTGCTGGCAAGCGGCAGCCATACGTCGGCGGCATCGAGATCCACGCCGCTGAACCCCGGCGGCCCAACGCCAATGATCGTGTAGGGGCGGCCCCCTAACGCGATCTCTGTCCCGACCACGCCACCGTCGGCGCCGAACTCACGCCTCCAGAACCGGTCGCTGATCACCGCCACCGGTGCCCCCGCCTCGAGCCGGTCCTCGTCACTCCCATAGAACCGACCACGCGCCGGCCGCACGCCGAGCACCTTGAAGAGGGATGCGCTGGCAGCAACGACGTGCGCCTGCGGCGGAGTCTCGCTTCTGCCGAGGGTCACCTTCGAAGGGCCACCGTAAATGGCCAGGTCAGCCCTGCCCGCCAGCGACTGCTCGACCGCCGCATACGAGGCGTAGTCGTACCCAGACCAGTACTCCCCCCCGCTGCGGAACACAACGTGCGACCAGAGCCGGCGAACGTCGTCGGGTTGTGCAACGCCCGACGGTGGGCGGAACAGAATGACGTCCAGCAACGAGAACATCGCCGCGTTGACGCCCAGGCCTAACGCCAGCGTGAGGATGATGGTGAAGGACACAGCGGGTGTGCGCCGGAGCGACCGGGCCGCGTACGTGATGTCCTGCCGCCAGCCGTCGAGGACGTCACCGCGCTGACGCCTGCGCGCGAGCCGGTCGTCGATAGCGCGGAGATCGGATCGAACCGCGTCGACGTCACCAAACTCAGCCACCGCCTGAACGCGAGCCAGTTCGGGCGTCGCGCCCAACGCCACCAGCTCCGCGATCCGCGCATCGAAATGGAAGCGCAACTCGTCGTCGATGTCGCGCCCGACGTCGGTTTTCCAGGAGCGAAAGACACTCATGAAGACACCTCTCCTGGGTCTGGTGACGCGGTCATGACGCGGGCGACGGCCGCGACGTAGTCGTTCCAGGATTGCGTTTCCGCCCGCAAGGCCCGGCGCCCCGCCGGCGTCAGGCGGTAGAACTTGGCCCGCTTCTTCTTGTCGGAGTTGCCCCATTCCGACTCGACCCAGCCGCGTTCCTCCAGGCGGTGGAGCGCGGTATACAGCGCGCCGTCGAGTACGTTGAAGCTCCCGGTCGAGCCGCGACGAATGAAACTGGCGACGCCATAGCCGTGCATGGGTCCCCAGGTGAGCGCGCGGAGGACCAGGACGTCCAGGGTGCCTTGGAGGAAGTCGAGTTCTCGGGACATGCGTGCGAAGGTAGCCTCGACATTCATTGTATCAACTGTTGAGGGTATGACAACGCCCGCCGCCGATTCGTTGCCACTGATGGTTCCAAGGAGGGTAGAACGTGTCTCGACTCAGATTCGGTATCACTATCTCGCTCAATGGCTACGTCGCCGGCCCCAGGCAGAGCGTCGACAACCCGCTCGTCGAGGGTGGCGGCAAGCTCCATGAGTGGGCCTTCGCGGTGAGAACATTCCGGCAGATGCACGGGATGGATGGCGGTGAGTCCGGCGCCGACGATCAGGTCGCCGCTGAGTCGTTGCAGAACGCCCGCGCCACCATCATGGGCCGCCACATGTTCGGCGGTGGCAGGCGGGCGGCAGCTCGACTGCGATTGCGTCCGCCTCCTTAGCCTGCGAATCGAAGCACGTCAGATACCGCGTCGCCCTTCACCCTCGACCGCGCCCATGTCGCTCACCTCCCACAGAGCATGGCCGCGCGGAGCACGTCGCAGGCGTGGTCGCCGGACCGCCTGGTCTGGAGGGAGCGCTCCTGGCCACGGCCGTCCACACCGCAGGGGGTATCTGATCGTGTCCGGCTTGCTCGCGTTCCTGGTGTTTGAGCGGCTCGGAGTTGGAGTCCTCCGCCGCGTGTGGGTGAACCTGGACGCGTCTGGGGGATAGCCCTCATCCTCACCGCGCCGCTCACCCTGATCCCTCAGATTGCGTCCGGATAGTCGTGTACGGTCCGTAGAGAACAGCGGTGGGCGCGGTGCGCCGGTCCGTTGGCGTCGGTGTGGCGATTCCCTACATTCCGTCCAATCCAGCCTCCCGTCGGGGTCGCACATGGGACGCCACCAACTGCTGCTCGCCGCACTGTTCATCGTGGTTGGCTCGCCATGCCGGGTCGGCGCACAGGACGCGCCGACATTGCGCGCAGACAGCGGGGCCGCTCGCGCCATCGGGTTCTTCGACCGCGCTGAACCGGCGCGCTTCACCCTGGCAGCCGACATCAAGCTCCTGCGAAGTGACACCGCCGACGAGGCCCCGTCGCGCAATGCGTCGGTGTGGTTCCGCAATGCGACTGGAAAGACGGTCACGATTCCGGTCACGGTGCAGACCCATGGGCGCTGGCGCCTCACGCACTGCGAGTTCCCGCCGCTCAGCATCACCTTCCCCGTTGCACAAACCGTGGGAACTCCGTTCGAGAGCCTGCGCAAGGCGCGCCTGACGAGTTACTGCAAGGATCACCCGGCGTATGAGCAGTACATCCTGCAGGAGCTCCAGCTCTACCGTGTGTATCAGCTCCTGACGCCCTATGGGCACACGCCCCGTGCCGTGCACGTTACGTACGTGGATGCGCCTGGCGGACGGACTCGCACCACGCGCTACGGATTCTTCATCGACGAGCGCGATGCTGTCGCGGCGCGGCAGAACTCGGCGCTTCTCAAGGCAAGGGGAGCTTCGGGCGCCGACCTGGAGCCTTATCATCGAACGCTGATGGGCGTGTTCGAGTACATGATCGGCAACACCGATTTCCTCGTCTCCGAGCTGCATAACGCATTCCTGCTGGGGACGCCGCAGGGCGAGACCATCCCGGTGCCTTACGACTTCGACTACTCGGGCGCGGTGAACACTGCCTATGCAACGCCGAACCCTGTCCTTCCCATCAGGAACGTCCGCCAGCGCCTCTTCCGTGGCTTCTGTTCGGACGCCGACCAGTTCCGGAAGGTCTTTGCGCTGCTGAACGAGAAGAAAGCGGCGATCTACGCACTCTACGATGACCCGATCGGGAAGCTCCTGCGCCTGGACGTGGCGAACGGCACGAAGAAGTACTTTGACGAGTTCTACCGGACCATCAACACACCCCAGCTCGCGCAGGCCGAGATCCTGAGCCGTTGCCTGAACCGGGAATAGTCCCGGCGATTCGTCCAAGATCCGCCGGTCGCCAAGCCCCTGTCGATTCGGCGTTGCCTCGTTCGACGTGAATGTGAAGGGCCGAAGTCCGCCAGATCTTCTGAGCAGGCGACATCCTGGATGAATCGACGGCGCAGGTCCAGTTCCTCAACGACGATGTCGCGCTGGTCGCCTGCAAGGTGAAGGAGAGACTCACGGTCGGAGGCAAGCCGGTGAATCTGGAAGGCAACGACGCATAGGTGTGGATTCGCAAGAACGGCGAGTGGCTCTGCGCCATGCACACGGAGTCGCTGGCCGGAGATCCGTTCGGCCGGGACCGGACGCCGCCGACCGAGAAGCGCGCACCGACAACCTGAGTGCCGCAGATGTGGCTGCGGCCCGGCTACCTGGCTGCCCGTCGATCGAAGCGAGCGAGCCAGTCCGCCGCGGCCTGCCGTCGCGATGCGAACGCCGGATCGGCGTGCTCCCATGCCCTGACGACGGCGCGGTAGTGGTTTGCCGCGCTGTCCGGCCTGTTACTCGTCTTCACCATTGCCCTCGCCCTCCTCTTTGAGTTCGTCCAGCAGGTCGTCCAGCGCGTCGAAGCGTTCGTTCCACGTCCGTTCGTAGTTCTTGACCCAGTCGTGGATTGGCTTGAGCGGCTCGCCATTCAGCCGGTACATCCGCTGCCTCCCCTGGCCCCTGACCTCCACGAGTCCCACCTCCCTGAGCACACGCAGGTGCTTGGAGACCTGTGGCTGAGCGAGACCGATCAATGTGACGAGGTCGTTGACGGGTTTTTCGCCGCGGGCCAGGAGATCCAGGAGCTCCCTGCGTCTGGGCTCAGCTACTGCATTGAATGCGTCAGTCGTCGTTGCCGCTCTGGGCATGGGCGGTACATATACCGATATCAGCATATGTCAACTCGGTCCAGGACCATGACGAAAGCCCAAGGGATGAAAGGACTTGCCCTCGCACCATGGCGGACTACATTCGCCCGCGATGGCAAACACCGCGGGTAGCAATCACCCAGGAACAGGAGCTCCAATGACACGAGGTCTGCGAGCAGTGCTGGGATCAGCGCTCGTCTGTGGAACGGTCGCCTGCGCCAAGGCAGCCGAGGCGCCGATGAACGACCCTGTCGCCGACAAGGCCGCGGTTGACGCAGTGCGGAACCGCGAGATGTCGGCGCTGAATTCCGGAGTGGCGGACTCGTTGGTCACCGTTTACGCCGACGACATCCTCATGATGCCTCCCAACGAAGCCGCCGTGAGCGGGGGCGCGGCGCTACGCACGTGGATCGATACCACGTTCAGCCAGGTGACCATGACGGGACGCTACACGAGTTCCTCCGTGGAAGTCTCTGGCGACCTGGCGGTCGACCACTACACCGCGGAACTCACCGTGACACCGAAGGCGGCCGGCGCCACGCCGATGACCGAAACGATCAAGGGACTCCATGTTTATCGTCGGCAGGCCGACGGCAGCTGGAAGATCACCCAGGACCTCTGGAACAGCGACGCGCCTCCGCCAGCGCCGGCGAAGTAGCGCGAGCGGACCAGCCGGATGTGCAACGGCCCGCCCCGTGCAAGGACCGGACGGGCCGCTTTCGACTGCGTCGAGCCTAACGCTTGACCAGGATCAGGAACTTCGACGGCGCCCAGAACTTCTCGGGATCGGTGACGTTCAGCGCCCCCTTCACCAACGGATGCTTCGGGTCGACCGAATCGGTGAACTGCAGGTTCTGCCGCGACACGACCCGGTACTCCTTGTCGCTCTCCGGCAGCGCGATGGTAAGGTCCTTCGACTTGGACATCACCTGGAAATCCTCGAGCTCGAAGGTCCGCGCCGGCACGATGGTCTTGCCGCGACCGAACGCGAGCAGCGTTCCGCCTTCACGACGGATGACCCCTTTCTCCGTCAGCTCCTTCTCGGTGCCGATGGCGACGAACACCGAGTCCTCGTGAGCGGCCATGGCGTTGTTGCGCGCGGTCAGGGCGACGTTCTCACGCCCCATGCTGTCCACCTGCGCGGCGAGGACGGCGATCTCGCGACTCTGGTTCTCCACCGACAGCCGCAGGTCGGCGATCGACTGCTCATACTCGGCGATCTGCGCGGCCTGCGTCGAGTTCAGCATCGTGCGCGCCACGCTGTCCTCGCGCAGGCGGCGGATGCGCGCCTCGCTGGCCGAGAGCCGGCTGAGCACGACGTTCACCTTCTTCTGCACCAGCGCGAGCCGGTCCGACGCATTCTCGATGGCCGACTCCGCCTTCTTGTCGGCCTTTACCTCGATGCGCGCCTTGGACAGGTCGCGGTCGATCTCGGAGATGAGTCGGGCGCTGGTCGCGGCATCGCCAATCATCTGGCTCTGGAAGCTGAGCTGGCGCTCCTTCACAGCTAGCAGGCTGTCCTTCACCATGACGAGCGAATCCTTCGCGCGGGACGTGCGCGCGACGGCAAGGCCGGTGTCACCGCCGGCGTAACCGTCGGGCGGAGACTGATTGCACGCGGTCACGAGCGCGAGCGTGCAGGCGAGCAAGCTGTATCGGTTCATGGGATCCTCTCCCCTCAGTGCGCGGTTACCTCGCCCACGGTCTGGCTATTTGTCGACCGATGTCCTGGCGCGGACTTCCGCAACACATGTGCCACGTGCTACACAGACGCTTAAGTGAGCGATCCCGGCACTTTGCGGGCTTAATCGCTTCGTAATGACCAACGTGATGCACGTCACACTGGCGGCCTGCAAGGAGTACCGGCATCGTTGGCACCACCTGCGCGACGGGCGGAAACAATCTGCGGACGGACACGTAACGGACGGATGAATGACGGGAGACCATGGCCACCAGCGCGGAGAGCGTCCGCTCCAGGATCGGGTCATCGACGCGATCGGGACGCAGTATGCTCTCGAGGGCGAAATCGGCCGTGGCGGCATGTCGGTCGTCTACCGGGCCCGCGATCTCCGCCTGAACCGATCCGTCGCCATCAAGATTCTCCCCCCGGAACTGGCGCACGATTCCGCCATCCGGGCCCGTTTCACTCGTGAGGCACAGACCGCGGCCCAGTTGTCGCATGCCCACATCGTGCCCATCTACGACGTCGGCGAACGCGATGGCATCGCCTGGCTGGTGATGGCCATGCTCACCGGCGGCAACCTGGCGACCCTGCTCGCCCACGAGCCGCGTCTGCCTATCGAGGAGGCCCGCCGGTTCGTGCGCGAGGTGGCGGATGCACTCGACTACGCCCATCAGCGCGGCGTGATCCATCGCGACATCAAGCCGGACAACATCCTGCTCGACCGCGAGAGCGGACGAGCCCTGGTGACGGACTTCGGCATCGCCTGGGCGATGGAAGCGGCGTCGCGCCTGACCGTCACGGGAATAGCCGTCGGGACCCCCACCTACATGTCACCCGAGCAGGCGGTGGGCGAGCGGGCGCTCGATGGCCGGAGCGACATCTACTCGCTGGGCGTCCTGGCCTACCAGATGCTGACCGGACGTGTGCCATTCACCGCGAACAACTCGATGGCGCTGTTGCTCAAGCACGTGACCGAGCGCCCACGATCCATCCTCGAGTTACGTCCCGACACGCCCCCGGCGATGTGCGAGGCAATCGAGCGCGCCCTCATGAAGTCACCCGAGGATCGCTGGCCCACAGCCGGCACGCTGCGAGATGCCCTTGTCTCCGACGCCAGGCCGACCCCTGCCTGGCGAACCGAGCGCAGCGAGCCCGTTCGCTACACCTCGCCGATCCCACAGGGACACCGGGATCGGAGTCGGGACAGCCGGCGCTCGGAACCGCGCCATCCTTCACCGCGGACGGTCGAGCCTGTTCCCGTGGATAGCGCGGGTCTTCCGGTCACGGCAGCCGTTATGCAGGGCGGCTTTGTCGTGGAGCCAGCCCACCTCGCTTCGCTTGCTCCCGACCAGAGAAAGGACCTGAGACTCTGGCACGGGCGCGTGAACCTGCTCGATCGCATCAAGACGATGCGCGTCTACTTCTGGACCACAACGGCAATGGTCTTCGCCGGCATGGGTGGCTTCATCGCCGGCGCGAGCGAGGAGGAATTCCTGCCGTTCCTGTTCGCGCCGATCATTCCCATCGTGATGACGAGGAAGCTGTGGCTTCGGCGAAGGTCGTTACGGGCGGCTGGGCTCAAGCTACGCCGTGTGATCCTGATGCCACGCGCGAAGTGGGTGCTTCCCGAGAGTCACACGCCAACCCAGAAGCAGTTGGAGAAGGTAGCGCCACGCGAAGTGCTCGCCGGTCCGGCCGGGGCGGCCATCAGGAATGCGGCCGAGGATCGGGCCGCGATCCTGGGAATAATCGCGAGCCTCTCGAAGGCCGATCGACGGATGCTCCCGGACGTCGAACCTGCCGTGAATGCGCTCGTCGAACGGATCGCGCACCTGGCGCGCATGCTCCATCGAATGGACACCAGCGTCGACGCGCCGGCGCTGGACGATCTCGATTCTCGCATTGCCCAGATGGAGCGCGCAGGCCTGTCGCTCGAGGGCGAGCGCCGGCTGGCGCTGCTCAAGCGGCAGCGGACGTCGCTGGTGGAACTCGCGGAGAACCGCGCCACGCTCGCTCAACAGCTCGACAACGCGGTGCTGATGCTGGGCAACCTCCGACTCGACATGGTGAAGCTCCGCACGTCAGGACTGCAGTCGGGCCTGTCGGACGTATCCTCGGCAACCCAGGAAGTGCGCGCCCTCTCGCGCGAGATCGGTCTGATGCTGGAAGCCGCCGAGGAAGCCAGGCGCATGTAGGTCTGGCCGGCGCGTCAATGCTCTACGCGACGCGCTCGCGGCGCCCCAGGGGCAATACGCCTCAGAACGTCAGGCCGACTCCCGGAAGCAGCAGTTGTCGCGCGCCGGCAATCGGCGACGCGAGTTGAACGAGGCGAATCGAGAACGTGGGCGCGAACCTGTTGTTGCTTCGCGGCAGCCAGTCGAGACCGACGAGCCCCGCGGCACTGGAGCGATGCCCCAGGCCTTCGCCACCGGACGCAGTGGCGCCACCGATCCCAACGGACGCGCGCAACCCGCTCTCACCGGCGTAGGCGAAGATCGACGTCAAAAGGCCGGAAATCACGCTCGGCGTGGAACGGGTCTGGCAGGTGGAGCCGACGGTGCAGCCGGGCTGGCTGGTCGCTCCGCCTAACGGCGCGATCGCAAAGGCGGAGATCTCTCCACCGGTCATACGGCTGAAGTCGCGGCTGACGCTGAGGCGCGCGACCGCCGCGCCAAAGCTGCCGCCGAACCCGTCGAAGTTCACGAAACTGGGGCTGACGGTCAGGGTGACCGTGGTGCCGGTTTCCTGCGCACCGAGGGCAGCCGCCGGCACCACGATGGAGGTCAACACAACGACTGGAAGCCGCAAGATGGTCCGCACCACAGTTTCTCCGAAGAGGCTCGTCTGACAATTGCCACTGTGGCGGCGAAACGCAACACGTCACCCGGGGCGAGACGAATCGCGAAGCACACGGCGATGCCGCGCGATCTGACCCCGGGGACGAAGCTTGCGAGTCATGCCGCGCGAACGGCGGGCGGTACGCACTGGCGTCCCGGCCGTGCCGGTCGCATCGTTCGCGCTCCGCCACCATTCGCAGCACCGGACGACATGACCCTCAGGGCACCGAAATTCGCCGCGCTGGCGGCCTGCCTGCTCGCCCTCGCGCCTCGGGAGGCAAAGGCGTGGAACCGCGATGGACACCGCATCGTTTGCCGGATCGCCTGGCACTTCCTCGACCAGGCTCGACGCGCCGAGATCGAACGCCTGACGAGTGCATACCGCAACCCTGACGGCCAGCCGGTCGGTCCTTACTGGGATGCGTGCTCCTATGCCGACGACGTACGCGCCAAGGCGCGCAACAGCCCTTCATGGAGCCGGTTCGCCGTGCTCGACACATGGCACTACGCCAACGTCCCGAGAACGACGACCAGGTTTCCAGCGCCGCCATGCCAGACGCCGTGTGTCATCACGGCCGTTCAGGCTCACGCGGATTCGCTGCGCCGCGCCAGCGGCGACCGATCGAGGACCGAGGCGCTCTTCTTCCTGAGCCACTGGGTCGGCGACCTGCACCAGCCGTTGCACGTGAGTTATGCGGATGATCGCGGCGGCAACCAGATCGGCCCTATCCAGGGCGGATACTACAGCGCGCCGAACATGCATGCGCTGTGGGATGGAGGACTGCTGTCGAAGGTGATCGGCGCCGCCAGCTGGCAGGACGTCGCCGACCGGCTCGCGCGCGACATCGCGCCCGCACAGCGGGCCACGTGGGCGCAGGGCGCGGCCCCGGACTGGGCGCAGGAGTCCTACCACCTCATCACGTCGCCCGATGCGCAGTATTGCGAGTGGCACGTGATCGGCGGAGCAACAACGTGCGCAGCGCGGCCAGGCAGTCGCACTCTGGGGGAGCCGTATCAGCTCGAATTCGCGGACGATGTCACCATGCGGCTGCAGCAAGCGGGAGTCCGGCTCGCTGAATTGATTCGCAGCAATCTTGCGATTCCGTGAAGATGGAGCCTTCGACCGCGGCGACCATTCGTTCCATCGTCCCCCAGTTCACGGTACCCGATGTCGTCGCTGCCGCCGAGTACTACCGGGACGTGTGGGGGTTCAACGTGTCAGGCTACTGGATGGATCCCCCGGTATTCGCGATCGTCGAGCGCGACGGTGTCGAGATCTACTTCAACAAGGCGACGCCGGAGACACCCCCTCGGACGGGACGCGTGCCTGGAGGTTACGACGCATATTTGCACGTTCGTGGGCTCGATGCCTGGGCCTCGAGCCTGAGGGAACGAGGAGCGGACATCATCGACGGACCCGAGCTGCGCGTCTATGGGCAGCGCGAAATGGTCGTCCGCGACCTCAACGGCCTGATCATCGCGCTCGGCGAGGAAGCTCCGTTTCGCCGCGTGGCTGAGAGGAAAGGACGGGATCGAACTGCGATTACCACGGACTCCGAACAGTGACGCACCATGCAACTGAGCGACGACGAACTGCGTGACGTGCTCGCGCGTGCCGAGCAAATTCAGCGAACTTCCCGGACCGCCGGCACCATGTACGCCGAGATTGAGGCCGTCATTGGCGCCGGAGAAGCAGTGGGACTGCCCCGGACCGCGCTCGAGCGTGCCTTACGTGAACGGTTCGAACTGGCTGCTTCTCCACCAGCTCCCGGCTCGCTGGCGTTCGCCCAGTCCGCGGACGGCAAGTACTACGTCGCCGAGGTCGTGTCTGTCGCCGACGATGCGGTCCGGGTCCGGTATCTTCGAGGCAGTGAGCACACGGTGACTCCGGAGCAGTTGCGGCCGGCTGCCTTTCTGCCAGGCGAGCGTATGGTGTGCAACTGGCCCTGGTGGGGCCCCTGGACCTGCACCGTCATCTCCTATGACGCCGCGAAGCAGAAGGTCAAGGTCACTGACGGCTGGGGTACACGAAGTCATTTCCGATCGCGGAAGTCTGGCAGGCCGGTCGCAGGGCGGCGAGCGGCAAACTTCGCCTCTATGCGACTTGTCTTGGTGTCGGGGCCGGTGTGGGTGAGATTCTCGGGTCTGCGATTACGGCCCTGTTGATGCGGTAACTCGGCGCCGACCGTGAGACCGCTCCTTCGTGCGCAAGCGATCGCCCCGACGCTCGTGGCCGCCGTCGCGCTTGGGGTGTTCTGGCGGACGGCTTATCCGACCATCACCTGGTGGGATTCGAGCAACTACTCCCTCGCCGCCACCACGCTTGGCCTGACGTCATCACCCGGGTCGTTGCTCCTCACTCTACTCGGCTGGGTGACAACGCGGCTCCCGATCCCGCTGGCGCAGGCTCACATCCTCAACCTCCTCGCGGGCGCTCTTGGCGCCCTCGCGTCGGCACTGATGGTCGTCGTGGCCGTGCGGATACACCGCGTGATTTCGACTCCGGTGGCTGGGTCGAATGCGGCACTGGTGTCTGGGGCAGGCATCGGCGCCATGGCGTTTGCGTTCAGCGCGACGGTGTGGGAGTACGCGATCAAGTTCACACCGTACGTGCTGACGGTGGTCTTCACCGCCGCGATTCTACTCACGCTGGTCCGCTGGTGGGAGGACGCCGACCGGCCAGACTCATGGCGATGGATCGTCCTGCTCGCGTTCCTGTTCGGGCTGGACTTCAGCGTGCATCGCACGAACGCGCTCCTGATGCCCGGCGCGTTGGCGTGGATGCTCATCAGGCGGCCGCGGACGCTGGCAGAGCCGCGCTCGTGGTCAGGGGCGGTGGCGGGCATGGCCGTCGGCCTCTCGTTCCAGATGCTGGTGATGCCGGTCAGCTCGATCACGACATCCCCATTGAACATGTGGCAACCCGACACCTGGACCCGGTTCTGGGACTACGTGGCCCTGGCCCAGAGCGGCGGTACTTTCCAGCTCGAGTTGTGGCCGCGGAAATCTCCGTTCTGGTCGAACCAGGTGGCCGATGTGTTGCGCGTGTTCGTGGCGAACTTCGCGCATCGGACGTCCTCGATGGGCATTGCTGGATGGCTTCCGGCGCTGGCCGGTATCAGTGGCATGGTGATCATGTGGCGCCGCTCGCCCAGGTTTGCCCTGGCGTTCTCGATCCTGTGGGTAACCCAGATATCGGCGACCGTACTCTACTTCAACATCCCGGCCAATTACTTCAGGTCTCTCGATCGCCATTATCTCCCGACTCTCGCGACGTTCGCCGTGGCGGTCGCCCTTGGTGCTGGAACGGCGGTGCAAACGGTTGCCGCGATGTGGAAGCGGAGGCCGGTGCTCGCGCTGGCAGGAGCCGCAATCGTGCTGTTCCTGCCATTCGTTCAGGCGATCGGAAACTGGAAAGCGAACGATGCCTCACACCGGTATTTCACGCGTGACTTTGCGGTCAATGCGCTGGAAACCCTCCCGCCCGGCGCGTTCTACTTCACCGTCGGGGACAACGACACTTTCCCGGTGATGTACGTGCAGGCGGTTGAGCGAGTGCGCCCCGATGTGCGGATCATCAATCTCTCACTGGCCAACACTGACTGGTACATCGATCAGATGCGAGCGCGCGATCCGTCCTTTCCGGTTGAAGGCACATCGGATGAGCGACGTGCAGCAAACGCGTCGATCTGGCGGGACAGCTCGCTGGTCGTGCGCCTGACGAGCACGGAAGACACCGGCACGCGAAGTACGATGCCACACCTCGATTCACTCGTGTTCCGGCCGGTGCCCAGCGTCGGGAACCAGCCGCTTCCGGCCGACGACGTCCTTCTGGACATCGTGCGCGAGGCTGCTTTCACGACTCCGGTCACCGTCGCGATGACCGCCGGCAGCAGTGGACTCTCCTGGCTGCGTCCCTATGCCAGGGTGGACGGCCTTCATTGGCGCGTCGTTCCAGCAAGGAATCCGTTGCCCGATCCGTCGGTGCTCCGTGCCAACCTGCTCGACCGGAACGAGTACCGGGGCTACCGCGATTCGGCGGTCGTGCTCGACGACGTCACGCGAACCATGGGCTTCCTGTATCTGGGCGCCTTCCAGACGCTCATGGAAGCGGAGAACGCGAACGGCAACGTTGCCGGCTGCCAAGCCATACGGGCGCGCGTCCTCGCGTTACTCCCTCCCTCTCGCCTGGCGACGGCCACCGCGGCATATCCGCGGTTCGACTCGATTTGCGCCTCCTGACACTCGGCGCCGCTTCAACTCTCCGCCGACAATCGCGTGCACCCGCCAGCCTAACAAGACGGCCACCGCCACCAATCCGGCCACGAGCCCCCACCAGATGCCCTGGGCTCCCCACCCTGACGTGAAGCAGAGCCAGGCTGGCGCAGGGGGGTCAGGAGCCATTCCCCAGCGCCACGGCGGCGCGGCCAGGCGTGCAACGTCCCTGACCTCGGTCGGCGTTGGAAGCCGGAGCGCCTTCCCCATCAGGCAGAAGCGGTTTCAGACATCACGCAACGGGACCGCGCGTCATGACGGCGTGATGAGAGAATGCAGCCGCTGCACATGACGATCGGGCCTGAGCCGCTCCGCGAGCCTTGCCGTCGCGTCCCCGGCAATCGAGTGTTGAGGGAACGCACGACCAGACGCGACGTCGTCGAGCGCGCGTTCGAGTCCGGCCCGGTCGCCGTTCGGAACAAGGAGCCCGCTCACGCCGGGGTCGACGGTCTCCGCGAATCCACCAGTCGACGTCGCGACGACGGGCACGCCGCACAGGATCGCTTCCGCGACCACCATCCCGTAGGGTTCGGCCCAGGTGGAGGGTGCAACAAGCGCCCACGCATCTGCCAGCATCGCCTCTACACCCGAGCGAGGCAGGCGTCCAGTGAAATCCACTGATGAAGACAGTCCGAGCGTCGCAGCCAGCGCGTGCGTCTCGGCTTCCAGAGGGCCATCGCCCACGACGCGAAGCCGCGCGCCGGCATGGTTCCTCACCACCGCGCCAAAGGCCCGGAGCAGCAGGTCCACTCCCTTTTCACGGCTCAAGCGCCCGACGAACACGAAGGTGGGATGACGCGCGGGCGTGCGCGCGAACCCAGTGGTTGGTCCGGACACGGGCAGCGGGATGCAGTCGCTCTCCACGCCATTCCGGGAGAGTTCACCCTGCATCCACCGGCTGGGGCACACGATCCGGCTGGCCCTGCCCAGCGCCATCCGCAGGAGTGCATAACGAGGCTGGTCCCGCAGCCAGTGCAGTCCGCTCACGCAACCGCCCTGCCGGCAGACCGCTCCCGCGGGAACACGACAGATCGTGCCGTCCGGCAGAAGCTTCGACCCGAGCGGGCAGACATACTTGTAATCCATCACCGAGATGATCGTGGGGACCCGCTGAAGCGCCGGCAGGATGGCCGGCGAAAGGTGAAAGGCGAAATGACTCACGAGCGCGGCATCAGGACGGAATTCGCGCACGACGCTACGCAGCCGTGCCACCGCGAATGGGTTGAAGAGCTGCAGTGCCGCCTGCGCAATCGTGTTGTCCGTTCCGAAGGCCCGCGCGTCTGCCTTTGCCGGGCCATCCGTCCCGCAGGTCAGCAGGTGCACTTCGTCGCCGGCGTCCTGAAGCCACTGCTTCAAGTCGACGATGTACGCCTCCGATCCACCCGCAAAGGTCATCCAGTCACTGACGAGGAGAATGCGCACCGGACGATGCTCACCCTGGGCGACGGCGGGTGTACTTCAGCTTGTGCAGTTCGTACTCCTCCATCCGCGCTTCCTGGTCGTCACGCGCTCCGGCGAGGTATCCCACGAATTCACCGAAGGAGCGGATCACGAGACCAGCGATCAGCGCCGCGAGGGTGAATGGCGGGAGCCACCCGTGCGTGCGGGCGGATCGCATCGCTGGAGCAATGCGCCTCAGCAGGACGACTGGAATCAACGGTGATGCCACGATGTGCAGCCAACGGCGATGAAGCGGCCAACGTGACCTCCGATTGCTTCCCACGAGCAGTCCGCTGAGGAATCGCTCATCCATCCATTCCCTGAAGCTTCGCGAGACGTTGGCGTGATCCAGGCGCGCTGCCGGCAGGAAATAAATCACCCGCCCGCGTGCCCGGAACGCCGACGCCAGTTCGTCGCCGTTGGTGAGCGCCGACGCCAGGGTGTCGCCAAGGTCCAGGAGGGACGATCGCTTGTACGCCACGTTCCACGTCGGCGCCGCCTCCACCTGGCCTTCGGGCAGGTAGTGCAGCCAGTAGCCGTAGTCGGTCAGGAACGCGGCCCAGCTCAGGGTGCCGTCTTCGTTCGCGTTGTCGAACCCCGGTATCACCACGTCCCAGTGAGCGCGATGCGCAGCGATGAGAAGGGCGGCAAAGTCCGGATGCGGGTAGCTGTGGGTTTCGCCGAGGAAAACGATGGATGCGTGCGCCGCGCGAACGCCCGCGGCGCGCGCCACCGGAAGCGGGTGAAGGGCGCCGGTTTCCACCACAACCACCGACGCGAAGCCGCTGAGCGCTTCCTGGTCCGGTTCGAGCGCCTTCGTCGAGGTGCAGACGATTACGATCTCGAGCTGATCACGCACCGTCTGCGCCGCCAGCTGCCTGACGACGCGTGCGATGGTGCTGAAATGGTCCGTGATGAGGACGACGGACATCCCGGCCTTGTGGCCGGCTTCGGCGTTCATGTGTCAGGACCGGCCGTCCGCTTGGTCATGGCCCGAAGGGCGCGCATCCACCACTTCTCCAGGGGATACAGGACGCTCCGGAAGCCAAGCCGCTCGTACACCGCAACCAGGGAGGAGAAAGGAGACCATGGCGGGCGCCATCCCTTCCATGGCGTCATGTCCAGATGCCGGTAGTAAAGTTCGTGCGGCGTATTTCGAACGACGTACCGCCACGGCTTGAGATTTCCCGCGAAGTGCACAATCCACGCGTCACTCGCGCCACCGGCATGCCGTCTGGCAGCATCCGGCACGCTGACGTTGTGATTCCAGCGCGCATCGAGCTCCCGCCAGCGGCCGGCGAGAACGGCGTTCAGTCCCTCCTGATCCCAGAAATAGACGCGGTCGCGGTGACGCCGTACATATTCCAGGGCGCGCTCCCCAACGCGGTCGCTGCGCCACAGCGTCAGGTCAATCACCATCACGCCGGCGTTGAAGTACGCTGACTCCGCGTCGATCCCGAGCTCCCGCCAGCCGGCCACTCCGGATCGCGAGGAAATGACGGGCACCACGGCGTCTCGCGCTGCGAGGGCGTGATGGCCGCCAAGGCCCTCCTCCCAGAGCCGCCCGATGTCGCCCACCACGACGAGATCGCAGTCGAGCCAGATGACCTTTGTGAGATCCGAGGGCAGGCGTTCGCCCAGCAGCAGCTTGTAGTACGTGCTCACCGACATTCGGCCCCACAACGGTGCGCCGGGAAATCGACTGTCCTGCACCGGTACCCAGTGAACGGTGCCGCCACCCGCGCGGCACAATTCAGCGATTAAGGTCTTGTCGGCGTCGGGAATCCCGCCATCGAGCACATGCACGTACACCGCATTGCGCGGACCGGCATTGGCAAGCAACGAGTGAAGCATCGCTGCCAGGGGTTTCACGTACCCCGCATCGGCTGCGCACGCAACGTGAACGCTGGTCAGATCGGACACGGCCGGATCTGTGTCGCTGTTAAACAAGAAGTCTGATCGGTCTTGATCTGTCGTTTCCGCTGAATCCGTGTTCACTCTCGTTCAGCGGAATCTCGGCAGCAATCAGACGCGATCGTCCTATTCCCATTCGATCGTCGCAGGAGGCTTGGACGAGACGTCATACACCACGCGATTCACACCCTTCACTTCATTGATGATCCGGGATGATATACGCGCGATGATGTGATGGGGGAACGGGAACCAATCCGCCGTCATCCCGTCGGTGCTCGTCACGGCCCGGAGCGCGACCACGTTCTCGTAGGTGCGGTAGTCACCCATGACACCGACCGACCGCACCGGCAGCAGCACCGCGAACGCCTGCCAGATGTCGTCGTACAGACCCGCGGCCCGGATCTCTTCCAGGTAGATCGCGTCTGCCTGCCGAAGGACGTCGAGCTTCTCCACGGTGAGGTCCGACAATACGCGAATGCCGAGCCCCGGCCCCGGAAACGGATGCCGTCCCACCATCTCCTCGGGAAGACCGAGCTCACGTCCGACGTTGCGGACTTCATCCTTGAACAACTCCCGAAGCGGCTCAATCAGCGCGAATGGCATGTCGGGACGCAGGCCGCCGACGTTATGGTGCGTCTTGATCGTCACCGACGGACCGCCGCGCGGTGAGACGCTCTCGATCACGTCGGGATACAGCGTGCCCTGGACCAGGAACCTCACGTCGCTCCCCACGTCCTTGGCTGCCGCTTCGAAGACGTCGATGAACGTGTGACCGATGATCCGCCGCTTTTCCTCCGGATCCTCGACCCCCTTCAGCGCCGACAGGAAGCGATCCTCGGCGCGCACCGTGATCAGGTTGATGCCGTGATTTGCGCGGAACATCCGCTCCACCTGCTCGCGCTCGTGCAGTCGCAGCAGCCCGTTGTCCACGAAGATACAGGTGAGCTGGTCGCCGATCGCGCGATGCACAAGCATGGCCGCCACCGACGAATCGACGCCGCCCGACAGTCCACAGATCGCCCGCGACGGGCCGACCTGGGCGCGGATCTTCAGCACTTCGTCGGCGATGAACGCACCGGGAGTCCAGGTCGGCTTCGCGTGACAGACGCCGAAGAGAAAGTTGGCGATGATGTCCTTGCCGCGAAGCGAGTGCGCCACCTCGGGATGGAACTGCACGCCATGGATCGGTCGTGACGAATGCCGAAAGGCGGCGTACCGGCTGCTGCTGCTGCTTGCCACGGGCACGTACCCCGAAGGGAGCGCCGCGACCTGGTCACCGTGACTCATCCAGACCTGTGTCTGCTCGTGGGGATCGAACCCCTCGAACAGCCCGGACGGTTGTTCGACGTCCAGCATGGCGCGGCCATACTCGCGCTCCGTGGCCGGCGTTATGCGGCCCCCTTCGAGCTGGACAATCAGGTTCATCCCATAACAGACGCCAAGGACCGGGGCCAGGGAGAGAATCTCGCGCGGCGCGGTGGGTGCTCCCTCGTCGTACACGGAATTCGGGCCGCCGCTCAGGATGATCCCCGTGGGTTTCCACTGGCGGATCCAGTCGATCGAGACATGCGGCGGGTGGATCTCGGAGTAGACGCGCGCCTCACGAACGCGCCGCGCTATCAGTTGGGTGAACTGGGAGCCGTAGTCGATGATGAGTATCCGGCTTCCCGTGGTCGGATCGGTCATGCCGTGTCAGGCAGCTGGATGAATTCGACGCGTCTGGTGTCGAGGTCGAGGATCGCGGCCGAAGGCGGACCATAGAGCCAGCCACATGCCTCGCCGGGGTTCACGATCAGCGTATCGCCACGAGTCTTCATCTCCTCGCGATGCGTGAAGCCGTGAACCACGATGCCGTGCTGCTCGATCGAGTGCGTGGAGACGTCGCCGAGGTCGTGCACGACGAGGATGAGCTGTCCGGCGACATCCATGCTGTGCGGCGATTCGAACAACTCGATGCCGAATCCGGACGCCGCGTAGGCTTTCAGTCCTTCGTGATCGCCGTCATTCCGTCCGAACACTCCCGCTGTCGCCACGTTGTGCTCGAGCAGCGGCCGCAGCGCGAAGGGTGAACAGTAGTCGCCAGCGTGCACAACCATCCCGACACCCCGGGCGAGCATCTCGCGCACCAGGCCGTCGATCGCCGGCAGCCGGTCGTGCGTGTCGGACAGGAGGCCGAGGAGCATCAGGGGTTCTTCCAGTCGAGCGTGTGTCGCTCGAGCCGAATGAGGTCCTGGTACTCCTCACGATCGGTCGTGACCGCGTATCGGTCGCCGTCGACGAGAATTTCGGGGGAGCGTGGCCTGGCGTTGTAGTTCGATGCCATGCTGTATCCGTAGGCGCCGGCGGTGCGGATCGCCAGCAGATCGCCGGCTTCGATATCGGGCATCTCGCGGTCGAGCGCAAGGAAGTCGCCACTCTCGCAGACCGGTCCAACAACATCGATCCGGACCGTCACGCGCTGGCGCGGTCGCACCGGTTCAATGTGATGGTAGGCCTGGTAGTGCGACGGGCGCAGTAACTCCGTCATGCCGGCGTCGGTCACCGCGATCTCGCGGCCTCCGCTTCGCTTCCGGTACAGCACCCGGGTCAACAGCGTCCCGGCGTCGGCAACGAGAAATCTCCCCGGCTCGACCAGGATCTCGAGCCCGCTGCGCCGGGCCACGTCACGGACGATGCGACCATACGCGCGGAGATCGGGCGGCCTCTCGTCCTCGTAAGGCACGGCCAGACCGCCACCGATGTCGAGGTACCGGATGGAATCGATACCCTCGGCACGGACCGCTTCCAGCAACGACAAGATCCGCTCCAGGCCCCGCTCATAGGCGTCCAGGACCGCCAACTGCGAGCCCACGTGCATGTCGAGGCCCGCCAGCTCCAGCCACGGGAGCGACGCCGCCAGACGGGCGGCCGACAATCCGTCGTCGTAGGGAATGCCGAACTTGTGTCCTTTCCCTCCTGTCTGGATGTACGCGTGCGGGGAGTCGACGGTGATTTCCGGGTTGAGCCGGAGGCCGACGGGAATCCTGCGCTTCCGTTCGCAGGCGATGCCGTCCAGCAGCCGCAGTTCGGCCTCGGACTCGACGTTGACCAGCCGGATTCCGGCCTCGACCGCCTCGCCCAGCTCCCGCGCGCTCTTCCCCACACCGCCGAACACGACATCTTCCGGCGCAAAGCCGCCCTGCAACGCGCGATAGAGTTCGCCGCCGGACACCACTTCGGCACCAGCGCCTAACGAACGGACGAGGCGCAGGATGGCCCAGTTCGCGTTCGCCTTGAGCGAATAGTGGATGCGATGCGGAATGCCGGAGAGCGCCTTGTCCAGTTGCCTGAACTGGTCCCGGATCGCCGCCGACGAGTAGACGTAGGAGGGCGTGCCCACCGCTTCGGCGAGCGTATCGAGCGCCACGCCCTCGCAGGCCAGTGCACCGTCGCGGAGCGCCAGCACGGGGGTCAGTAGGCCCTGGCCCACACGACCTCGTGCTGCGCCGGCTCTCCGGTCACCATGCACTTCGCAGGCTTCGGCGTCGTCCGAAACTCCGGATCGGGGAGACAGCGAATCGTGGCCTTGGTCTCGGCTTTCACCTTGGCCTCGATCGCGGGATCTCCGTTCCAGCCGGCGTACACGAACGCCCCTTCGCCATCCATCAACGCCCGGAAGCGATCATAGGTGATGGGCTCGCGGATGCTGTTGGCCTCCCGCCGGGCGCGGGCCTCGGCGAGCAACGACGTCTGGATGTCGTCGAGCAGCGCCCCGACCGCGGTGGCCAGGCCGTCGAGCGGCAGCGATGTCTTTTCGCGCTTGTCGCGACGCGCCGCCACGCAGGCGTTCTTCTCCAGGTCGCGTGGACCCAGTTCGAGACGAACCGGGACGCCGCGCAACTCCCACTCGTAGTACTTCGCCCCCGGCTTGATGCCCTCACGGGAATCGATGCGAACGCGAATGCGGTCATCACCGCGGCCGCTCCAGCCGGTCAGGTGCTCACGCAGTTTGTCGGCGGCTTCCAGCAGTCGCGCCCGTTCCTCGTCGCTCTTCCAGATCGGAACGATGACGACCTCGGTGGGCGCCAGGCGAGGCGGCGTGCGAAGGCCGACGTCGTCACCGTGCGTCATCACCAGTCCGCCGACCAGACGGGTCGAAACGCCCCAACTCGTGTTCCAGGCGTACTCCATCGCGCCCGACTCACCCTGGAACTGCAGCTCGAACGCCTTCGCGAAATTCTGGCCGAGGTTGTGCGACGTTCCCGCCTGCAGGGCCTTGTTGTCCTGCATCATCGCTTCGCACCCGTACGTGCGCAGCGCGCCGGCGAACCTTTCCGACTGCGTCTTGAGCCCCGTCACCACCGGCATCGCCATCCACTGCTCCATGAACTCCCGGTAGATCCCGAGGATCAGGCGTGTTTCCTCTTCAGCCTCGTCGTGTGTGGCATGCGCGGTGTGTCCTTCCTGCCAGAGGAATTCCATTGTTCGCAGGAAAAGGCGCGTGCGCATCTCCCAGCGCACCACGTTCGCCCACTGGTTGATCTTGATCGGGAGGTCGCGATAGCTCTGCACCCACTTGGCATACATCGAGTAGATGATCGTCTCGCTGGTTGGACGGACAACGAGCGGTTCCTCGAGCGCCTTCCCACCGCCGTGCGTGACGACGGCCAGTTCCGGAGCGAAGCCCTCGACGTGCTCGGCCTCCTTGTGCATGAAGCTCTCGGGGATGAACAGCGGGAAATAGGCGTTCTCATGCCCGCTCGCCTTGAACATGTCGTCGAGGGCGCGCTGCATGCGCTCCCAGATGCCATAGCCATTGGGACGAATGACCATGCATCCGCGCACCGGCGAGTAATCCGCCAGCTCGGCACGCAGAACCAGTTCATTGTACCAGGCGCTGAAGTCCGCCTGACGGGTGGTGAGCTTTCTGTCCTCTGCCATTAGCTCGTGATTCGTGACTCGTGACTCGTGACTCGGCGTGGCATCGTCATGATTCCGCCCGGACGACAAAGTCGGGCCGTACCGACCGCGGATGGGCCCGGACCACGTTCAACAGGTCGGCCGGCTCCATCAGCGCCTCGCCGAGGATGTCCCCGAGTGTTCGCTCGTTCGATACGGCGCTCACGAATCCCGCGCCGGCGCCATCCCGGAGCATCACGCGGATTCCGTCCGGAGCCGGTCTCACCTCGACGATGTAGTTGACCAACGAACTCCAAGCCGCCTTACGCTGCTTCCCCAGGGAACCACGGTGGAACGCGTATTCTACCGACGCCCCCAGCCGCCGCAACGATGTCGCCAGCCGGACAACGTCCGCGTCAGTGACAGGGTCCTCTGCGGCAATATAGAAGTCGGAACTGTGAAGTTCCGGCGGCATCAGTCCACGCGCGCGAAGCAACTCGCCAAGCACCACATCACCCATCCCGAACCCGAGTGCGGGCAGATCCACGTCGCCGAGATCACGGAGGAGGTTGTCATAACGGCCGCCGCCACAGATCGCGCGGAACTCGCCTTTCCGGTCGAACAACTCGAAGACGATGCCCGTGTAGTACGCCAGCCCACGAACGATCGAGAGATCGAGGCGCACCCACTCGCCCAGCCCGTGCGCGTCCACGAGCGACAGGTACTGTTCAATACGCTCCAGACCGACGCGAACCGCCGGAATGTGACCGAAGGTCGCGCCGAGCGCCTTCACGTCCGATGCAGCAACCGCGTCAAGCACCTGGGTCGCCACGTCGTTGGACAGGCCGGCGGCAGTCAGGCGCTCCACCAGCCGCTCGCGCGGGTCCCGGTCGATCTTGTCGATTGCCGCATATGCTTCGGGCACCGCCTCGTCAGGCACACCCCACGCTTCCAGCAGCGCGGTCAGCAGCCCGCGGTCGGACACGCGCGCCACGACGTCACTGGAACCGAGCCCGCAGTAGCGCATGACTTCGAGAGCGACGGCCAGCAACTCTGCATCGGCCGCCACCTCGGTTTCGCCCACGATGTCGACATTGAGCTGGAAGTGCTCGCGAAGTCGGCCCTTCTGCTGCCGCTCGTGGCGGAAGAGCTGGGGGATCGAGTACCAGCGAACCGGCTTGCGCAGGGAATTGGCGCGCGCCGACACCATCCGCGCGAAGGTGGGCGTCATCTCCGGCCGCAACGCGACCTCGCGCCCACCCTTGTCGGTAAAGTTGTAGAGCTGTCCTACGATTTCGTCACCGCTCTTCCTGGTGTACAACTCCAACGATTCCAGCGGCGGACCATCGTATTGCTCGAATCCGAACCGGCGCGCGACGTCGTGCCACGCGCGAAAAACGTGTTCGCGTTCGGCCAGCTCCTTGGGGTAGAAATCTCGGAATCCGGGTAGTGCTCCCGCTGACATTGGGGAAAGCTACCCGGCGAGCGGATCGACCTGCAAGCGAGCCATCGCGTCGCCCACTGTATGGAACGAACCGGTCACCAGAACAGTCGCGGCGATCGCGGAGGCCGTGTCAATGGCGCGATCGAAATCGGGCTCGAGGACCGCCTCCCATCCGCGGGCTTCCGCGTACGCGAGCGCCTCCCGGGCGTTCCACGCGCGGCTCGCCGGCGCGGTGGGCGCCGACGTCAGGACGAACACGTCAACCACGGACGCCAGCGCGCCCATCACCCCCCGCCAGTCCTTGTCGGTGAGTACGGTGAGCAGCGCCGCCACCGGACGCGGCTCGCCCAACGCCTTCACCGTCGCCGCCAGAACGGACGCGCCATCCGGATTATGAGCGACATCGAATATGAAACGACCCTCGCGGTGAAAGCGCCCCGGGAGTCGCACGCTCCCCAGCCCCGCCGCGGCTTCGGCGAGGGTCACGGACCACGGTGTGCCGGCGGCGCGAAGCATCAGCAGCGCCACCATGGCATTCGAGGCCTGATGCGCCCCGGCCAGGGGGGTCTGCAGCCGGGCCGATTCATCGCCGAGCGTGACGTCGAACCCCGTTCCCCTCTCGGTCACCGTGATCCGCGACGGCGGAGCGTCACGCCAGACGCTGGCGACGGAGGCCGCGCCGCGCTCCAGGGCATGCTTCTCCAGCAGCCCGGCAATCAGCCGGTCCGGCTCGCCGATCACCGCCGGAACGCCGGGCTTGAAGATTCCGGCTTTCTCGAACGCGATCGACTCCCGGGTGTTGCCCAGGTACTCCACGTGATCGATGCCGATGGCCGTGACGCCGGCGACCACGGGCCTAACGACGTTCGTCGAGTCCAGCCGTCCACCCAGGCCGGTCTCGATCACCGCGACGTCGACCTCGGAACGCGCGAACCAGTCGAAGGCCATGGCCGTCGTGGCCTCGAAGAAGGTGGCGCCGGTACGCTCCACCTCGGGCGTCCAGCGCTCGATGAACTGGACGACGTACTCCTCGTCCACCGCGCGCCCGTCGACCAGGAACCGCTCGCGAAAGTCGACCAGGTGCGGTGACGTGTACTTCCCCACGCGAAATCCGGCGTGGCGAAGGATCGCCTCCAGCGTCGCGCAGGCGCTTCCCTTCCCATTGGTCCCCGCGATGTGGAACACGCGCAGGCGATCGTGCGGGTCCCCCAGCGCGGCCAGCAGCGCCGCTGTCCGCTCGAGCCCGAACCTGGAACCGCCAGTCGTGCGCTCGAACAGGTAGTCGAGCGCGGCGCGGTAGCCGTTCAGGCGGTCGCCCACCCCGCGACGGCGGGCTTGCCGCTCATGTGGCGCAGGAGGCGTCCAACCGTGGACTTGAGGTCGCGCCGGTGCACCACCGCGTCCAGCATGCCGTGGTCGCGCAGGAACTCGGCGGTCTGGAATCCCTCAGGCAGGTCCTGGCCTAACGTCTGCTTGATCACCCGCGGGCCGGCAAAGCCGATCACGGCGCCCGGTTCAGCGATGATGGCGTCACCGAGCATCGCGAAGCTGGCGCTCACGCCACCGGTGGTCGGGTTGGTCAGGATCGAGACGTAGGGAATGCGCCGCTCCGCGAGCTGGGAAAGGACCGCGCTCACCTTGGCCATCTGCATCAGCGACAGCACGCCTTCCTGCATCCGGGCGCCGCCTGACGCGGAGACGATGATGAGCGGGTGCTTCTTCTCGAGCGAGCGATTCGCCAGCCGGGAGATCTTCTCGCCCACTACCGAGCCCATCGACCCGCCCATGAAGGCGAAGTCCATGATGCCGATGCCGACCGGCATCTCGACCATGGTGCCCGCGGCGGTGAGGATGGCGTCGTAGTCCGCGACAAGGCGCGCCTTCTTGATCCGGGCCTGATAGTCCGGGAACTGGAGTGGATCGACCGAGCGGAGCTCCGTCTCGGTCTCGGTCCAGGAATTCTCGTCGAAAAGGATCCGCGCGTAATCGATCGCCCTCAGCCGGCGATGATAGTCGCAGTTGGGGCACACGCTGAAGTTCCTGAGGAACTTCTCGCGGATGTCCGTGTGGCCGCACGCCTCGCATTTCTCCCAGACGTCAGCCGGGATTTCGAGGCGTTCGGTGCGCGGGGCGCGCGGCTTCTTCTCCTTCTTGAACCAAGCCATGAAGTAAGATGGCGCCGGGAGACCCGCGAGGGGAGACGGGTGAAGCGCCCCCTCTCTGGCCTCTGGCCTCTGGCCTCGGACCTAACCCAAGGGCAGCTCCGCCGCTCTCCCGCGACCCTCTGCCGAGATCCGTACCAGCATGCCCACGGCGATCCAGCAGGCCAGAAGAAACGACCCGCCGTAGGAGAAGAATGGGAGCGGGATGCCAGTGATCGGCATCAGGTTGATCGTCATCCCGACGTTCACGATGACATGCACAAACCAGCTTCCGGCGAGCCCGAACGCGACCAGGCTGCTGAATGAATCGCTGGCCCGGGTGGCCACGCGGATCACGCGCAGGAAGAGGAACAGGAAGAGCGTCAGCGCGGCGGCGACCCCAAGGAAGCCCAGTTCCTCGCCAACCACGGCGAAGATGAAGTCCGTATGCTGTTCGGGCAGGAACGCCAGCCGCTTCTGCGTCCCTTGCGTGTAGCCCTTCCCCGTCCAGCCACCCGATCCGATCGCGATTCTCGACTGCGCGATCTGGTAGCCTGACGCCTTCGGATCCCGCGCCGGATCGAGGAAGACCAGCAACCGATCTCGCTGGTGAGGCTCGAGTTTGTCCCAGAGGATCGGCGCCGCGACACCCATCGTCAGGTTCGCGATCACCAGCACCACGCCCTCGACGACGTAGGGCTTGTACAACCACACCACCACCAGCAGCAGGATGAACCAGGCGATCCACAGGCCGGTGCTGCCCGCCAGCACCAGGCTGACCACCGGACTCGCGGCCAGGAGCAGCAGCGTGCCGGATACGCCCGACCAGAACAGCATCGCGAAAAACAGGCCGATGAAGACAAGGCTGGTGCCCAGGTCCGGTTGCAGCATAACGAGGACCCACGGGATCAGCACGACGATGGCCGGCTTGATGAGCTCGAAGAGCGAACGCGGAGGCACACGGTACGACGCGAGAACCCTTGCGAGCATCAGCGCCACGGCGATCTTGGCGAATTCAGAGGGCTGGAGACGGAATCCAGCGATCCCGATCCACCCTCTCATGCTCGCCGCCGTGCCGGCGCCGGATCCGATGATGAGGGTAAGGACGAGAAGCCCCATCCCCACCAGGTACGCCGGCAGCGCCGCCCATTCGAGGAACCGCACCGACAGGCGGGTCGCGACGAGAAAGGCGACGAGGCCCAGTGCCAGCCACATGAGCTGCCGCATCCACGCCGCCTGTACCGCGGCGTTCGGCACCTCGGTCTGGCCGGCACTGTAGACCACCGCGATGCCGAACGCTGTCAGCAGCAGCGCGATCATCGCCAGTGGATAGTCCGCGATCGCCTTCCGGATCATCCGCCAGTCACATTCACAGGTTGGATGACGGTCGTCTTGAGGTAGCGCTCCATCATCTTCGTCGCGATGCGGGCGGCGATATACCCGTGTTCGCCGAACTCCACGAGAACCGCCACCACGATCTTCGGGTCATCCTTCGGCGCGAAGCCCACGAACCACCCGTGGTCCCGGCCGTGCGGGTTCTGCGATGTCCCCGTCTTCCCGGCTACCTCCACGCCCTTGATCGCCGCGCTGGCCGCGGTGCCGCGCGTCGAGACCACGCCATGAAGCGCCTCACGAAGTCCAGCCAGCTGGTCCGGGGTCAGGTCGAACAGCTTCGTCCGCTCCACTGCCCGCGGCACGATCGACGGGCGCACGGCATTCCCATCGGTCGCAAGCGCCGTGTAGAAACGCGCCATGCTGAGCACGGTCTGGTCGTTCTCGCCCTGCCCGATCGCCAAATTGAGCGTGACGGCATTCGTCCACTTCCCGCGTCCATACCGTCGATCGAAATAACTCGTCGCTTCCGGCCAGCCGGGCGCATTCTCGTCAGGCAGGTCGATGCCGGTCGCGCGGCTGAGGGCAAGAGCCATCCCTCCCGAGAGGAACCGGTTGAGGCCCAGCTTCAGGCCGAGCTGGTAGAAGTAGACGTCACATGACTTCTCGATGGCCTGGGCCAACGTGAGCGAACCATGGCCGTCCTTCTCCCAGCAGCGGAAAGCGCGTGACCCGAACTGGTAGCTGCCGTGGCACGGCTCCGGCATCCGGTCTCCGAGGCCAACGACCCCCGCCTGCAGCGCGATGACGGCCGTCGCCAGCTTGAACGTGGACGCCGGTGGATATCGCCCCTGCAGGGCCTTGTTGTAGAGCGGTTTCCTCGGATCGGTGAGCAGCGCCCGGTACTTCGGCGCCGAGATTCCGCCGATGAAGTCGTTAGGGTTGAACGCCGGCGCGCTGTGCAACGCGAGCACGGCGCCGGTCGTCGGATCGATCGCCACCGCGCCGCCCTGCATGGTCGAGTCGAAGAGGCTTGCGGTGAAGCGTTGCAGGTCGAGGTCGATGCTCGTGCGCAGATCGGGCCCCGACTCGGGAAGCCGGTCCGGG
>DATCIJ010000252.1:0-16507 GCA_036507855.1 Gemmatimonadaceae bacterium | reverse complement strand
GAGTTCGCGATAGACCTGGGCCACGGACTTCGAGAACGGGTCCATGGCGAGGTTCTCATACTCCTGCGCCGAAACGAGCGCGTTCTTCGCGTCCGAGATCGCGGCGACGATCGCCTGCGGGGGACGATCCTTGGGCGAGATCCGCAGCCGCTCCATGATGTGCTTCACGGTCGCGAGCGTGTCGTCCTCGTCGTAGATCGTGAAGCTCTGCGTGCGACCGGCGAGGGCAGCGTGGATGCGCAGCAGCCGCGCGCCGATGGCATGGAAGGTTCCCGACCACATCCCCGCCGGCTCCGAACCCAGCAGATCGGCGATGCGCGAGCGCATTTCGCCCGCCGCCTTGTTGGTGAACGTCACCGCGAGCACCTGATGCGGCGGAACGCCCTCCTGCTCGATCAATCGCGCCACGCGCCGGGTGAGCACGCGGGTCTTCCCCGAACCCGCACCGGCCAGGACGAGCAGCGGTCCCGAACCGTGCTCCACTGCCTCCCGCTGCGCAGGGTTCAGCCCCGACAGCAGGTCACCGCGTACATCTACAGAAGTCATGCAGGGAAAATAAACTCGAACCGGGCCCCGCGTTCGGACGGAACCAGCGTCAGGGACCCTCGATGCCACTCGGCCACGATGCGTTGCGCCAGCGCGAGGCCGATTCCCCAGCCGCGCTCCTTGGTCGTGAAACCAGGCTCGAAGACTCGACGTCGCAATTCGCGAGGGACGCCCGGCCCGTCGTCCGTCACGCGGATGCGAATGTCGCCTTCGGGAAGCCGCGCCCCCTCGATGACAATGCGTCCCCCGCGCCCGGCGAGCGCGTCGACCGCGTTCTTCACGACCGCTTCAAGCGCCCACTCGATCAGCACCGGATCGCCCTTGAGCGGCAAGTCGCCGGACGTGCGAACCTCGAGGGCAACCGCATGCGCCAGCGTCGGCACGCGAGCGCCGAAATAGTTCGTCACCCGTTCGAGAATCTCGGCGGCGTTGACCTGCTCCTGCTGCGGCGGCCGCCCGATCCGCTCGAAGCGGTGCGCCACGCGCTCGAGGCGCTCGATGTCTCCGGCCATGTGCCCGACGGCGCGCTGGCCAAGCTCGTCGCCTTCGCGATCGCCGAGCAGCTCGATCCATCCGGAAAGGCTGGAGATGGGCGTGCCAAGTTGATGCGCCGACTCCCTGGCCATGCCGGCCCAGACCCGTTCGCGATCGGCGCGAGCCCGCGTCTGCACCGCGTAACCGCCGGCCAGCAGCAGCAGGGCGAGAATCCCCACCTGGGCCATGGGAATGACCTGGAGTCCACGCACCAGGCGCGTGTGCCCGAAGTGAATCACCTGATTGGTGCCAAGCCCTCGCGCGAAGATCGGCGCGTTCTGGGCGTCGAGCCGCGGGATCCATTCGCGCGCGCGGGGATCGTTTTCGTCGAACGGAAGATTCGCGGTGGCGGTTGGATTCCCGTTCGCGTCGGTGACGATCATCGGCACGCCGGACTCGCGGATGTCGTTGGCGAGCTCCAGGAGGGCGGATGCAGGATCGACGTTAGGGTCCTGTGCCGCCAGCACCTCGGCGAACATCTCGCTGGTGCGTTGCGCCTCGCGGCGGAGCTCCACCACGACGCGCTGCGTAAAGAGGACGTAGGATCCGAGCAGCAGCGCGACGAGCACCATCACGATGACGATGACGCCGCGACGCATGTCTAGGGCAGCGAAGAGCGACGAGCGATCAGCGACGAGCAAGTCACAAAACGTCTGTTCCCAGGTACGGCCGCAACACGTCGGGGACCGTGACGGAGCCATCGGGCTGCTGGTAGTGCTCCAGTATCGCCGCGATGACGCGCGGAAAGGCCAGGCCGGAGCCGTTCAGGGTGTAAACGAATCGTGGCTTGTCGCCCGGCGACGGGCGATAGCGAATGTTGGCGCGCCGGGCCTGGAAGTCGACGAACGTGCTGCACGACGAGACCTCGAGCCACTTGCCGACGCCCGGCGCCCAGACCTCGAGGTCATAGCATCGCGCCGCGCCGAATCCGGTATCGCCGGCGGCGAGGAGGACGCGGCGATAGGGAAGACCGAGGCGTTCCAGCAGCGTTTCGGCGTGCCTCGTCAGGCGCTCATGCTCTTCATCGCCCTGCTCGGGCGTGCAATAGCGGACCATCTCGACCTTGTCGAACTCGTGCACCCTGAGCAGGCCCCGGGTGTCCTTCCCCGCCGCACCGGCCTCGCGCCGGAAGCATGGGGTGTACGCGACGAACCCGCGCGGCAACGTTGCGCTCTCGAGAATCTCGTCGCGATACAGGTTGGTGACGGGGACTTCCGCGGTAGGCACCAGGAAAAGGTCCTCATCGCGCAGCGCGTACATGTCGTCCTCGAACTTCGGCAGCTGGGTGGTGCCCGTCATCGACGCCCGATTCACCACGATGGGCACCCAGACTTCCTCGTAGCCGTGCTCGCGAACGTGCACGTCGATGAAGAAGTTCATGAGGGCCCTCGTCAGGCGGGCTCCCAGTCCGCGAAACACGATGAATCCGGAACCGCTGATCTTGGCCCCCCGCGCGAGGTCGATGATGCCGCGTTCCTCACCGATCTCCCAGTGTGGCCGCACACCGTCAGCGGGTCGCGGTGTGCCCCACGAACGAACGATCCTGTTCGCTTCCTCGCCGCCTTCGGGGACATCGGGAAGCGTGATGTTCGGGACACCGAGCAGGATGTCCCGCAGTTCGGCCTCGGCCCTGGCAAGTTCGTTTTCGAGTCGCTGAATCTCCTCACCAAGCTCGCGGCCTGACGCGATCAGATCGTCGGCGGCCTCGCCGGCCTTTTTTCGCCGTGCGACTTCCTGCGAGCTGGTGTTACGAGCGGCCTTCCGTTCCTCGACCGCCTGGATGACAGCGCGGCGCTCCAATTCGAGCGCGACGCCACGGTCCAGCACCGGCGCCAGGTCGTCGAGCTTCCGCCGCCGGCGCATGGCGTCCCGCAACAGCTCGACCTGTTCGCGGAAGATGCGGGCATCATGCATGGGCAGGGAACGAGAGACGAGGGACGAGCGATCAGCGATCAGCGATCAGCGATCAGCAATCTGCATTCAGTTCGTTGGTACGCCCGGCAGGAAGGACCTGAAGCCGCAGTTCGGATCGTAGGTGATCCGGAAGACAATCGTGCGCGACACGGGGTCGACGGACTTGATCTGGAGTTTGGCGTAGACCAGCTGCGACGTCTGAAACTGGCAGACATCCGTCTGCAGCTCCACGAGCGAGGCCTCACCCACGTCGAGCGTCAGGGTCGAATCATACTGGTAGCCCGAGGTGGGCGCTCGCGTCACCTCATCGTACGCCCCGGCAATTCGCTGCAATCCCACGCGCCGACCCGCGGTCACCGCGCCGCCAACGAGTCTGACCGGAATCAGCACCGCCTTGCCGGCATCGTCGATGTCGAAAGCCAGATCGAAACCGTAGGTCGGCTCGAGCCGGAGCGGCGTGAAGAAGATGATGTTGAACGCCGCCGGGACGTTCACCGGCGTCTGGGAAACCGAGAACACAATGAAGCTGTCGGTTCGGACCGAGGTCGTGGCACGCGGGGCAAACGGGTCGTCGCACGCGGCGGCGCCGATGGCAGCCGTGGCGCCCAGAATGACCAGGATCCGGCGGCTGCCGGAGCGGTGCAGAAGACCGGAAAGTGAGCTGAGGATCACGGCGAACAGTAACCTCCTAACCTGTGATACTTCAAGCGATTGCTCGCTTGACTTCATCCTGTCCCCAATTAGGCTTCGCACGAACATCGGCGGAGCTGCCATTGCCCACTATTCACGACCTCGTTCGGGCGCTCGCGCAGCGCGAAGGTGTCGAGGCCGTAGTGATTCTGGGGCGGGATGGCCTCCCGATTGACACGCGGACCAACGACGACCTCGACGGCGAACACCTGGCCGCGTTGACGCCTGCCGTTGTCTCGGCCGCTGAAGGCATTGGGCAGGCCGCCGGACGCGGGTCGCTGGTTACCACGGTGATCGAGTACGAGCGTGGTCACGCCATCATCTCCGCCGTTTCACCGGAAGCGATTCTCCTCCTCATCGTCCACGCGAGTGCGCACCTCGGCGCGCTCCTGTACGATCTCCGGCGTCACCGCGCCAACATCGCCTCCCTGGTGTGACTGCCCCCGCGATGACAGACCGCGCGCACGTTCTTGTGGTTGACGACGAACCGCACGTCGGGCGCATCATCCAGATGAAGCTCGAACAGGGTCCGTTCCGTGTCACGCTGGCCTTCGACGGGATCCAGGCGCTCGAGGCGCTCGATCGCGAGGGTGACCTCAAGATGGTCTGGCTCGACCTGATGATGCCGCACGTGTCGGGACTGGAAGTGCTGGCGCGGATGCGAGCGAACGACCGGACGAAGGAACTGCCTTGCGTGATCCTCACCGCCGCCGGGCACGAGATGCAGCGCGAGCGGGCAATGACGTTAGGCGCGACTGACTTCATGACGAAACCGTTCTCGCCAAAACGCCTGCTCCACCGGACGGCGGAGTTGGCCGGGGTAAGCGTGGAACCGGATCCGCGTGACTGAGTCTGCGGGCGGCGGGCAGCGGGCAGCGGGCACCGCCATCGTCTGGTGCGTCGTACTTGCGGGTGGCGTGGGCTCGCGTTTCTGGCCGGTCAGTACGTCGCACCGGCCCAAGCAGTTGTTGCCACTGGCGAGTGACAGGCCCCTGCTGAGGGACTCCATCGATCGCATGGCTCCGCTGTGCGACCCCTCGCGGACGCTGATCCTCACCAACGCTTCGCTCGTCGAACCGATCCGGGCGCTCGCACCCGAGATCGCGCCCGGGCACATAGTCGCCGAGCCTCGACCGGCGGGAACGGCGGCGGCGCTGACGTGGGCGGCGGCGCTGATCGAGCGCCAGAGCGGCAGCGCGGCGATCATGATGAGCATCCACGCCGACTGGGCGGTCGCTGACCCGAAAGGCTTTCGTGCCGCGCTCACTCGTGCCGCCGTCGTCGCCGCCACGACGCACATGCTGGTGACGGTCGGCGTGGTGCCCTCGCGCCCGGATCCGGGTTACGGCTACATCCGGCCAGGCGACGCCATTCCCGATTCGTCAGGCGCCCGGCGCGTGGCGCAGTTTGTCGAAAAACCAGGCCCCGAGCGCGCGGAAGTCATGGTTCGCGAGGGCTGCCTGTGGAACTCTGGGATCTTCGTCTGGCGTGTCGGCGACTTCCTGAGCGAAGTGCGAAAGCACTGTCGGGAGGTGGCGCCCGCGCTGGACGCCCATCGAGGCGACCTCGCCGGCTTCTTCGGCGCCGTGGCAAAGCCCATCGCGGTGGATGTGGGCGTGCTCGAACGGAGCGATCGCGTAGCGGTCATTCCAGGCGACTTTGGCTGGGATGACGTCGGGACCTGGGCGGCGCTGCGACGCGTGCGCGGAACCGACAGCGCCGGCAACGTGACCTCGGGCCCGGTGCACGCTGTGAAAGCGACGGGAAACGTCGTTCACGCCGAAGGGAACGAAGTCGTCCTGTATGGCGTTTCGGACCTGGTGGTCGTAACGCATGCCGGACTCACGCTGGTGACGACGACGGAGCACGCGGCGGATCTCAAGGAGCTGTTGGCCGCGCTGCCGGAGCGAGTGAGGGATCGCGAGTGAAGCTTGTCTTCGTCGACGACGCCGTCGCTGCCGATTTCCAGCCGTTCGCGCTGACGCGCCCGTGCTGCGAGCTGCGCGCCGGTGGCCTGCTCCTGAGGCAGCGGTGGGAAATGGCTTCCGGTGAGTCGACGCGCGGATTCATCGGGGCTCCTCACCTGACCGACTTTGACGAGCCAGGCGCCGCCTCATTCCTGTCGGGATCCATCCCCGCCGGCAGCATCCTGGTGAATTCGCGCTGCGCTGTGGGGCTTGGCGCACTGTCGACCGATGCCGCCGCCTGGAGTTGCGCGGGCAAACTGGCCGCCGTCCGCGTTCGGGCTGCGATCGAAGCGAGCGACGTTGTGCGCGATGGAGGCCGGCTCGAGTCCTTCGCCGGACATGACCAACCAGCCGAGATCGCAGGGCGCTGGCTCGACAAGGTCTGGGACCTCGTTCGGCTCCTCCCCGAACTGCTGAGTGCCGATATTCCGGACCTGGCCGAGTTCCGTGAGGTGGAATCGACGGCGAAGTTGACCGTGCTTGGAACGCATCCGGTCTTCATTGAGCAGGGCACGACCATTGAACCCCAGGTCGTGATCGATGCCAACGCTGGCCCCGTCCTCGTCAGGCGTGGCGCCACCATTCAGGCATTCACGCGTCTTGTCGGACCCTGCCTGATCGGCGAAGGCACGTCCGTCAGCGGTGGGCGCGTTGCCGGCAGCTCGATCGGCGAGCATTGCCGTGTGCATGGCGAAGTCAGCATGTCGGTATTCACGGGATTCGCCAACAAGGGACACGACGGCTTCATCGGTCATTCTGTGCTTGGCCGCTGGGTCAACCTCGGCGCCGGCACGGTCAACAGCAACCTGAAGAACAACTATTCGGACGTGGCGCTTTGGACGCCGCGTGGCCTGGAACGCACGGGCATGCAGTTCCTGGGTGCGTTCCTTGGAGACCACGCCAAGACGGCCATTGGGACCCGCCTGACGACTGGCGCCGTGATTGGCACTGGGGCCAACGTGTACGGCACCGGGATGACGCCGCGGTACGTCCCACCCTTTGCCTGGGGACTGGATGGATCGGATCTGTGGGAGCTCGACGCCTTTCTCCAGACGGCCGGGCGCGCGATGAAGCGACGCGATGTGGCGCTGAGCGAAAAGGCGAAGCGACAACTGACCGCGGCATGGGAACGCGCCGTCGAGGCAAAGCAATGAGAGTGCACATCCTCGGCTCGGGCAGCGAAGGGAACGCGATCGTCCTGGAGAGCGACCACCAGCGCATTCTCGTGGATGCAGGCTTCGGGGTGAGAGAACTCGCGCGCCGCCTGAAAGCAGTGGATGTCGAACCCGAGTCGGTGAGCGCGCTGATCGTGACGCATGAGCACGCGGATCATGTTCGTGGCGCCGGCGCCGCGGCGAGACGCTGGCACTGGCCGGTATACGCGACGGCAGGCACGCTGAAAGCAAAGGGCAAGGCGCAAGCGTCCAAGGGCGAGAACGGACTGCCTGTCGAAGTATCGATCGAGCGGCCTGTCACCAGCCAGAACGCGAAGAAGAAACGTGTCGTGAAGCACGTGGTTGATTCGAAGACCGAAGTCCAGATCGATGACTTTTCCATCCGTTTCATTCGCGCGCCACACGATGCCAGGGAGCCGGTCTCCATCGTCGCCACGGTGAAATCGACAGGCGAGCGCGTCGGCATTGCCTACGACATCGGACACCTCACCGAGCGATTCATCGGGAACTTCACCGGCTGTGACATGCTGCTCCTGGAGTCGAATCACGATGCCCAGTTGCTCCGCACCGGTCCCTACCCCTGGTCGGTGAAACAACGGGTTGCGGGACCGAACGGTCACCTCAGCAACGCCGAGTGCGCGCTGATGGCCCGGGAGTGCGTGCATCGCGGGTTGAGGCACCTCGTCCTGTGTCACCTGAGCCAGACCAACAACAGGCCGGAGATCGCCCTGCGTTCGATGCGCTCGGCACTGCGCAGCGCGGGATTCCGGGGGACGTTGCAGGCGGCGCCGCAGCACCGCACAATGACGCTGGGCGGAGCGGCGCAGATCGAGTTGGCGTTGTGAGCGCAAAGCGCAATGCGCAAAGGGGTGCGCATGCGAGCACCGAGCCATGGATCCTCCACAATGCAGAACCTGACTGAGGCTCATGATCACTGTCGGCCTCGCTTTGCGCCTTGCGCCTTGCGCTTTGCGCTCGCCGTCGCCGCTGCCGCTCCGCTGTCGATGAGCGGAGCGCAAACACCCGCAGGCTACCCGCTTCCGGTACCCGGCCGCTCCGTCGTCACCACGACGCTCGGCATCGTCGCGGCCAGCCAGCCACTGGCCGCCAAGGCCGGCGCCGAGATCCTGGATGCCGGCGGCAATGCGATCGACGCGGCGATCGCGGCCAACGCGGTGCTCGGTCTCGTCGAACCGCACATGAACGGTGTCGGCGGCGACCTGTTCGCGATCATCTACGAAGCAAAGACCGGCAAGCTGCATGGCCTCAACGCATCCGGCTGGGCGCCGTCCGGACTGACCCCGGCGCTTCTGGCCAAGCGCGGCCTGACGCGAATGCCTAACAACGGCATCTTCGCGGTCACGGTGCCGGGAGCCGTGGCGGGCTGGGACGCAATGCGGAGCCGATTCGGGACAAAGCCCTTCTCCGAGCTCCTGGCATCGGCAATCTGGTACGCGGACAACGGGTTCCCGGTCAGTGAAGTCATCGCCGGCGAATGGGCCGGAGCCGAACGCAAGCTTTCGGCGACGCCAGAAGCGAAGGCGACATACTTCCTGGGCGATCGTCCGCCGAAGTTTGGCGAGGTGTTCAGGAATCCCAACCTGGCGGCGACGCTCCGCCGCATCGCCGAGCACGGGCGCGACGGCTTTTATCGCGGTGCCACCGCCGAGGCGATTCTTGCGCTGTCGCGGACCGCTGGGGGAACCATGACGGCGGCGGACCTCGGCGAGTTCGAGGTCGAGTGGCAGGAACCCATCAGCACGACGTATCGAGGCTGGCGCGTCTACGAGATGCCGCCACAAGGTCAGGGCATCGCCGCACTGATGATGCTGAACATCATGGAGCGTTTCCCGCTCGGCGAGTGGGGCTTCCACGACCCGCGTTCGATGCACGTCATGATCGAGGCAAAGAAGCTCGCCTACGCGGACATGCTGCGGTATGTGGGCGACCCGAAGTTCAGCAGGGTTCCGGTCTCTCAAATGCTGTCGCGTGAGCACGCATCGGCGCGTGCCGCGAACCTCGACCTCACCAAGGCCGCCTGCGACGTCATGCCGGCGCAGATCGCGGGGCTCGAGGGCGCGCACGGCGGCGACACGATCTACCTCACCGTGGTCGACGCCGACGGCAACATCGTCTCGCTGATCCAGAGCATCTACTCGACGTTCGGCACCGGACTCGTGCCACCGAAGGCCGGATTCGCGCTGCACAACCGCGGCGCGCTGTTCACGCTGGAGGCTAACCAGCCGAATACGCTGGCGCCCCGCAAGCGCCCGCTGCATACGATCATCCCTGCCTTCATGGAGAAGGACGGCGTGCGGATCGGATTCGGAATCATGGGCGGCTGGACCCAATCGCAGGCGCACGCCCAGTTCGTCTCCAACATCGCCGACTACGGCATGACGATTCAGCAGGCGCTGGAAGCGGGACGGTTCGTAAAGAACTCATTTCGCGGCTGCGACGTGCAGATCGAGGCGCTGGTGCCGGAATCCACCCGCGACGCGCTCAAGACGCTGGGGCACGAAATCCGGCTGGTGGCTCCGCGCTCGGACACCTTTGGCCGCGGCCAGGTGGTCATGAGCATGCCTGACGGCGTGAAGTTTGGCGCCTCTGAGCCCCGGCATGACGGGGCGGCGATACCGCAGGGGGCAATCCGGAAATAGCGATCAGCGATCAGCGATCAGCGAACAGCGGGCTATCGAGCCACTCCCATACGCCGTGGCCGATCGGTTGAGCCTTTACTCATCGCTGATCACTGTTCGCTGCCTTAGAAGAACCTGGGATTCACCACGTTGTTGAAGATCGAACCGAACGTGTACGTGAATCCGAAGAACGCGTTGTACTCGTACCCGGTGAGCAACGCGCGGCGCCGCAGAAGAACATCAGCCTGATCCCGCTCGCCCTTCGGCAGGTACACCTGGTCATGGATCCAGCTGTAGCCACCGCCGAACCTGACGCTGAAGCCCTGGAAGAGCCGCACGCTCATATCTCCTGACAGCTCGGTGCTTCGCTTCGACGGATCATTCAGATAGCCCCGGTGCTCGAGGCGCATGCCGCTCTGCCCCCACGGCTGGCGCGTGGCGTAGATCGCGGCCGTGTAGTACATCGGGAACGTTTCCCGCAACTTGTCGAAGATCGTGGTGTCAGCGTACCGGAAGGCATCCACGCCGACAGCGACCTGAAACGCAAGCCGCCGCCTTGTTGCCTCGGCATAGTCGAACACGTTGTACTCGACCGCCGGCGTGAACTCGAACCGCAGCTTCTGATTCCGGAAGGTCTCCGACCTGACCTCACTGCGGAAACCAGTGGACAGGTGCTTGCCCATGCTCTTCACGACCAGCAGTTCCACGCCCCAGCTCCGCTGTCGATCGTAGATCGTGTCGGCCGCCGTCACAATCCCCAGGCTGTCGAAGTCCTCGTCAATCGCGCGTTCACTCGAGTAGTCGTAGCGGGACTCCAGGCTCAACTTCCAGTCGGCCGTGGTGCGATTGGCGTTGATCTCGCCATCGATCTCCCGGTTCCGATAGTTCTGCTCGCCGCTCAAGTCGGCGCTCAGGTCGATCTCGAATACCCACGCCTTCCAGGGATCACTGGACGGCATGGTCTGCGCGCCCGGAGCGTTGGCCTGAATGTCAAGGGGCATCGTTATCCGCAGCGATTGCGCTCCTGCGGTCCGCGCCACGAACTGCACCAGACCCAGGGCGAGCGTTCGCGTCAGGCCCTGGCGCTCCTCGTCGTTCGTCGTCGTGGCGTTCGTGGTATAGGTGAGCGTGTCACCGCGGCCGCCGTACGCGCGCTGGCCAATGAAGGCGAGCGTGAATGCGTCCCCCCCGCCCCCTGCATCCTCCGACGTCACGAGCACGTGCACGTCGGACACCGTGCGATCCCGCACCCAGTTCACGTAGGCGATTTCGGTGCGGATGTACTGGGCGTCGCACCCCCGGCAATCAAGGAAGACCGATAGAGTCCCGGTTTGAGGCGATCCCGCTGCTGGATCCTGTGCTGGCGTGCGTATTGGCCGCATGGAGGATTCGATCTCCAGGATCGAGAGCACCGCAAGCACACGCGCCCACATCGGCATCATTCCTCCGGCTCGACGACCCAAATGCATAACGCGCATCCCGGCTCGGAAGTTGCACACGACGATGGGCACGGGAAGTGCAGGACGCGGATCACGCCGATTGCGCTGATCAACACGGATCGAGCAAACAACGGCGTTCATCCGTGCAACCCGCGTGATCCGTGTTCCGCCATACCCGCGTAAATCGCAGTTCGTGCCGATCGACAATCAGTAGCGGTTCATGATCGCGGCCGACAGCGCCTGCAATCGCTCCGGCGATCCAACGAACAGGTTTGGCGGCACAGCACGGTACTGCAGTATCTCGGAGTAGATCTGCGCCTGCTCGTACTTGTTCACACCCAGCCCCGCGAGGTACTGCAGGCGCAGGTTGCGGTCACGGTTCACCTGCGCGTCGACCAACCATGGTTGAAGCTGCGGACCCTGCGCGGCGAACGTGGACAGCAGATCCACGCCGTTGTAGAAGCCGATCTCTGCCAACGACTGCGCCACCGTCGCGAACTCCGGGCTCGCCAGCCGGGACTCGATGCGGTCGATATCGATCTTCGCGTCTCCGTTCTGGCCCAGCAGCACGACGTCGTACCCGCCGCCCTGGTGCGTGTTGCCGAAGATCATGCCATTCGGGAACACCTCGAGGAACGTGGCGATCTCGCTCTTCACGGCCAGCGTACCGGCCTCGTACAACTGCACGAACACCGTCACCACGCCGCCCGGATTGAGATGGTCCTTGATCACCTGGAAGAACTCCTTCGTGTAGAGCGTCGCCGCACCCTTCACCCAGGGATCGAACGGGTCTGACGTGATCGCGTCGAACTTTCCGTGCGTCGTGAGCAGGTAGTGGCGCGCGTCGTCGATCTGCACGCGCACCTTGGGATTGCGCACCACGTCGTAGTTGAACTCGGAGAAATAGGTCGACACCACCTCGGGCACGAGCGGCTCGATCTCGGCGATCACCATGCTGTCCACGCTGGGGTTGATGCTCACCGCGCCCGCGGTGACGCCGGCACCGCAGCCGATGACGAGGACCCGGCTGGGATTCTCGGGCACCAGCGTCGTCAGGTGGCCGAGCATGCGCTGGAGCCGCATGTCCTGGGGGAGGCTCGAGGCCTGTACCTTGCCCGCGTTGTGGTAGTTGAGCGCTCCGCTCGCCTCACGCGACACCGCCATCGACGAGTTCATCCCCTCGCCGACGTAGATGAACTCCCCGTGGCTGCCGCGCCACGTGACCGCATAGCGACCGTAGGCCACCAGCAACGGCGGCACGGGCGGCACCTGCGAGACGAGGAGGGCCGTCAGCGCCACGGTGATCATCCCGAACAGGCCGCCGCGGGCCGACACCTGCAGCCTTCCCGATTCGCGCGACAGCTCGATGGTGAACATGAGGAGCGCGCTGACCGCGGCGATGATCATCAGCGCCCGCTGGCTGCCCTGCGTGCCGAGCGTCGCCAGGGCGACGAGACTGGCGAGCATGGCGCCGAAAATCGCGCCAACGGTGTTGGCGGCGTACACCGAACCCACCAGCCGGCCCGGATCCTGGTCCTTCTGCGCGATGGCCGCGAGGGCCAGCGGGAAGCTCATCCCCCACAGCACGGCACCCGGCAGGACGACCCACAGCGCCCGGATCAGGTCGATCTGGAACGTGGCCATCGGGTCGGGCGCCAGCGCGGGGTTCACGGGCCAGTTGGGCAGCGCCGTGGTCTGCGAGTACGCCGCCCACGCCAGCGCCACGACGAGGAGCAATTGGCAGAGCCCAAGCGCGTTCCGCGGGTTCTTCACGTTCCTGGCCAGCGCCGCCCCGGCGCTGCTCCCTGCCCCGAGCCCCGTCAGGAATGCGGCGAGGATGAGCGAGAACGTGTACACGGTGCCGCCCAGCAACAGCGTCAGCAGCCGCGTCCAGATGACTTCAGCGCCTAACGCGGTCATGCCGGAGAGGGCGATCGTCGCGTAGACCGGCCAGGAGCCCTTCGGGATCGCGAACCCGAACGCGCGCTCCTCGCCAACGGGCGGCGTGTGCGGGGTACGCCGTGAGTAGAGAAACGCCAGACCGGCGACGCCAAAGTTGACGGCGGCCGCGACGAAGGTGGCGAACCAGACGTCGTGCTCGCGCAGCAGGTAGAACCCGGCGAGCAGCGTCCCGAAAACCGCGCCGACGATGTTGCCGCCATAGAAGAACCCGAGCCACGACACACCGGTCGGCGTCGCCGACACATAGCGCGCGATGGCGGGGAGCGTCGCGCCCATCAGGAGGGTCGGCGGCAGCAGGCACAGCGCCGCGATGAGTCCGCGAACGAGAAGACCGCCGAACCCGGGACCACCGATCGTCGTGTACAGGCCGCCGGCATACGGCAGCACGAACAGGATGACGAGGCCCATGACGCCGATGCCCGCCTCGAGCTGCGCGTACACCCGCACCGGATGCCGCGACGCGGACACGAACCGCGGCAGCAGCAGCGATCCGAGGCACATGCCGCCCATGAACGTGCCGAGCAGAACACCTAACGAGATGGCGCTCGATCCCAGGCTCAGGGAGAGCATCTGGAACCAGACGATCTCGTAGATGAGGGCCGCGCAGCCGCTCCCGATGAACAACAGGATCAGGGCGGGCAGGTATGGCGCCGTTGGGATGCCTGGCGGAGAGGACGACTGACTGGACGCTGTGGCCATTGAGGGGCGTTGGAAAAGACGGAGGAATATGTCTCGCGGGACGGGACCGGCACAGTGAGGGCGCGGACGACCGTCGGCGGGCTTACGTCGTGATGCCGCATAACGTTGTGACGTGCCGCGCCGCCCCGACTCGGCCAGACAGCCTGCTGAAGCGCCGTCTCGAGCGCGGCGATCAACTCGGGGATGGCCACCGGCTTGCGCAGGATGCGAGCGACGCCATGTCCGGGGGTCAGGGCGAGCGCCTCTGGCGGGGCGTACGCCGTCATCAGCACGGAGCGCCCGCCAGGACGAGGTTCGCGGAGGCATCACTTGCGCCCGGTGTGGAGTCGCCGGATCGTAGAAACGCGCGCCGCTGACACCCGGCCTGCGGCGCCGCCACCCGATCCGGTCCGACCCATCATGTTGTCACGCAGACTCGAGACTCAGGCGCGCCTGACGGTCGCGCTTTTCATTGCCTGTTCTTCCCTTTCGGCAACGCCGCTGTCGGCTCAGCGCGGGCGCGGCGGAGGCGACGGAGCCGGGGCAGCGGCGCCGCCGCTCCGCTTTCAATGGATGGGTCCGGAACCCGCGGGTCGCATCGCCGCGGTGACCGGCGTGCCCGGCGATACCACGACGTACTACATGGGCGCCGCGTCAGGCGGGATCTGGAAGACGACCGATGCCGCCCGGACCTTCGAGCCGATCTTCGACGGACAGCCTGTGCAGGCGATCGGCTCACTGGCCGTCGCGCCATCGAACCCGCGAATCGTGTGGGCGGGAACCGGTGAAGCGTGGGCCATCCGGGACAGCGATGTTCAGGGCGACGGCATCTACAAGTCCGTCGACGCGGGCGCCACCTGGCGCCACATGGGGCTCGCGGAAACCGGGCGCATCGGCCGGATCATCGTGCACCCGACGAATCCCGATATCGTGTTCGCCTGCGCCCTTGGCCGCGCCACGGGGCCACAGGAAGAACGGGGCGTCTTTCGCACCATCGACGGCGGCGAACACTGGACCCGGGTCCTCTTCGTCGACGAGAAGACCGGATGCTCGGGCCTGACCATCGATGCGTCGAACCCCAAGGTGCTGTTCGCCGGCACGTGGGAAGTCGTTATGCACACGTGGGCGATGTTCAGCGGCGGCGCGGGAAGCGGCGTGTACGTGTCGCGCGATACCGGCTCTACCTGGAGCCGGTCGTCCAACGGTCTGCCGGCGTCGCCAGTGGGCAAGATCGACGTCGCGGTCGCGCCATCCAATTCGAAGCGCGTGTACGCGCTGATCCAGACGGCCAACCAGGGATCGCTCTGGCGCTCGGACGATGGTGGCGAGAAGTGGAGGGTGGTGAGCTGGGACCGGCGACTGATCGGGCGCGCCGGCTATTACATCCGCGTCGTGGTGAATCCACAGAATGACCTCGAAGTGATCGTCGCCAACAGCAGCCTGCACCGATCGCTGGATGGCGGGGAGACATTCCCGATCACCGGCGGCGGATGCGGTGATTGCCACGACGTCTGGATGGACCCGCGGAATCCGGCGCATTGGGCCGTCACGGGCGACAACAGCGCCGGATACACCCGGAACCACGGTCAGACCTATGCATCGGTCGCCCTGCCCATCGGGCAGATGTACCACGTGGCCGTGGATGACCAGGTGCCGTACTGGGTCTACAGCAACCGGCAGGACGACGGAACGATGCGGGGGCCCAATACGTCGCCCATCACGGTGCCTAACGTCCCGTCCATGGGCCGCGGCGGCGGCGGTGCCGGCGGACGTGGAGGCGGACGTGGAGGAGGCGGAGGCGGTGGGGGTGGCGCCGGCGGGACCTGGGACGGGGGCATTGGCGGATGCGAGTCCGGCTTCACGCTTCCCACGCCGGGGAATCCGGATGTCATCTGGGCGACGTGCTACGGCAACACCGTGACTCGTTATGACGCCAGGACGCGTCGTGCACGGTCCGTGAGCCCCTGGCGGCATACCCTGGATTCCGACCCAGTCGATCTCAAGTACCGTTGCCACTGGACGCCGCCTCTCGCGATTGATCCCTTCGACTCGAAGACGGTCTACTACGGCTGCCAGGTCATCTTCAAGACGTCGAACGAGGGACAGACCTGGAGCGTGATCAGCCCGGACCTCTCCACGAAGGACCCGTCCCGCATCGCGTTCTCGGGCGGGGTCGTGGGCGACAACCTGGGCCAGTTCTATGGAGAAGTCGTATTCGCCATCGCGCCTTCACAGATCCAGCGGGGTCTGATCTGGGCGGGCACCAATGACGGAAAGGTCTGGAACACGCGCGATGGCGGCGCGACCTGGAATGACCTCACGAAGAATGTGACCGGCCTTCCGGCGTGGGGCACGGTGCGGCGCATCGAGCCATCGCGGTTTGATCCAGGAACGGCGTATCTCGCGGTCGACCTGCATCTCATGGATGACCGCAAGCCGTACCTCTTCAGGACGGCGGACTATGGTCGCACGTGGACGCGCATCAGCGACGCGCTGCCCACCGGTCACCCGCTCGACTACGTGATGACGGTCGCCGAGAACCCCAACCGGAAGGGGATGCTGTTCGCGGGAACGGGACACGGGTTCTTCCACTCGCTCGACGACGGGAAGACCTGGACGCAATTCAAGGAGGGCCTGCCGGCGGCGCCAGTCACCTGGATCGTGGTGCCGAAGCTGGCGCACGACGTGGTGATCTCGACCTATGGCCGCGGGCTGTTCGTGCTGCGAGACATAACGACGCTGGAACAATCCGATCGCGTGGCCGCGGACGCCGACATCGTGACGTTCGAGCCGCGGCCCGCGTTCCGCATGGCGCGGACCGGCAACGCGGAATTCAACGTCCGGCTCAAGTCAGCGCCAAAGGACAGCGTGAAACTCGAGATCATCGACTCCGCCGGCGCGGTCGTGCGAACCCAGCGGGCGGTGGCGAGGGCCGGACTCAATCGCCTGGCGTGGGACCTGCG
>DATCIJ010000251.1:0-21880 GCA_036507855.1 Gemmatimonadaceae bacterium | reverse complement strand
GCCAACGCGTAGACGTGCTCGAGAAAACCGTACCCGAGCGTGTTGTAGACGTCACAGAAGGCACCGATCACGGCAGGTGTGAGTTTCTCCTCAATCAACCCCCCGGGTCTCCGTGCCATCCCTCACCATCGCTCGGCGTGCAGGGATCCATCTCATCTTCACATTGCCGACGCCATCAGCGTAGCGCCGTTGGCGGCCAGTCCGCAGATGGCCGATCCGCCGCCTCCGTCTCATCCGACACATCCGAGTTCCAGACTTCGACGAATCCTGGTGAACGAGATTTTCGCATCGGGCCACCAGGTGCGGCGCGAATCCGCCGCCAGCGACGGAAGGTCCGCTGTCATGCCCGGCTGGGTGGCTCTGCGCTCGGCGCTTTTCGCCTGCTGCCCTCCGCAAATCGCTTCCTGTATTTCGCCAGCTTGGGCGAAATGACGAACGCGCAGTACGGCTGCGCGGAGTTGCGACGGTAGTAGTCCTGATGGTACGACTCGGCCGGATAGAACTGATCGAGTTTCGTCACCTCAGTCACGATCGGATCATCGAAGGCCTTCTCCGCGGTCAGGCTGGCAATGACTTCCCGCGCGATATCGCGTTGCGACTCGTCATGCCAGAAGATCGCCGACCGATACTGCGGACCGTGGTCGTTACCCTGCCGGTCGCGCGTGGTCGGATCGTGGATCGCAAAGAAGGCTTCGAGGATTTCCCGATACGTCACCTTGGCCGGGTCGAACTCGAGTTGCACAACTTCGGCGTGGCCGGTTGTTCCCGTGCACACCGCTTCATATGAAGGATTGGGAACGTGACCGCCCGCGTACCCGGAGACGATCGACTTCACCCCGTCCAGCTCCTGATACACTGCTTCGAGGCACCAGAAGCAGCCGCCCCCTAACGTCGCTTTTTCCAAGATGCTATTCCCTCAGCAGGTGAATCGTGAATCGTGTTCCACAGTCTTCTGGCCTCTGGCCTCTGGCCTCGTCGATATCACAAGCACAGAATTCCTGAGAACAGTTCCCCACCTTCGAGGCTCCAGATGACCCGCACGCGCTACGCTCTGTCGCTCCTGCTTCTGGCCGCGCCGCTTGGCGCCCAGAACACGACCCTTCAACCAGGCGTCGACGGAGCCCAGTACGTGCCGCCCCTTGCGCCACTCCTGTCGCCGCACGGAACGGAGAGCGAGCTGCGTGACATCGTCTCGCGGTTTACCGGTGACCGCAGCGCTCTCGATCGTCGCTGGACCGTCGATTACGCGCCGCTCCGTCGCCAGCGCTTCCGTGAATACTATCACGGTTGGCAATCCCGGCTTCGCGAACTCGACTTCGAGAAGCTGAGCCAGCAGGGTCGCATCGACTACGTGTTGATGAACCACTCGCTTCGCCACTCACTCGGGTTGCTGGATCGCGAAGAGAAGATGTGGACCGAATCCGCGCCGGTGCTGCCCTTCGGCAACGACATCTTCACGCTGGTCGACGCGCGCCGACGGATGGAAAAGATCGATCCGCAGAAGGCGGCCATGACGCTGGTCGCCATGAGCAAGAAGGTCGAGGACGTATCGAAGGCAGTGGTGGCAGGCCTGCAGTCCTCAGATTCAACCAGGCCAGAGGCCAGAGGCCAGAGGCCAGCACAGAACGGAGAAATAGCCCCGCTCAAGGTCAACAAGGTCGTCGCGCATCGATCGGCTGAGCTCCTGAATTCGCTCAAGGGCGACCTGAAGAGCTGGTACGACTTCTACTCGGGCTACGACCCGCTCTTCACGTGGTGGGCACGCGACCCGTATCGCCGCGCCGATTCCCTCATGACCGCGTACTACAAGACGCTTCGTGAGAGGATCGTCGGATTCAAGCAAGGGCAGCCCGATCCCATCATCGGGGATCCCATCGGTCGTGACGCCATCATCGCCGACCTGCGAGACGAGATGATCGCCTACGATCCCGAAGACCTGATCAGGATCGCCGAGATCGAGTTCGCCTGGAGCGAAGCCGAGATGAAAAAAGCCGCGAAAGAGCTGGGGTTCGGCGATAATTGGAAGGCAGCGCTCGACAAGGTGAAGGAGAAATACGTGCCGCCCGGCGAACAGCCCGAGCTGATCCGCCGCCTCGCGTTCGAGGCGATCGACTTCGTCGAGAAACGGGACCTCATCACGGTGCCGCCACTGGCCCGCGACATCTGGCGCATCGAGATGATGTCGCCCGAACGCCAGCGCGTCAGCCCGTTCTTCCTTGGCGGCGAGATCATTCAGGTCTCGTATCCGACCGACGGGATGACGCACGAGGAGAAGATGATGAGCATGCGGGGGAACAGCCCGCACCTGTCGCATGCCACCGTCTATCACGAGCTCATCCCCGGCCACCACCTCCAGGGCTTCATGAACTCCCGGTACCAGGCGCACCGGCGCGCGGCGTTCGGCACGCCGTTCTGGACCGAGGGCTGGTCGCTGTACTGGGAAATGCTCCTGTGGGACCAGGGCTTCAACGCCACGCCGGAAGACCGCATCGGCGCGCTCTTCTGGCGCATGCATCGCAGTGCCCGGATCATCTTCTCGTTAGGGTTCCACCTCGGCACCATGACGCCCCAGCAGGCGATCGACTACCTCGTGGATCGCGTCGGCCACGAGCGCGCGAACGCCGAGGCGGAGGTGCGCCGCAGTTTCCTCGGCACGTACCCACCGCTGTACCAGCTCGCCTACATGATGGGAGGCCTGCAGTTCAGGTCATTGCATCAGGAGCTGGTCGGGTCGGGACGAATGACCAACAAGGCCTTCCACGACGCGGTGCTGCACGGCGGAGCGATGCCGGTGGAGATGGTCCGCGCCATGCTGGTCAACGCGCCGCTGACGAGCGACTATGAGGCGCAGTGGCTGTATCGCGGACCGAAGGGAGCGGTTCGATAAACCCGAATCAGCTACGTGCTTCTTGCTTCTTACCAGTACTTGTGCGACGTGCTGGAGCTGGGTGCTGGAGCTGAGTCAGCACCAGCTCCAGAACGCTGTACCAGCACTAGTAAGCAGTAAGTAGTGCGCAGCGATCACGCCTCCGCCTCATGGCAGACGACGAGCGGCGGGAATGGGAAGCACGTACAGCGGCGACATCACTGGAGGCTGGACGTCACCGTCCCAGTCTCCGCCGACGCCACCGTCTCCGCGATGCCGGAATGTGGTGAATCGCACGCCGGGCTGCAGAGCCGGAAAGACGTTTCGCGGGACAACGAGAACGATGACTGGTCCGATAATGACGGCGCGCGCACCGCTCGCAAACGTGAACGGATTGTTGTTCTGTGCGAACGTAGCCTGTAAGGACCACGTGCCGCTGTAGAGCACGTCTACCCAGAAATCCGTGTTTCGAGTGAAGTCGTAGGGCAATGCCGGGACATAGTTGTTGCCGGTCACGGCATCGCAATCGAACAGGAATCGATACTGGTACTGATTGCCGGCGTCCGATGTTGGAATGGGCGCCGACATCACGTTGTAAAGGAAGTAGTACTCTCCGCTGCTCAGCGGAGTGGTCGGACCCAGCCGGATTCGGTTCGGCTGATTCATCAAGGCGTCAAGTGTCTGCGCCTGCGTCGGTGAGAGTAGTCGCGGCCCGGTGCCTCCCAGGAACTTTGTAGTCGTGTGGTCTCCAGCGCGTGGCCTCGTTGGCACCGTCGGATGGGACGGGTGGAAGACCGGGGATGTGTTGAGCAGCGAAGTGCCAGCGGAGCACAACGCGTTTCGTTCACCCAGCGCATCGCCGAAGTCCAGCAGATGCGACGTCTCGGGGTTTTTGGTCGGATCGCACAGCGGTGGCGGCGGTGGTGGGCAGAGCATCCCGCCGGCGCCGGGTTGGAAGAGCTGATTGTGCGTCTCGATGACCGCTCCGACCGTCGCGAAAGCGCGCTCACCAGCTCCGCCCCCTGCACCGGCCGGATTTCCGTCGCCACCGCGCCCGCCATTGCCAGTGGCCTCCGAACTCGACTCGCCGGTTTCCGAGGGGGGGGCGCCACCGACGTAAGTCCGTCCCGGTGTCCCCGTAACGCCAGCCGGTGTGCGGCCGCCCAAACCGGCCGTACCATCGGCTCGCCCACCTTTGCCCCCCACGCCGCCGCGCTGAAGGGTCCCGCTCTGACAGGTTCCGAACCCCGCGCCGCCAAGTGCGCCCCGGAACGTCACGTTGCCGCCATTACCCGGCGGACCGAGCCACGTGTTGGTCCGGTTGTCCTGGATCCAGACATCGCCCCCCTTCCCACCAATGCCGGTCATTCCACCGCCGCTAGCGCCATCCGGAAACTGTGCGCTGCCATTGCCACCTGAGCCTCCCGCGACACGGGCTGCGCCACCCGGCATGTCGAAATCCGCACTCAGTGCGATACTGATGTTGGCGGCGCCTGTGACCGTGCCCTGAATGAGGTCTCCAACAAGGCGCAACCCCGGCGAGAATCCAACGTTGCCACCTTTTCCTCCCTCCGCCTTTGCCGCCTCTCCTGGCGTGGCCGCCTGGTTTCCGGCGTCCGCGCCGTTGCGACCCTGTGCGATCGCCGAGCCGCCTGAACCGCCCGAACGGAACTCGATCGTCAAGCCACCGGGTTCGACCTTCACACTGCCACCGCCGGCGATGACGCGAACCGGGCCGGCATTACCGCCGGCACCTCCGTAGGCCTCTGGTTTCTGACCTAACGAGCTGACGCTGCTCGCTGATCCGCCTGCCCCGCCGTAAGCCTGCTGAAGCTGCCCGCTCCTGAACAGGATGTTACCGGCAGCAGCGATTCTCACTTCGCCGCCGTCACCGCCGGTTCCCCCGCCAGCGGCCGCTGTAGGTGTGGCGGTCCCGTTTCCGCCCCGCTGCCCGGTGCCACCGCGCAGATCCACCCCGTCCAGCGTCAAGTCACCGTCGCAGGAGATCCACATGCGACCTCCGCGGCTGCCGCTGGCTCCGGTCGGACTGCCCGACGCGGCCGGTTCGAGCCAGTCGCTGCGGCCATGGATCGCGGCGTTCCGACCGTTGCAGGAATTCCCCCCAAGGTTGCTGATGGATCGAGTGGGGAACGCGGGTGAACCGACAGCGCGTGCGCTGCCGTCCAGCCAGAACAGCGCCGGCGGCGTGGAATCGTTTGCCACGTCGATGTCGCCCCATGACGTGATTCGTGCGCCGTCGAGCGTCATCGTGCCGTCCACGACGATGCGCAACCGCCGCCCCACCGCTGTCGAATCGCTGCAGGTATTGTTGATGGTTCCAGTGACCTCGAGATCGCCGCGGCCTCTGATGTCGATAGCGACGCAATTCCCGGTCAGGGTTCCCGCGATGCGCACGAGGGAATCGGTGACCAGCGCGAGGTCGCTCGTTATGGTGACAGTGACACCCGCCGGGACGGTGAAATGGGAGGCAAGGACGGAGCCGCTCACCGTTGTGTCGCGCGCCGGGGCAAATGCTTTTGGAGCGACCTGGACCTGCGCGCTTCCGGAAACAGCCCCGCTGCGCGCAATAATGGTCGCGCGCCCGGCACCGACGCCCGTCACAAGTCCGGTACCATCGACACTCGCAACCGTGCCGTTGTCGGAGGTCCACGTGAACTGCTGTCCACTCATAAGAGCGCCGTTCCGATCCCTCGCCTCGGCACCCAGCCGCATGGTACCTCCGACGACGAGTGTGGCTTCCCCGGGCGTTACGACGATCGAGGCTGGGAGCTCTGGAGGCGGGGGAGGCGGCGGCGGCGCGGCACTATCGCCCCCGCCGCACGACCCAACGCAAATGGCGATTCCCAGCCACGCGAGCACGCTCGCCTTTCCTGGCGAGCGGCCAGCAACCGGAGTCCGACGGGAGCGATGCTCAGTCATGCTGTCGTTTGGCGTTTCCGAGGCCTCGAATTCTCGGTTGTCAGAGCGACCCGGGCAAGGCCCAAACGCAAGGTCCCTCGACACTCACGCCGTCGACCCGGTTGACGTTAGGCTGCGCCCTGAGCGACGAGCGGCGGCCGTTCACGCGGTGTGAAGGCCGCCGATTACCCAGATGGTCCAGACGCCGAAGCCGATCAGGGCCATTTGCATGATTCCAGCCCCGGCGCCGCGCCGATGGTGCAGCGCAGGAACGAGGTTCGCCAGCGCGATATAGACGAACCCGCCTGCAGCCAGCGGCAGGAGCCAGGGAATCACGCCCGCTGTGGTCGACGCCCAGATGAAGGCGACCAGAGCACCGGGAATAACCGTGACGGCAGCAAGGTAGTTCAGTGCGATCGCCCTTCGCTTCGGCATTCCGGCTCCAATCAGTATCGCGAAGTCGCCGATCTCCTGTGGTACCTCGTGCGCGAATATCGCGATGGAGGCAGCCAGACCAACTTCCGTACTGACCCCGAATGACACGCCGAGCACGAGGCCGTCGATGAAATTGTGCAGCGCATCGCCCCAGAGAATCATCATTGCGGTCGCCGGCTCCATCTCCGGATGGTGCGCCCGGTCGGCATGAGGCTCATGTGGGTGACGCCACCGCAGTGCCCGCTCCAACGCCACGAAACCGAGCATGCCGATGAGAAAGAGCCACATCGTGCGTCCCACTGGCGCGGTCTCCAGCGCCTCGGGAATCATCCCCAGCGTAGCCGCACCAAGCAGCGTCCCGATGGCGTACGCCAGCAACCAGATGGCGGCGCGCCGCGCCCGTTCACCGAGGAGCAGGATCAGCGCCGCCCCAATGAGGGCAGCGCTGCTGGCCACGATTCCCGAGAGAACCGGCCAGATCCAGGTCATCGGCGGTTACGGAATGACACGCTGCCGGAATCAAGCCGTGCGATCAGCGCGCGCCGGGCGGACGCCGTCGTATCCGCCGGCGACGTCGCTCGCGCAGGTGGTTCACCCAGCGCGCACTCGCGTCGAGAGCGTCGCCAAATGCCACCGTAACGGTGCGTGCCGTCGCCTCGGCCACCACGCTCTGCATTCGTGAAACCACGACCTTGATCCGGCATCGGATGGACGGGGCCGAGGCGTCGATACTGCGTACGCGGTCGAATCGCACCGAGACACGCTCGATGGGGCGCGCGAACCGACTCAACCGGAAGCCCGCGCGGGACTGAACGTAGTCGCGCATGGCATCGGAAAGCTCGATGCCACGGGCCCTGATGGTGAGTGGTGTTTCCTCGGCGCCCGTGCTTCCACGTGCAGCGCGAGGTTGCGCGCCAGCGCTTACGCCCAGCGGCGCGCGCCGGTCTGAATGAGTCCGAGCTCTTGGCATCGTGCCTTTGCTCTGAAGAAGACAGCGTTCGAATCGGGCAGGGACAACCTCAACTCCCCGGCATCGAGAGGATGTGGTCGCCGTCAGAACCTGTCAGTCGGGGAATGGGCCTGTGGAGTCGGGAGGTAGCTTACGGAGCGCGGACTCCGTTGGCGCGGTCCGTATGACGGACCGAGCGTGCGTGCCCATCCTGCTACCCGAGCGACACGTCGAGAATCATCATCACCATGAAGCCGCCGACGGCCGAGAGCGATACCACGTCGGCACGCCCGCGCTGATGCGCCAGTGGAACCAGTTCTTCGAGAACGACGAACACCATCGCGCCGGCCGCGAAGGACAGCGCATACGGAAGGAGCTGCGAGATTTCGATGACCGCCGCGGCGCCGATCACGGCCGCGACCGGCTCCACGGCCGCCGACGCCGTCCCGGCCAGGAAAGCACGCCGTGCTCCAACGCCTGCCGCCCGCAGCGGAAGCGCGACGGCCGCCCCTTCGGGGAAGTTCTGCAGCCCGATCCCAACGGCGAGCGCCACCGCGGCGCCCAGCGAGGTGACTTCGATTACTCCTGTCTGATTGGCCGCGGACAGCGCGCCAAACGCGACGCCCACGGCCAGCCCTTCCGGAATGTTGTGCAGGGTGATGGCAAGGATGAGTAGAGTCGTCTGCGACCAGGTGGTCCGCGGCCCTTCTGCACGTTCGATCGCGCGCATCGGATGCAGGTGCGGTAACGCCCGGTCCGCAGCCGCGAGGAAGACCGCCCCCGCGGCGAAGCCGACCGCGGCAGGCACCCATGGCACCAGATGTTGCAGCGTTGCGATCTCGATCGCCGGCGCCAGCAGCGACCAGAACGACGCCGCAAGCATGACGCCGCTGGCAAACCCCAGCATGGCGTCGAACGCTGCATCGGACCGGATGCCACGCACCACCACAAGCAGCGCGCCCAGCGCCGTGATGGCCCAGGTGAAGAGCCCGGCGAGGAATGCCTGAAGGATCGGGTCCAGCGTCGCGAGCCATGACATGCGTTTCCAGGGTCAACAACACGTTCGAGCGTCGCGGGTCCGGGAATCGTGCGAGTCGCGACAAGGCCCTGCCTACAGCGCATCCCCCACAACAATGGCTAACGCCGGTGCCCGGAGGTTTCAGGGATTCCCCGACGCGCGAAAGAGTCACGGCCCGACGCGTCGCGCCAGGAGGAAGTACTACGCTCAACAGGGACCACGATTCCACGCGAGGTAATTCCAGTGAAGGCCCGGGATATCATGACACCGAAGCCGTTCTTCGTGTCGCCAACGGATAAGGTGTCGAAAGCTGCCGAAATCATGCGGTACGAAGATATTGGCGGAGTGCCGGTGTGTACTCGTCCCTCCACGCCACGGCTGGCCGGCATTATCACCGACCGGGACATCGTGGTACGATGGGTCGCTCGTGGGCATCACGCCGACTGCCGGGTATCGGAGGTCATGACCCCGGTGCCTCTCCAGACCGTCCTGCCTGACGCGGACGTCTCGGAGATCGTGAGCAAGATGGAGTCGGCCGAGGTGCGACGGATTCCGGTTTTGAGCGATGACGGCATCCTGATCGGCATCGTGGCCGAAGCCGACATTGCCACGAAGCTTTCGCCCGAGGAGGCGATGCCGCTGCGGAAGCGCGTCCAGCAGTACTCAGCCGAACCACATATCAGCCCGGACATTCGCTGAGCTCTCACGGCGCATGCCGGCACCGCGAGGGGTTTCCCCGAGGAGCCGGCAGCCAATCACCGACACCGGCCGGGCCGGCAGGGCTCCAGACTGATCATGGGAACAGTGCCCGATCGTTGTGGGTCTGAGCAACATCCGATACTTGATGAGGACACGACATATGCTCACCTACGGGAACCTCGTTGACCTCGAGCACGCACTTCGTGACAAGACCGTGCTCAGCGTCTACGTGAACGGAGAAAACGGCGACCCGGCAACCCGTGACAGGTGGCGTGCCGACCTTCGTCACTCATTCGATGACATCGAATCCTGGCTCCGCGGATCATCGCATGCGGAGCGGGAGACGTTTGCCGCATGCCGCGACATGGCGCTGAAGGAACTCGCCGGATTCTCGCCGACCACGGGAGAACGGGGCTGGACCGGGTTCTTCACCGCTGACGGTCCATACCACCTCGGCGCCGTTCGTGTCGCCGTTCCGACAATGGCTGCCTGGAGCACCGGACCCTGCGTGGCCCCGTACGTCCGCGCCCTGAAGGAGAACCGACCGGTGTTGGTCGCCGTGGTCGACAGTACGCAGGCCCGGTTATTCCGGTACGTCGAAGGTGAAGTCAACCTGCTCGAAACGATTGAACGGAAGGCGACGGTTGATCAGCCGTACCACATGGGTGGTCCGCCCCGCACGGGATTCCATAGCGGCACCCGAGGCCGGGCCGGCACCGACGCGGCCCAGAAGGAAGATCAGAACGCGAGGGATCGCATGCTCGCCGACGCGGCCTCGCGCATCGGCGCCCTTGCGGCCGACGGTGCATGGATCGTCATCGGCGGAATACCCGTTGTCGCGACTTCCGCGCTCGGACTCCTCGCCCCCGACCTCGCCGCGCGCGCGACGCGCGCGGAACATCTGGACGTTCACGCCACGGATGCGCAGGTGGCAGAGTGCGCGCGTGAGTCCGCATCGAAGCTGCGAGACGCCGATGACCTCAAGCGGATAGAGGAGACGGTGTCAGCCGCGGAAGCCGGCCGCGCCGGCGCCATCGGAGTCGTCGACACGCAGCGCGCGCTGGAACGGGCACAGGTCCGTGAACTTTTCATCACGCAGAAGTTCCTCGAGAACCAGGCAGCCGATGCGGATGCTGCTGTGCGGCGCGCCATGGACGAGGGCGCCACCGTCGAGCACGTGTCAGGTGAAGCAGCGGCGCGGGTTGATGCACTGGGCGGGATGGCGGCACGTCTCCGCTACGCGCCACCCCGCGAGGCCGCGCTGCAGACCGCGCTGGAGTCGGAGGACATCCAGGCCTGACCTGAAGCTCACAGGTGCCGGATCGAACTGATCCGGCACCGTTTTGCCGTCACAATCCCGCGTTTTTGTGACTACGCGCGCCCGACTGGTACCGCCGGACCGGACGCCGAGACGAATTCGAGCAGTTCCTCGATTTGGCGTGGTTGCGCTGGACCGACCTTGGTGGCCAGATCCGCCTGGGCAATGATGCCGACCAGTACGCCCTCGGGCGTTACGACCGGAATGCGGCGCACCTGAGCGCGCTCCATTTTCTCGAACACTTCGGAGACGTCATCGTCCGGATGAATTGTCTGCAGGGGCATGGCGGTCATGTGTTGCCGAACGAAGCAGTTCGGAGTGTGCCCCGCGGACGTGCAGCGCACCGTGATGTCGCGATCCGTGATGATCCCGCTGAGTTTCTTCGACGTCAGGTCCTCGACGACCGGGACGGCGCCGATGTTCAGTTCGCGCATTACGTCCGCGGCGCGACGGACGGTGTCTCCGGGCAGTATGGCCCTGGGCCCGGCGGTCATGATCTCTTTGACTTTCATAGGTCCCTCACTCTCGAGTCCTGACAAGTTGACGGAGGGTAGCGGTGCGCGATATAAGGAGAGTGTGAAGTTCGAGTCGGGAAGCGCCCGATGCGCACTTCCGTTGTCGCCTTTCGGCGACGGCGCGGACCGGCGCTCAGGTCCTGGGTGCCGGCGACGCGTGCCACACGCCGAGGATCCGCTCCACGTCTTCATCCTCGGTCTGCGAAAAGTCCCTGTAGTGCGAGCCGACCGCCATGAAGAACTCCGGCATCTCCAGGCAAGTGACCTCATCCGCTTCCGCGTGCATGGCAACGCAGGTGTCGCGCGGCGCAACCGGAACTGCAATCACGAGCCGCTTGGGGTGGCGTGAGCGAACAGACCGCGCTGCCGCGACCATTGTCGATCCTGTGGCGAGTCCGTCGTCGACGAGGATTACGGTTCGACCTTCGATAGGCAACGGCGCCCTTCCGGCCCGGAATCGCCGCTCCCGCGCCTCCGCTTCGGCGCGCTTCTCCTTCGTCACCTGGTCGAGGTAGTCCCCGGGGACGCCGAGCTCGTCGATGGTCTGCTTGTTGAGGTAGACCGCACCATCAGCGGTCACGGCACCCACAGCAAGTTCCGGCGAGAACGGCGAGCCCAGTTTTCTCGCCACGATCACGTCGAGGTCTCCATCCACCGCCCGGGCGACCTCTGCCGCTACCGGAACGCCACCTCGTGGGATACCCAGCACGAGCGGCCGTTGCCCTCGATACCGCAACAGGGCTTTGCCGAGTCGTTCGCCGGCATCCTCTCTGTTCGCGAACAGGACGGGTTGGACATCGAGTCCGGCGCGCATGAATCCGAGATTCATCGATTCCTCCACCATGGCATTCTCGTTCCTTCACCTCAGTGGCGTCTGTCAGGCAGAAGGGACTCCGCCGTCGGCAGTGCCCCGACCGACTTCCGGGGCCGGCCGTCGCGGAACGCTCCCGGCCCGCCGATTCCCCCACCATCGAGCGGGCAATCGCCGACTGTGGGACGTGAGTCGGATGCACGACCGTTCCCAATCGAGTGAACTTCTCCCGGGAGTCCGATGGCAGCACCCGACTATCTGCTGATCGCCGGCACCGCGGCCGCGGGACTCGCCCCACAGGTGGCGCGCGAACTCGGCGTCACACCGACGCCGTGCCGCATCGAGCGGTTCCCCGATGGCGAGATATCCGTGGAAATCGGCCAGAGCGTCAGGCGGCGCGAGGTGGTGATCATCCAGCCGACATCACCGCCAGTCAACGATCACCTCATGGAGCTCGTGCTGCTCGCCGACGCATGCCGGAGGGCCGCAGCCTCCCACATCACCGCGATCATTCCCTACTTCGGATACGCCCGCTCAGATCGTCGCCAGGGGCGCCGCGCACCGGTGAGCGCACGCGCCGCCGCGACCATGCTTGAAGCAGCAGGCATCGGTCACGTGGTGACGTTCGATGTCCACGCACCGCAGGTCGAGGGGTTCTTCTCCATCCCCACCGACGACATCGAGACCATGTCGGTGATGGACTCCGCGCTCGGTCCACTGCTCGGCGCGGAATCGGTTATCGTCGCGCCAGACCTTGGCGCGGTGCGCCGCGCGCGCGATACGAGCCGTCGCCTGCGGCGCACAATGGCCCTCTGCCTCAAACGCCGCCATGACGGGACAGAAGTTGAAGTCACGGGCGTGGTGGGCGACGTGGACGGCCGCTCGTGCATCATCGTGGACGACATGATCTCGACCGGCGCCACCGTTGTCGAAAGCGTTCGCGCGCTCCGAGCCGCCGGTGCCCGGGAAGTACGCGCGGTCGTTGCGACCCATGCGGTGTTCGCGCCGGGTGCGGCGGATCGCCTTGCCGGCGCGGGTGTGCGCGACGTGGTCGTCACGGACACCGTCGAGCCTTCAGGAACCGAGTGGCCCGCCACGCCAGGCCATCACGTGGTCTCCGTGGCTCCGCTCATCGCACGCGTCATCCGACGCCTGGAGACCGGCGAGTCGCTGCGTGAACCGGGATGATCTGACCGTCACGCCCTCCGCTATTCCAGCCGGGCGGACGGAATGACATGGTGAGCGCGCTCGATCCTTATCGTCCCGTCGACATCCTGCGCGACAATGCTTCCGAAGTCCGCGCACAATGTTTCCATCCGGCGGACCACCCAGGCGTGATCGGCGCCCTGGGCGCCGTTCACCTGCATGTGATCGATGCGCACCGGACGGATCGACACGGACACGGCCTTGTGCGGTAACGCATCAACGGTGAACAGGGCGCCCAGGTCGTTCCGCAGCTTCCGGTCTACCGCGTAGTCATCGATGAAATCGCCGGTGTCATAGAGAATCACGGCGCCGTCACGGTATTCGACGCCCTGGAGGATGTGGGCGCTGTGTCCCCAGAAGACCGCGGCGCCCGAGTCGACCACGCGGTGCGCGAACTGCTGGAACTCGTCAGGCGGATGCTCGCGCATGTTCGGCCCCCAGTGAATCGAGAAGATCACGAGGTCGGCCTGGGCTCGTGCCTCGGCAATCGCGTTCGCGACGGCTGCGAAGTCCTCATCCGTCGCCGAAACTCTGGTGAAGTTCAGCCCCGGAAGCGATCCGGTCGCAGCCCAGGTGTCGGGGTAATCCGCGAATGCCAGCACCGCCACCCGCAGGCCGCCAACGTGCAGGAGCGCGGGCACTCGCGCTGCACCCAGGTCGCGCCCGGCACCCGCGTGCGCGATGCCGCCCCGATCGAGCGCGGCGATGGTTTCAAGAAGACCATCGGGGCCGAAATCCCCGATGTGGTTATTGGCAATCGATGCAAGGTCCACCCGTCCAGCGTGGAGCGTGTCGAGCGCCACCGCATCGGCCCGGAAATGGAAAGGGCGGTAGTATCCATTGCGCCACTTCTCCACGCGACTCGTTATGGCGCATTCAAGATTGACCAGAAACGCGTCGAGCGACTGGAGCGTCGGCCGGAGGTCGCCCCAGGGATAGCCCGCCCCCCTCTCGAGAACGACGTCATTCACGAGGCGGCCAAGCATCACGTCGCCGGCGATGCCGATTCGAAGTGGGCGTGCTTCGCCGAACTCGTCAGTGCTCATGCGCGACAGAACCCCATCGGTCCGTACCCCAAGCCACGGCTGCCGGCCCATTTCCAGGACAACCCTGGTCGCCGGTCCAGTCTCGATTCGGCGCTCTCATATCTGCAGCACGCCCGACGCAGGATGCGACGCGATGGACAACGAATCTGTCAGGGAGCCGTCATGCCCACGTCGGGGGTATGAGGATAGCGAAAGAGCCTGATTTCGCTGAGCCTGCGTCAGGCTCCAACGACTCATTCAGTGCGCTCTTCCCAACTCTTCCTCCCGCTCTTGCTCGTCATGACCGGTTCGCCGGCGTACGTCGAGGATGCCGGCGGCTGCGCGGACGTTGGCGTCGTCGCAGGGCTCGTGCTCAATCCGGTCCGGACGCCCGTGACGCCGTCACGTTCTCTCGACGCGCCGCGACCAGTCGCGCCCACTCATGCGTTTGAGCTCGACCTGAACCTCCCGGCCTACCGGCTTGATGCCTACGACGGCGGCATACGCGTGTTGCGTTTTACTGTCGCAGTCGGAATGCGACGATACCGAACTCCGCGCGGCGAGTATGAAATCACCTCCGTGGACTGGAATCCTTGGTGGATACCTCCGGATCGCGACTGGGCGCGCAATGAGCGCACGACTCCTCCCGGACCGTCCAACCCCATGGGGCGCGTGAAGGTCAACTTCCTGCCGCTTTATTTCCTCCACGGAACGCCTGCCGTGCAGTCACTCGGCCACGCGGCGTCGCATGGCTGCGTGCGGATGGCAAACCAGGACGCTATCGCCCTTGCGTTGCACATACACGCGGTTGGCACTCCCGCGTTGCCACACGCGGTCCTGGATTCGCTGGTGGCGGACACGTCTTTCACACAGCTCATCTTCCTCGAGTTTCCCGTGCCGATCCGGATTCGGTATGACGTAGCCGAGGTCGCTGACGATACTCTGTTCCTGTACCGCGACATCTATTCGCTGGACAGGCGCAGCGAGCAACAGCGCGCCCTCGACGCGCTCTCCGGCGCCGGAATCGTCGAGGAACTCGTTTACCGGGACCAGCTCCGGAAGGTCCTCAGGTCCACATCGCGCCGTCCTCTGAGGATCCCGTTAGGCGACCTGTTGAATCCGGGACCTTCGGATGCTGGCCGAGCCGTCCGCAAGTGACCGCGATCGTCAGTCGTCGAACCGAACGATCGTGTGACCTCGCCCCCGCGAGATCTCGATCGCCCGGTCCCGCCCCTCCGGCGACGCGGCAATCGTGATCGATTCGACCTTCTCGATGGTGCGCGTCAGGTGTCCCGCACCGTCGGGCCTCTCGTCCATCATGACTTCGACGCGACGGTCGGCTGGATCATAGACGATCCCGCGCAGGACGAACCCTTCCACCTGCACCCGCGCGCCGCCAGTTGCCGGATCGTCTACCTCGACGGTCACCTTGCGACCCGCGTTGCGCTCCGTGGCTTCAGCAAGCACTCCACCCCAGGCTGCGGGATCGTTCGTGGTGGCGTCACCCGACAGGCGCAGTTCGAGGCGCACAAACTCCGCGGCGCACGGTGGCGGCGAGACCAGAACGGGACATGGCGCGCCGTGCAGAAGTCCGGCGGCGACGCTGCCCACGAAGAACCGCTCGACTGGGCCCGGGCCGTGCGTTCCGGCGGCGATGAGGTCGGCGCGCTCCGACTCGGCGAGCGCCAGCACGCCGCTCGCGACGCTGCCCTCGATCGTGCGTGTCTCGATCGTCACGCCGGCCGGAACGAACGGATCGAGCTCTTCGCGCACTTTCGCGAAGTATTCTCCGGTGTCACCCCCGAACAGCGCGCCCGCGGCGTCGCGAGCCGGGCGCGCCAGGCGAATCGGCAACGGTGAATGAACCAGCAGCAGCCTGGTGCGGTCGCCGGCGAACAGGAGCGCGGCCTGCGCGGCGCGAATGCTGGCAGGACTGAAGTCGATGGCCGCAACGATGGTCGACGCCGGAAACGCGAACGAGGGTGCGACCGAGAGCACCGGACACGACGATCGGCCAACGACCTGCAGCGCGCGCGCACCGGATACCACATGCCGGACTCCGTGACGCGGCGCGGCATCGACGATGATGAATGTGGCGTCGACCTCATGGGCGGCGCGGGCGATCTCCCGCGCCGGCGATCCCTGCCGGACGTCCAGCGTCCATTGCGTCTCCTCGCCTAACGCGTCACCAAGGCGCCGCCGCACGGCCTCCGCCTGCTGGTCCTTCACCTCCGGCGCGTTCATCGTCACCGTCGGCGGCATGCCTGGCGCGCCGCTGAACGCGTACACGTACTCGACGACTGTCACCACCCGAAGTCCCAGTTCATTCCAGTCGGCCAACCGCCGCGCCATCGTGATGGCGGCGGATGTTGGCTCTTCGCCGTGAATCGCCAGCAGGATCGGCCCCCGGCGCGCGGGATTGGCACGCGGGCCAGCGGCGATCGCTGCCGTCGCGCCTTCCAATCCGGCGCGCGATGAACTGAATGATTCGACTCGTGTGTTTGTCATGACGACACCCGACGTGTTGGCTGATGTTGGTAGTACGCTTCGCACTCGGCTTCGAGCCCGCGCACGATGCGATTCCCCTTGAGCGGTCCGGACGTTGCGGTGACCACGGTATGCTGTTGCTCGCCATCGCTGCCGTCGAAATACAGCACCACCCAGTCTCGCGTCCGGCCCAGTTGGTGCGCGCGGGCAGTGTTGGAGTAGAGCGCGGTGTAGTGCCTCGGGCCGCGCCATGTGTGCATGACCGGAAGCCACGCTGTGCGCCGCGGGTTGAAGCGTCGAGGCGATATCCGGTGCAACCGGCCCGCCGCGCTGGCCGCACGATACTCGCGATCGACGTCCAGCAGTTCCTCCACAGCCGGCTTGTCGTCGGCAACGCGGCCGCTGCGCGGCAAGCGCCGCCGCGCCAGTCGCGTTGCCAGCGCGTCGCGCACCCCGGCCAGGCGTTTTTCACCGAAGCCCGCCATGGCTGCGAGCCGTCCGTCGTGCGCGGCCGCCTCGAGTTCCTCCAGCGAACCGATGTCCAGTTCCTCATGAATACGCTCAGCAAGCGTCGTTCCGATCCCCGGCACCGAGGCGAGAATGGCGACCGGGTCGCTCTCTCCGCGCAGTCGATCGAGCATCGGGAGCCGGCCCGTCGTCACGATGAGACTGATGGCGCGCGCCAGCGCCGGGCCGATGCCCGGCAGGCGATCGAGACCATCCAGTCCCTCCTCGTGGAGGACTTCCACAACGTTTCGCGGCAGTTCCCGGATCGTTGACGCCGCATTGTGATACGCCTGGACTCGGAAGGCATTGGCCTTCTGCTGTTCCAGGAGCTGTGCGGCTTCATCCAGCCGCGACGCCACCTGCGCGTTCATCGGGAAGGTCGCTGTCTCGACGCTCATGCGAACACTCCTTGGGCACTTCCTTGTGCCGCACTCCTGAACTGGAGTTTGGGCTGAAACGTCGGCGCGCCAATCGGATGCCGGCCGCAAGGTTGTGAGGTTTTCCCTCACCCACGCACGCGATCCCCCGGCTGCAGTCGTGCCCCTTCACCCCACACACTCGACATGTGACCATGACCGCTCCGCCTCGCCAAAGACGGCGTCGCATCGAGAACGCCGAGGTCGCCCGCATCCTTCGGGAAGTCGGTGACCTCCTCGAACTCGAGAAAGCGAACGAGTTTCGCGTTCGCGCCTACCGGAATGCCGCGCGCTCCGTCGAGGAACTGCCCGAGCCGGTCGAGTCGTACCTCGACGGTGAACGCGCGCTGACCGACATCCCGGGCATTGGCGACGATCTGGCTGGTAAGATCGCCGAGATCGCGAGTTCGGGGACGCTGCGGCTCATGCGTGACCTTCGTCGTAAGGCGCCAAAGGGCGCCGTGGAACTCATGCACGTGCGAGGCATCGGTCCTCGGCGGGCGCGTCTTTTGAGTGACAAGCTCGGCATTCACACAGTGAAGGGCCTGGTTCGCGCAGCAAAGGGAAAGCGAATCAGGCGACTGCGAGGCTTCGGCACGAAGACCGAGGAGGCGATCCTGCGTGAGGTCGCGGCGCAGACGTCGGAGGAACGACGCGTACTGCGCGCGGTGGCGGCGCAGTACGGCGAGGAGCTGCTCGCCTATCTGCGCGAGACGCCCCGCGTGAGTCGCGCCGAGTTGGCCGGGAGTTTCCGCCGCTGTCGGGAGACGGTGGGCGATCTCGACGCGTTGGTGGCGACGGACGATGCGCCGGGAGCGATCCAGCGTTTCGCCACGTATCCGGAAGTTGAGGCAGTCCTCGAGCGCGGTCGGACGCGCGCCGCGATCCGGCTTCGCTCGGGTCTTCGTGTTGACCTGCGCGTGATCCCGGATCGGTCATTCGGGGCTGCACTCCACTATTTCACCGGATCGAAGGCGCACAACATCGCCGTCAGGCGGATGGGCCAGGAGCGTGGCCTCAAACTGAACGAGTACGGCGTATTCCGCGGGAAACGCTGGATCAGCGGTCGCGACGAGCGCGACATGTTCAAGGCGGTCGGGCTTCCATGGATTCCGCCCGAACTGCGTGAGAACAGCGGTGAGCTCGAGGCTGCGGCAACCGGAGCGCTCCCGCACCTGATTACACTCGACGCCATTCGCGGTGACCTTCAGGCGCACACCACAGACAGCGATGGCCGCGACACGCTGGCGGCCATGGCGGAGGCGGCCGAAGCGCTCGGTTATGAATACCTCGCCGTTACGGATCACTCTCCAGCCGTGCGCGTTACCGGCGGCCTGGACGCAGCAGGCTTTCGAAAGCAGTGGCGGCGAATCGACGCGCTCAACGCGCACCTCAAGCGGCTGACGATCCTGCGCGGCGTCGAGGTGGACATCCATTCCGACGGATCCCTCGACCTGGATGACAACACGCTGGCTGGTTTCGACCTGGTGCTGGCATCGGTGCACAGTTCGTTCGCGCTCGACCGGGCGGCGCAGACGAAGCGCTTCCTGCGAGCGATCGAGCACCGGCACGTCGACATCCTCGCGCATCCGACAGCCCGGCAGATCGGTCGGCGCGCTCCCATTGAGTTCGACCTCGACGCGGTGCTTGGGGCGGCGGTTCAGGCGGGGGTCTGGCTCGAGGTGAACGCGCAACCGGAACGGCTGGACCTGGATGACGCCGCGTGCCGTCGCGCTGCGTCGTTAGGCGCCGTGTTCGTCGTGAACACGGACGCGCACTCCACGGCCGAACTCCGGTTCATGCGATGGGGAATCGACCAGGCCAGGCGAGGCTGGGTGGAAGGGGCGAAGGTGGCAAACACCTGGCCCCTTCCCAGGCTCCTGCGGTCCCTGCGGCGCTCCCGTTAGCGGGCTCGTGGAGCCGCGCCGCCACGGTCAGGGCAATGCGGACAGGAGATCAGGTTTGCCCCTCATACGGCAGCAGCGGATTGATCGCAGGTTGACCATGCGTTCGCGGACGGAACGTCGCGAACGGATACCATCCCACGGGAGACCGGCGGACAGTCACGCCGCGGGAGTCCGTAGACGAGGGTAAGACCTCCAGCGGTCCGCGCGTCATGACGTGGTATTCACAGCGACGCGGAATCGAATCGGAACACTGGGGAGTCGCCAGCGGATCGGAACCCCCGCAGCTTCGCCACAGACGCTGCGGGGGTTCACGACTTGACGCAATCGTGGAGCCAAGCGAGGGGGAGACATGCAAGTCGTGAATCACGACACGCGACTCAGGCCGCTGGCCGACGTCGCAGGCGGTGAGCAGGTCCAGGTGGTGGAAATCGTGTTCGACAGCGTCCGCCTCTTATGTCCCGTCATCGGATTGCGTCCCGGGGACGTCTTCGACTGCGAGGAGCGAACCCCGCGCAGCATCGCGTTGCGGCGCCGCGACGGCACACGTGTCGTGATCGATCCCTTCTATGCGTCGTTCATCGCGATCCGATCGCACGGGCGGAGCGCCGAGCCGCTCGATCGCGAGGCATCCGGAAGATGTCATCCAACGTGAACGCGCGCCTTGGCGGCCATCTCATCCTGATTGTGTCCCTGTGTGCCTGCGGAGGAATGCGGGCGAGAGGGTCGCCTGAGCAGATCGTGGTTCTCGAGGTGCGAAATCATTCCTTCTTCGACGTGAACGTCTTCGCGCTGCCGTCCCCAGCGAGCGGGACCCGGATTCGCCTCGGCAATGTCATCGGTTTCGCGACCGCTGAGCTGCGCGTGCCCGAGGACGCCTTGCGACAGAGGCAATCGCTGGTCCTGTACCTGCACGCGATCGGATCGAACCGGTCGTGGACCTCGCCGGAAGTGCTGGTTTCTCCGGGCGTCAGGCCCTGCCTCGACATTCATTCCAGCCTCGCCGGGGATCTCGGCATGAGCGTCCTGTATTCACGGATCGCTCCCGACTCAGGCAATGGCCACTGTGGATACCCGCGAGTCAGCTCTCGCGCGTCGTCCACTCGAGGGAACACATCAGGGTAGGTCAACTTCTCACTGATTTCGATCAGGAGGCCGACGTGCTGTTCAATCTGACGATGTTTCCGGTTGGTGCCGGCGATGCGCTGGCCGAGCCCGTTGCGGATGTGGTGGATGAGATCAGCCGGGCTGACTTGCCGTACGCGGTCAATGGAGCAGCCACGGTGATCGAGGGGGACTGGGATCGCACCATGCCCGCCATCCATCGCGCCTTTTCCAGGCTCCGTGCGACGAACGACCGTGTCTATATGGTTCTTACGGTCGATGACCACGCCGGCGTTCGCGACAGGATGCACGAGGCCGTCGAAGACGTCGAGCGCGAACTCGGACACGCCGTTCCGCATTAGGCTGGTGATGCGGTCGATCAGGAGGCACGAGTGACCCGTCCGTTCTGATCCGATTCCGCTTCCTCTCCCCGCTGCGAATCAGGTGCTTGAGGCGCTGCGCACCCGTTCGTTGAGGTAGTTCACGATATCGTCCACCGTCGCGAGCTTGCCGTAGTCCGACTCGGGAATGTCGACGCCCAGTTCGCGATGCAGATCGATGACCATGTTCAGGAAGTCCATGGAGTCGATATCGACCTGCTGGCGAAGGCGCTCGTCGCCCTTGAGCGTCGCGGGATCAACCTCAGGCGCGATGCGCGCTATGGCGGCCAGTACCGCGGACCGGATGTCGTGAGACATCACAGTTCCTCCGGCGTGCCCAGGAGTCGCCGCAACTCCCGCAGAAAGCGCGCGCCCCGCCACCCGTCGCTCACGCGATGGTCGGCGGACAGCGACACCGTCACAACGGGCCGTGCACCGATGAGCCCATCTTCGGCCCAGGGACGCTCATCGATGGAGCCGAATCCGACGATCGCGACCTGCGGTGGCGTGATCACACCGTAAACGGTTCGCACGCCCTCCTCGCCGAGGTTTGTGACCGTGATCGTCGGATCAGTGATCTCCGACGAACGCAACCCGCCCTGCCGTGCGCGCCTGACGAGATCCGCGAGCGCCGCCATGAGTTCAGTCACCGACAGCCGATCCGCATCGTGAATGGCGGGTGCGACGAGACCGCCGCCGCGGAGCGTGATTGCCACGCCGAGATGGACCTGCACCGAGGGCTGGAACGTATTGCTGACGAAGTACCCGTTCAGTTCGGGGAACCGCGTGAGGGCGCGAGCGACTCCCTTCAACAGCATCGCCGCGGGCAAAATGCGCTCGGGAACAGGACGGGCGGCATTGGTGGTGTTCAGCCAGTTCATCGCCGGGGAGAGTTCGACATCCTCACTGAGGTAATAGTGCGGTATCTCGCGCTTCGATCGCGCCATCGCAGCGGCGATCGCCTCGCGCATGCCCGCGGTGGCGGCGGGAGGCTTTGGAGAGACCTCGATCGGCCGCATCGCCGCGACTGGCGGCGTGGCGGATGCCGCGCTGGTGGCCGCCTGTTCCACATCGGAGCGCGTGATGACGCCGCCGTCCCCGGTTCCCGGGACCGCGGACAAGTCGATGCCCAGTTCGGCCGCGACGCGACGCGCGAGTGGCGACGCTCGCGGTCGGTGCGGCGGCGTCCCGGACGGTACGGTTGCTCCATCGAGCCTGACGACTGGAATCGGCGGCGCAGCCTTCATCACCGGGCTCACTGACGGGGGCGCGGCCGCAGGCCGCTCGTCAGGCGCCCGGACGCCGGCCGGCACCAGCACGG
>DATCIJ010000250.1:0-2249 GCA_036507855.1 Gemmatimonadaceae bacterium | reverse complement strand
CGGAGCGTGTCGCCATGATACCCACCTTTCAAAGACCGTCAGATTTCAGCGGCAATTGGCCTTGCCCGGCGACGGGCCGTGGGAGTTTGTGGCCATGATGCACGGCCTGGATGCGCGCCTGTAGGGCTGGCAGTTGCAGGTCGGTGCGCTTGATCACCCACGGGGCGTAGTCGACGACGTGGGTGGCGGGCAACACCTTTTCGGCGATGAGCCGTTTGATGACCGTGTTGCTCACGCCCAGCTCGAGGGCAGTCGCCTCCAACGTGAGCCACTCGCCCGTGTGCCGGTAGTTGGGGAGTTGTCGACCGTGGCGCACATTCCAGACATGATGGATGCGCCACGTCTGGCCCTGCCCGGTCCGGTATCCCAGGCGATTGAGGACGACGGCGATCGCCTTATCGTCGCAGATCTTTGACAGTTCCGCGATCAACTCGACCGCTTTGTCATCGGCCACTCGACGGTGTTGGCCTGTCCCGTTGCGAGCGACCCGTAGCTCCGTGTGGACGCCGCCTTTCCAATGGAGCAGGAGGACGTGCTGGGGCGGATCGTCGGTGCTGTTCACCACGATCTCTTCGAGCAGGGTACGCAGGATGCGCTTCTTCAGGTCGACGGGTGCCGCGGGATGCTGCCACAGGCTGAGGAGATCAGTGCCGAGGGCCAGAACCCGCTCCCGCTGCGGCTCGCTCAAGACTGCCACGGTCTCGCGGAGCGTGGACACGCGCGCGTCCAGGTTGGCCACCTCGGCGAGCGCCTGGTTCCAGCGCTGCTCCAGTTCGCCGGCCACCAGCCGGTTCTCCGGGTCGACGGCGTCAAATTGACGCTGCGCCCGGCGCGCCTCATAGCGGGCCTTCTCCAGGGCGAGCTCAGCGGCGTGACGTTTCGTGGCGTCGTCGTGACGCGCTGTGTCGAGGGTGTCCAGCGCGGCCTGCAAGCCGGCGGGCTGAATCGCCTCGAGCACCTGGTCGACCACCGCGGGGTCCACCCGCAGACTCCCGAGCGACAGGCAGGCCGCAGTGCCGCGATCCACGCGCCCCCCGTGACACGCGTAGCGTGGCACCTGCCCGCCCCTACCGCTATAGGCCACGAAGAGTTTCCGGCCGCACCGTCCACACCGCAACAGGCCGGACAACAGCGCCGCCCCGCGCTTGGCCGCTCCCGCCGTCTGAGGATCTCGTCGGGACACATTCGCCTCCAGTACCCGCTGCGTGTACAGGTACGCGTCCCACGTAATGTACCCCTCGTGGTGGTCTCGGAGACACACCGTCCACGCCTCGAGTTCCTTCTTGCCGCGACACGTTCGCGGCTGTCCGTCGATCACCGTCGTCGTGGCCCCGGTTCGTCCATAGGCAAACGCTCCCGCATACTGGGGATTGCGGAGGATCTGGCGAATGCGACTGGCGGCCGGCAACCGCCACACGACCTCCTGGCCCGCGGTCCCCCGGACGGCTTCGGGCAACCGGATCTGTTCGTCCCGAAAGTACAGCATGGTCTGGCGGGCGCTGCCCAGTTCGCTAAACTTTTGAAACACGTTCTGAATCGCCGCTTGGACTTGTCGGTCCGGGGACTTCTCCACGCGATCCTCGCTTGTGCGGACGAAGCCCACGGGCACCTCCCATAGCACACAGCCCCGCCTCACCTTCTGCACGAAAGCTTCGCGCGCGCGCTGACGAAATAGGCTCAGTTCGAATTCGCTCATCGTGCCTTTGAGACCTAACAACAATCGATCGTTGATCAGGCGCGGATCGTAGACGCCGTCGTCGTCGACCAGCACCGTGTCGGTCATGGCGCAGAGGTCGATTAGATGGTGCCAATCACGATTGTTCCGCGCGAGCCGCGAGGCTTCCAGCGCGAACACCGCACCGACGGTGCCCTCACATACCGCCGTGAGCAGCCGGCCGAAGCCCGGACGCGCCTGCTTGCCCGTACCGCTCACGCCCAGGTCGTCGTCGATCACCACGACGCGGACGAATCCGAGTTGCCGCGCGCGATCGGCGAGCCCGTACTGACGCTGCTGCCCCTCGCGGTGATGGCGGACCTGGTGGAGACTAGACTGCCGAACGTAGACGTACGCCGCTCGTTCAAGATGATCAGGACGGATCTTGTCGTTCATCGTCGCTCCTTGGACATGCCTCCGCGTGAAGTACCGCTCGCAACAGTTGCCCGAGTAAGGCTCGGCACCTTAGACGCTCCGGGTCCGGAAGCTGCTGCCAGAGTTCGAGATGGGCAAACTCCAACCTTCGCTGCTGTGG
>DATCIJ010000249.1:0-24054 GCA_036507855.1 Gemmatimonadaceae bacterium | reverse complement strand
GCCGCCTTCAGGTCGCCGGCACGGACCGGCTTGCGATTGGCGCCGTACGTCGAGCCAACGATGATGCGGGCCAGCCGCTCCTCCAGGTCTCGAACGCTCGACGCCAGGGCGACGATGGCCATGATCTCGCTGGCCGGAATGATGACGAACCGCTCCTCACGAGGGACGCCTTCGGCCGGTCCGCCGAGGCCGATGATCACCTTGCGCAGGGCCCGGTCGTTCATGTCGATCGTCCGCGGCCACGTGATGCGCCGCGGGTCGATCCCTAACGAGTTTCCCTGCTGGAGGTGATTGTCCAGCATCGCCGACAGGAGCGCATGTGTGCTGGAGATGGCGTGAAAGTCGCCGGTGAAGTGGAGGTTGATGTCGTCCATCGGCAGGACTTGCGCGTATCCGCCGCCGGCCGCTCCCCCCTTTACCCCGAACACCGGACCGAGCGACGGCTCGCGTATGCAGAGCGCGACGCGCTTGCCCAGGCGACGAAATGCCTGTGTCAATCCCACGGACGTCGTCGTTTTGCCCTCACCCGCGGCTGTCGGGTTGATCGCGGTCACGAGAACCAGCTTGCCGCGCGGAGGTCTTTCGGAAACCTCGAGTGAGATCTTCGCCTTGTACTTGCCGTACAGGTCGAGATCGTCCGGCGTGAGGTCCAACTCCGAAGCCACGTCCGTGATGGGACGCATCTTTGCCTGCTGGGCGATCTCGATATCCGACGGGACAGACATGGATGGGAGATGGGAGATGGGAGATGGGAGATGGGAGAATCGAGGTAAACCGCCATCCGGATTCCGCTGAACGGACTGGCGGGGCAACCTACAGATGCGCGTCAGCCGCTGCCAGACTGAAAAGCCTTATCGTGTTGCGCACAATGACCGGCCCGATCTCTTCGACGTCAGCTCCCCTCACCGCGGCCACCTTCGCGAGTGTCAGCGCGACATGCGACGGCTCGTTTCGCTTTCCGCGAAAGGGGACTGGGGCCAGATATGGCGCATCCGACTCCAGCAGGATGCGATCGTCCGGGATGGAACGGATCAGATCATCGTCTGCCCACTTTCTGAAGGTCACCACGCCGCTGAACGACACGTACCAGCCAGCGGTCAGCGCGACCTCGGCCAGGCTTGCCGGACCAGTGAAGCAATGCAGCACGCCGCGCACGCCCTCCTGCCCGGCTTCGCGAATCATCGCTGCGGTATCGTCCGGCGCCTGACGCGTGTGAACGACAACGGGGCGACCCGTGTCAGCGGCGAGCCGCAGTTGGGCGTCGAACACCGCGCGCTGGACGTCCCGGGGCGAGTGGTCGTAGTGGTAGTCGAGTCCACACTCGCCGATGGCGACAGCGCCGCGGTCCAGATGCCCTCGGATGCGATGTAGATCGCGCGGCAGGTCGAAGGTGGACGCGTCGTGCGGGTGCATGCCGGCGGTGTGCCACACCAGTCCGGGATGCGCCTCGGCGACCCGGCGGGCTCGATCAGCGGCGTCCGGCGTCTCGCCAATGCACACGAGCACGGCGGCGCCGGCCTGGCGAGCTGACGCAATGACCGCATCGCGATCGGCGTCAAACGCCGGATCGGCGAGATGAACGTGGCTGTCCGCAAAAAGAGCAGGCATCAGGCATCAGGCATCAGGCATCGGACTGGATGTCCAGACGCGTGACGCCTTCGACTCGACGGCCAGTGCCGTTCCAACTTGTTTCGCAAGCGCGTACCAGCTTGGGCTCGGCGCGATGCATTCGGCTAGAATAGTTGGAACGGTGCCAGGCGTCGCTCCCGGAGAGCCTAACGCCCCGCCGTCGTCTTGCTGCGCGGCGGCCGCGAAGGCGCGTCGTCGACCTGCGACTCGGCCCGCGCCGAGCTGGCCGAGACATGCGGTCCCCTGCCAGCCGCATCCTTCCGTGGGAACTTCCGCTCAATGTACAGGAGGATGGGCGACGCGACGTAGATGGAGCTGAACGTCGCGACGAAGATGCCGAACGTCATGACCCAGGCGAATGGCCGCAGCACCTCACCGGCGAAGACCAGAAGCGCCAGCGTGGCGGCGAGAGTCGTGGCGTGCGTCAACACCGACCGCGGCAGCGTCTCGTTGATCGATCGGTTGAGCGTGTCGTACAGGGGTTCCTTCCGCGACTTCTTCAGATTCTCGCGCACGCGATCGAAGATGATGATCGTGTCGTTCCCGGAATAGCCAAGCAGCGTCAGGATGGCAGCGACAACCGTGAGGGAAACTTCGATGTCCATCAACTTGATAAACGCCATCGTGACCAGCACGTCGTGCGCCGTCGAGAGCACAGCGGCCAGGCCGAATCGCCATTCGAATCGGAACGCGAGGTAGGCGAGCGTGATCAGTGACGCAAGGAACATGGCGATGATCGCACCGCGGGCGAGTTCGGCGCCGACCTTCGGACCCACAGCCTCAGTACGCACGATCGTGAATCTGTCTCCGTACTTTGCGCGAAGAGCCGCCTCGACCTGCTTCGCCACGCCCTCAGCCGCCGACGCCTGTTCCGCGATCGCCTCGGCTCCCTGAATCCGCAGTGTGTATTCCGTCGGATCGCCGAACTGCGTGATCTCGGCGTTGCCCACCGTCGCACGCAACTCGGCCGCGTCCGGCGGCTGCGCGAACCGCACCTGCACGAGCGTGCCGCCCGTGAACTCGATGCTGAGGTTCAAGCCACCGGTCAGGGCGAGCGACCCCAAACCCAGGGTGATGAACGCAATGGTGAGAATGGCGGCTTGACGCCACCACTTGATGAAATCGAAGCGGGTGTCGTGGAGGATGCGGAACATCAGATGCTCAGGGCCTGTGCGCCGCGCGTGCGCGAAAGCCACGCGAGGTAAAACGTTCTTGTGATGAACACTGCCGCGAAGAGTGAAGCACCAATGCCGGCGATGAGCGTTACCGCGAAGCCACGGACCGGACCCGTGCCGTACTGGTAGAGCACCGCCGCCGTGAGGATCGTGGTGACGCTGGTGTCCACGATCGCGCTGAGCGCGTGGTGAAAGCCCTCGTCGATCGCGGTGCGCACGGTCTTCCCTCGAGCGAGTTCCTCACGGATGCGCTCGAAGATCAGCACATTGGCGTCGACCGCCATGCCCACCGCCAGCACGAGGCCGGCGAGACCGGGAAGCGTCAGGACGGCGTTGAACCCCGCCAGGACGGCGAGCGTGTAGAGCACGAAGAGGACGAGCGCCCCTACCGCGAGAACGCCCGAGAAGCGGTAATAGACAACCATGATAAGGACGACAACCGAGATGGCGATGATCATCGCGGTCGTGCCCCGGTTGATGGAATCCTGACCGAGGCTGGCACCGATGCTCCTCACCTCGGCGATCTTCAGCGGGACGGGGAGCGCACCGGCGCGAAGCACCAGGGCCAGGTCCTGCGCCTGTTGCAGGTCGCGCCGGCCCAGTGTGATCTGGCCACGCGTGCCGATGGCGCTCTGGATGACCGGTGGACGTCCCATGACACGATCGTCGAGCACGATGGCCATGTAGTCCTGGATATGCTTGGCCGTCTCGGTGCGGAAACGCCGCCCACCCTCGTTGCTCAGCTGGAATTCGACAACGGTGCCGTCAATCGGCGTGTTGTTCGGATTGGCGTCCTTGATCCATTCCCCGTTGAGGATCTCGCGCGCGTCGAGCACGTAAAGCGTGCGGTAGACGTTCCCGCCCAGGGAAATCGTGTCCGCGCCCCATTTCAGAGTCTTGCCGGGAGGGTACGCAGCACGAACCTGAGGAAGCGACAGGTAATACTCGACACGAGGGACGTTGTTCTCGGCGATGTAGTACTCACCCGGCATCTCGCCCCGCTGCAGCAGGCTCGAGATGGTACCGCCGGTGGAAGGCGTCACGGCCGTATCGCTCTTGGTGCTATCGCTCGACTTGGACGCGCTGTCCGGCGTGAAGAGTTTTTGGAGACCTAACGCCGTCGATCTGGCGGTATCACCGCTGATGGCAGCCGCCGGACCGCCAGCGTCTTTCGCGATCTGGTCGAGCCTGGGCAGCGCCCGCTCGAGCGCGTTGCTTTCGTCGGTGATCATGAACTGCAGGAAGGCAGATTTCTGCACCACTTGTTCGGCGCGTTCGGGGTCGTCGATGCCGGGCAATTCGACGATGATCCGGCTATCGCCAACCTTCTGCACCACGGGTTCGGAGACGCCGAACTCGTCGATGCGCGTCCGGACCACTTTGAGGGCGCGATCAAGCGCGTCGGATTTGTCGACGACAGCGCCCCGGGATTCATCGACCTCGAGCGCGAGGTACATCCCGCCCTGCAGGTCGAGGCCCTTCTTGAGCGGCACGCGCTTGACCGTGTCGTACACGAACACGCCGTCACGCTTCACGCGTTCGATGATGGTGCGTGGCCAGAGCGCCCAGACGGACGCCACAACCAGGCCGACGATCAGCAGGAGTCGATACTTCAGGTTCGTCATACGGCGGTCAGATCAAGATTGGAGAACTGGGAACGTTAGGACGCTACTGCCGTTGAGTCAACCGCAAATTCTGCCACATCAATCGGTTAAGCCTCAAGGTCTCATCTACTGGCCCTGAGGGTCCGTTGGGTGCTGTGCCAACACCTTGCGGGCCTGAGCCGCATCCTGATTCAGCTGGGCGATGAGCGCTTCAACCCCGCTGAACTTCTGCGTGTCGCGCAGCCGGGCAACGAAGTCAATCCGAACCCGCGCTCCATACAGGTCAAGATCCGCGTCGAAAAGGTGCGCTTCCACCACGGTTTCCGCGTCGCCGAAGGTGGGACGTGGTCCGAGATTCAGCATTCCGTCATGCGGTCCCACCGGTGTCTGCACACGAACGGCGTACACCCCTTCCGGCGGAAGGAGCTTTCTCGGGCTCGGGACCGGTACGTTCGCCGTGGGGAAGCCCAGAACACGTCCCCGTCGAGCGCCCTCTCCAACGTTCCCACCGAGGGAGTAGTAGCGGCCCAGTCCGCGGAAAGCGCCCTCAAGATCGCCGCCAGCGACCGCGCGCCTGATGGCCGTCGACGAGACCCCCTGTCCGCCGTTGACCGTCACGGCAGGGACGACGTTGACATCAAAACCGCGTTCCGAGCCTAGTCGACGCATGGTGGTGACGTCACCCGATCGGTTGTGGCCGAAGCGGTGGTCGTGGCCCATCAGAAGATCGTGCATCCTGAAACGACCCAGGAGGATTTCGTCGACAAACCGCTCGGCGCTGTATGCGGCAAGCGCGAGCGTGAATGGAAGCACGGCAACGAAATCGACGCCTGACTCGGCGAGCACCTCCAGCTTCTCGTCGCCGACGGTAAGCAGTCGCGGCGCCGCCGCCGGATTCACAACCTCCAGCGGATGCGGCTCAAACGTGACGAGCAGGCTTTGCACGCCGAGCGTGCGCGCGCGCGCGACGAGCTGCCGCAACACGTCCTGATGCCCGCGATGGACGCCGTCGAAGCTGCCCACGGTGACCGCGGTGCGGGTAACGTCTGGAGGCAAGCCGGACGTCGCGACCGTATCAGGCACCGCTGATCACCACGCGCGGCTGCCACCACTCACCGTCTCTCTCGGCCACGGCAACCAGGTCGCCCGACTCGTCCACCAACGCGGCATTCGTTCCTTCCTCGTTCGCCGCCACCGGCCGCCCGTGATTCACGCGGACCACATCGTCGCCAGCGACCACTCGTCGCGTCATGCTGATCAGAGCGTCGGCGGACGCAATCAGCGGCGCATTCGCCGCGGCGTCAGGCGCTACGGCGTCGCGAACGTCGAACGGCCCGATACGCGTTCGGCGCAACGACGCGAGGTGGGCGACGGTGCCGCAGAGACGCCCCAGGTCGCGGGCGAGCGCGCGAACGTAGGTGCCCGAGCTGCCGGTGATCGTCGACGTCAGTTCTCCATCGCGAAGTGACTCGACGTCCCAGGCGCTCACGGTGACCGTGGCCGGTGCCAATACGGGATCACCACCCGCACGCGCGATCGCGTAGGCGCGGCGGCCTTCGACATGGCGTGCCGAGTAGGCGGGCGGCACCTGTTCGATGGTTCCCGTCAGGCGCCGGATCGCGTCATGCACGGCCGAGGCAGCGGGGAGCGGCCCACGTTCCACCACCTGGCCGGTCGCGTCATCGGTGTCGGTGGCCGTCCCGAAGACGATGGAGGCGCGATAGACCTTGGGTTCCGCTGGCACGAAGCGGATGATCCTGGTCGCCCTGCCTAACGCCACGAGGAGGAGGCCGGTGGCGAACGGATCGAGCGTCCCGGTGTGACCCGCGCGCAATCCGCCACGGGCGCGCCGCACCACCGCGACCACGTCGTGAGAGCTTATCCCTGCCGGTTTGTCGACCAGCAGGATGCCGTCACTTTTCGCCGGTGCCATGCGGGGCGGCCTCGTTGGCACGGATCTGCTCCAGCAAGGAGTCGATCCGTGCCGCGTGGGCAATACTGGCGTCGTACTTGAAGTCGAGCTCCGGTGTGACGCGCAACCGGAGCGTCCGACCCAGCTTGGCGCGGAGATGACCGGCCACCGATGCCAGGCCTTCCATCGTTTCCTTCTTCTCCGCCTCGGTCCCGAGGATGCTGACATGCACGCGCGCATGGCGCAGGTCGCGCGTCACGTCCACACCGGTGACCGTCACCAGTCCGGTGACGCGCGGATCCTTCACGCCCTCGGTGAGGAACATGGCGACGGCTTCGCGAATCGCCTCGGCGACGCGATCGGGACGGCGGGAATCACCGGGCATGTGGACTTCGAGTTCGAGTTCGAGTTCGAGCTCAGAGCGCAAGGCTCAGAGCCGCGTGCGGTTCGCGTGCTGACCTGAAACACAGCACCCTCGCTTGAGAAAGTGCGTTTGCGGTCGCGCCGGAACGTGACCATCGACGTCCAGGCGACCGTGCTCAGGTGCCGTCTTCGGCCTGCTTCAGCGTACGCGCGACTTCTTCCTTCCTGTAGCATTCGATCACGTCCCCGACCTTGATGTCGTTGAAGTTCTCGATGCCGATGCCGCACTCGTAGCCTTCCTTCACCTCGCGCACGTCGTCCTTGAAGCGTCGCAGCGAGGCGATCGAGCCGGAGTAGACTTCCACGCTGTCGCGGATCACGCGCACGCGCGCCTGTCGACTGATCACGCCGCTGCGCACCGAGCAGCCAGCCACGGTTCCGACGCGCGAGACCTTGAAGATCTCGCGGACTTCCGCCTCACCAAGGATGACCTCGCGCTCCTCGGGCCGGAGCAATCCTTCGAGCAGGGCGCGGATGTCATTCACGGCATCGTAGATGACGCGATACAACTTGATGTCGACGCCCTCACGCTCCGCTGCCGCGCGCGCATTGTTGTCCGGGCGCACGTGGAAGCCGATGATGATCGCGCCGGCCGTGCGCGCGAGAAGAATGTCGCTCTCGGTAATGGCGCCGACGCCACGATGGATAACCTGGATCTGCACCTCTTTGTTCGACATGTGCGAGAGCGCGTCGGCCAGTGCCTCGGCGGGACCGCCCTGGTCGGCCTTGATGAGGATCGGCAGCGTGCGCATCTGGCCCGCCGCGGCCTGCGACATGAAATCCTCGAGCGTGACCGAACCCTTGGCCGTGCGCCGGGATTTGGCTTCGCGGTCGAGCCGCTCGCGACGCTGTGCGATGTCGCGCGCCTGCGTGGCGTCGTCGACGACGAGGAACTGATCACCGGCCATCGGCACGCCCGTGAGGCCGAGCACCTGCACCGGGATCGCCGGACCTGCTGACTTGATGACCTTGCCGCGCTCGTCGAGCAGCGCGCGGACCCTGCCGGAGAACAGGCCGCAGATGAAGTTCTGTCCGACCTTGAGCGTTCCGTTCTGTACGAGGACGCTGGCCACCGGACCCTTCCCCGGATCGAGCTGCGCCTCGACTACGGTACCGACGGCGTCGCGGTTCGGGTTGGCCCTGAGATCGAGGAGCTCCGCCTGGAGCAGGATCTGGTCGAGCAGTTCGGAGACGTTCGTTCCCTTCTTCGCCGAGATCGCGGTCGACAGGGTCTGCCCGCCGAACATCTCGAGCACCACGCCGTGCCCCAGCAGGTCCTGCATGACGCGCTGCGGATTGGCGTCGGGGAGATCGATCTTGTTGATCGCGACGATGATCGGCACACCGGCGTTCCTGGCGTGCGAGATGGCCTCGACCGTCTGCGGCATCACGGAATCGTTCGCGGCAACGACCAGCACCACGATGTCGGTCACCTGCGCGCCGCGGGCGCGCATGGCGGTGAACGCCTCGTGACCCGGCGTGTCGAGGAAGGTGATCTTCTTGCCGTTAGGCAGCGTGACGTGGTAGGCGCCGATGTGCTGGGTGATGCCACCCGCCTCGCCGGCGACGACGTTGGCCCGGCGGATGAAGTCGAGCAGCGAGGTCTTTCCATGGTCGACGTGACCCATGATGGTGACGATCGGCGGACGCGGCTCGAGCTGTTCCGGCGTGTCGGCGACGGCTTCGACGCCCATGTCGGCCGCGTACTCCTGTTCACGAACCGCTTCAAAACCGAATTCGCCGGCGATGAGCTCGATCTGGTCGAAGTCGAGTCGCTGGTTGATGGTGACCATCAGCCCGAGGTTCTTGAATGCGAACGCGACGATCTGCGTCGCCGGCACCTTGATGATGCCAGCCAGTTCGGCGACCGTGATGAACTCATTCACGCGGACGGTCTTGCGCTCGCGCTCCTGGGCGGCGAGGCGCGTCGCCTCGAGCTCTTCGCGCGAGTCCTCCGGACGGCGCACCGTCCTGCGGCCGGCCACGCCTCCGAGCGTCGACATGGTACGCCGGATGTTGGCACTGACTTCACCCTGATCGACGGCCCCGCGCTTCCCCTTCTTGCGGCGCTGTGATCCCGAAGGCGGCGCAGTGCCAGCTCCCTGCTGGGGGCCGCCGCCCTTGCGCTCTTCGCGGCGTGTGGGGATTCCGATGCCGCCCGACGGTGTTGCCGACGCGACCGGCCGCGGAGGTCCATACGGCGACGTCCCCGGCATGGTGCGAGGCCGCGGGGCACCGGGCACGATGGGCCGGGGCCGGGCGCGCTCGGGCACCGAGGCGGTTGGCCCCGACGGAGCCGATGGCGCCTGACGAGTCACTCGCGGCGGTGGAGGAGGCGGCTCCTCCGGTGCTTCGACCCGAGGCTCGACCTCGCGCTCGGGAACGACGCTGGGAGGCGGGGCCTCGATAGTCTCGACGACCTCGGGAACGGCCGCCGCGGCGACTGCAGGCGCTTCGTCTACGACGGGTGGGAGCTCCTCGACTTCCGGCGTCGCAACCCGACGGCGACGACGAACGCCGCTGCCAGCAGAGGCGGTTTCCGCAGCAGCGGGTACGGGCGCCGCCTCGGCCGCGGGCGCACGACGGCGCCGAGCCGGCGCCGCCGAGGGTTTCTCCTGTCGATGCCGTTTCTCACGCTCCCAGCGCACGCGCACGCGAGCCACCTGGTCGTCCGTGAGCGGACTCAGGTGACTGCGAACCGGGACATCCATCTTCCTGAGGAGGTCCATGACCTCCTCGGCCGTGATGCCGAATTCCCCTACCAGGTCGTTGACGCGCAGCTTGCTCAACCGATCCTCCGAAGACCCCTCTGGGCGGGCACGCTACTCACCTCCCGCCGTCCCACGGCGCCAGACGGCGCCGCCTCCTCATCGAACAACTTCCGCATTCCTCTCGCCAGCGCCGGATCGGTGATCCCGATCGCCGCCGTCGATTCCCTGCCCGCAGCCGAGCCTAACGCCGCCGCGCCCGGTCCCTGCACCACACGAACCCCTGTCGCCTTCAGCAGCGGCAACAGTTTTTTCAGGCTGTGCGGTGAGGCGTCGGGCGCCACGACCGCCAATGCCAACCGTCCCTTTCTTGCCGCGATCCGGACCTGCTCCACCCCAACGACAGCGTTCCGGGCGCGGATACCGAGCCCCACGAGCCCGAGCACGCGCCGTTCCGTTGTCGCGTTCACCTCATCCCCCCTGCCCGTTCTCCGACGCGCCGCCGCCACTGGAGGCCTCGTCGTCCCCTTCCTCGGTCAACTCGTCGAGGATGCTCATGATCCGATCCGCTTCCTCGGGCGCGATGCCAGGGAATTTGAGAAAATCGTCGCGCTCGAGATCAATGATGTCGTTCAGCGTACGGAAGCCGGCTTCCTCCAGCACCGCCACCGTCGCGAGCGGCATTCCCTCGATCTCGGACAGCCGGACATCAGCGACGTCCGCCTCTTCCGGCAGCGGCGCGAAGACCGGGCTGTCGCTTCTTTCCATCCACTCGCGGCTGGAGTACAGGTCGATCTTCCATCCCGTGAGCTCCGATGCCAGTCGCACGTTCTGTCCATTCCGGCCGATCGCCAGCGAGAGCTGGTCTTCGTCGACGATGGCCTGAATCGTTCGCGTCGCAGAATCCGACTGGACCCGCGCGACGCGTGCCGGCGCGAGCGCGAGCTTCGCAAAGCGCTCCGGGTCGGACGACCAGGGCACGATGTCGATTCGCTCGCCGTTCAGTTCATTGACCACGGCCTGCACGCGCGACCCCTTGAGCCCCACGCAGGCACCCACCGGATCGATCGAATCATCCTTCGAGAAGACCGCGATCTTGGTGCGGCTTCCCACTTCGCGGGCGGCGGCGCGGATCTCGACGATCCCCTGCTGCATTTCGGGAACTTCGAGCCTGAAGAGCGCCTGGACGAACGCCGGATCGCCGCGGCTCAGGATCAGCCGCGGTCCCTTTGGCGTCTCCTCGACGCGCTTGAGCACCGCGCGGATCGGATCACCCTGATGAAAGTGCTCCCGATGGTTCTGCTCGCGGTAGGGAATGATCGCCTCTGCCTCGCGGAACTTGTTGAGCATGACCACCAGCTTGCCGCGTTCGATCTGCTGCACTTCGCCCGAGAGCAGCTCACCGACGCGCGTGGTGAACTCGTCGCGAATCTTGGTGCGCTCGCCCTCGCGCACGCGCTGAATGATGCGCTGCTTGGCCGCCTGCACCGCGCTGCGCCCGAACTCGGCGAAGTCGACGGGGATCTCCATCACGTCGCCGGGCTGGAACTCCGGATCCTCGAAACGCGCCTCGTCGACCGAGATCTCCCGACCCGGGTCGGTCACTTCGTCCACCACCGTCTTGAGCAGGACGATGTTGATCTTGCCGTTTCGCTCGTCGATCTCGACCTCGGCCTGGACGGTAGGGCCGTGCTTCTTGGCCAGGGCGGCATGAATGCCGTCCTGCAGCAACCCGTGCAGTTCGGTGCGATCGATCTGCTTCGAGTTGGTCAGTTCGCGAATCGCGCTCAGAATTTCAGCCGATCCAATCATTTCTTCCCCTCTCGCCTACCAGGCTTGCCTGCATCCCAACGGAAGACCAGCCGTGCCTCGCGGACTTCCTTCAGGGGAACGCGGTGCTCGGGGCCGCGCGCTTCACGCATCACCGCCATCGGTTCGCCTGACGAGTCATCCACTCCAATCACCTCTACCTCAAGCCGTCCACCCAGCGACTGCGCCAGCACCTTCGCCGTCCGCCCCGCAAAGCGCCGCCAGTCATCGGCGTTTCGCAGCGGGCGTTCGAGGCCCGGGGACGACACTTCCAGCACGTAGTTCTCACCAACCAGCCCGGAAGCATCGAGCCGCGGCTCGAGCGCCCGGGATATCCGCGCACACTCGTCAATCGTGATCCGTGCCCCGTCCCGGCGGTCGACTCGGACGTCCAGCAACGGACGCCGGGCCGTACCGCCTTTCCGGAGCTCAACAAGATCATATCCGAGGCCTTCAACCTCTTTTGTTACAAAGACTTCCAGCGCCTCGTTCATGTTGCGTCGAGGTACGCCCCAAAGACAAAAAAATGTGGGGACCATCCCCACATTTCCATGCACACCCGGAATTCTCCAGCGGACCATCAATCTACGATCCACGTCAGGCAGAGGGAAGAGGTCCCTCACTGCGAGTCCGAATTCAGATCTCAGAACTCAGCGCAACATCAGGTCTGCTCCTGGTTCCCCACTATCAGCACGCCGAGCTGCCTTCCCGTGTCGCCGGCGCGGTGCGAAAAGAAGCGATCGTTATGGCAGCGCGTGCACCAGGCGCTGATCGTCACGGTCGCGCCCGCCTGACGAGCCTGTTGAGCGATCACCGCACGGAGATCGAGAAGTGTTGGCCGATCGACTGGCGTACCCGTGACGGCGGAATACACGCCTGGTCCGACCTCGTAGCACCCACCACAGATGGCCGGGCCGAGGTGCACCCGCGTTTTCTTCACGTTCAGGCCAAGACGGACGAATTCGTCGAGCCCCCGGCGCACGATTCCGGCGGCCGTGCCCTTCCAGCCACTGTGCAGCAGCGCGCCCACGCCGGCCGGATGCGCGATGAAAACCGGAACGCAATCGGCAAGCGTCACCACCATCGCGGTCCCCGGCGCGGCGCTCAGGTGGCCATCGGCTCCCGCCGTGTCGCGGAGCCATCCTGACCACGAATCACCGTGGTGGCGGATGCGATCGCCATGCACCTGATGCGACGAGGCCAGGCGGCGCACCTCTGGACCGAGCGCCTCGACCAATCCCATCCACCGACCGAAGACGCTTACAGCCGGCTCGTCGGAGGCCAGGTTGAAGCTTCCCGCCTGACGAGTCGTGGTGAAGGCCGTGAACCCGAGTTCGTCAAAACCAGGCACCGGCTCATGCGGGGGAGGCATCATGGGGGCCTGGAGCGTGGGGCGATGGGCGTGGCGTCTACCCTTCAACGACGCGGGTGATCTTCGCCCCTAACGCGTTCAATCGCTGATCAATCCGCTCGTAGCCGCGTTCGATCTGTCGCGCGTTGTGGATCGTGCTCGTCCCCTCGGCGCACATCGCGGCGAGGAGCATGGCCATGCCGGCGCGAATGTCGGGGGACTCGACGCGCGCGCCACGAAGCGCCGACGGCCCCGAAACGAGCACGCGATGTGGATCGCACAGGACGATGCGGGCCCCCATCCCGATCAGTTTGTCGACGAAGAACAGGCGTGACTCGAACATCTTCTCGTGCATCAGGACCAGGCCGCTGCACTGTGTCGCGGTGACGATGGCAATCGACATGAGGTCGGCGGGGAAAGCCGGCCAGGGCTGATCCTCCAGCTTCGGTACATGCCCACCCAGGTCGGCGCGAATCTCCCTCGGCTGGTCGGCGGGGATCACCAGGTCCTCGCCGTCGACTTCGCAGACGATGCCGAGTCGGTCGAATCCCATCCTGATTGAACGGAGGTGCTGGACACCGGCGCGGGTCACCCGCAGCGCCGACCTCGTCACCGCCGCCAGCCCGATGAACGAACCTACCTCGATGTGATCGGGGCCAATCCGGTGCGTCGCCGAACCTAACGATGCTCCGCCGTGCACGACCATCGTATTGGTGCCGATCCCTTCGATCGAGGCCCCGAGCGCCACGAGGAAGCGAGCCAGGTCCTGGACGTGCGGTTCGCTCGCCGCGTTGCGCAGGATCGTCGTTCCCTCGGCAGCGACTGCCGCCATGAGCGCATTCTCGGTGCCGGTCACCGACGGCTCGTCGAGAAAGACGTCGGCTCCCTTCAACCGTGCAGCCCGGAACTCATAGCGGTCCGTCGCGGATACTTCCGCGCCGAGCTGTTCCAGCGCCAGGAAGTGCGTGTCTACCCGGCGACGACCGATCACGTCACCGCCCGGCGGCGGGAGGGTCACTCGTCCGCAGCGCGCCAGCACGGGACCCGCCAGCAGGATCGATGCCCGGATGTTGGCGCAGAGCACAGGATCGAGCTCCTCGGCGCGGACTTCCTTCGCCTCGATCTCCAGGGTGTTGTCGCCGGTCCAGTCTGCCGACGCTCCAACGGACCGGACGAGTTCGACCATTGTCTCGGTGTCGCGTATTCGCGGGACGTTCTGGAGGGTTACCCGATCGCGGGTCAGCAGTGCCGCCGCAATAATAGGAAGGGCGGCGTTCTTGTTTCCCGCTGGCTCGAGGGACCCAGCCAGGGGACGGCCACCTTCGACGACGTACCTTATTGAGGACATTTGCAGGGATTGCAGGCGCGCTAAGTATGGGTTCGCGATGTTCGTATCTTCAAGTCATCGCTTGACTTCGGATTTCTCCAAAGGTTACGATCCGTCCCCGACTCTCGCTCGCGCTCCGGATTTCACCGAGCCGTACAATTCGGGTCGGAGCGGGTAGCACCGTGATGAACCGCAGATCCTTCCACCGTCGGCGCCGGGAGCTGTCATGAGCGTAGCATTTTCGCTCGGGATTTCGCTGATGCTCCAGGATCAGGGAACTCGCGACACCGTCGTCATGATCCCGGTGGCCGCGGAGCGAAGCCTGATGGAAACCCTGGCCGTGAGCGGCCAGTTTGCCGTTTCAATCATCGTCCTGATTCTCCTTGCCGCCGTCGTTTTCGTCCTGATCGCGCTGCGGAAAAGCATCCAGGAACTCACGCGACTGCTGCATTCGTCTTATGGCGACATCTCGGCGGCGGCGCATTCGGTGCGCAATGTGGCCGAAGACGTCCGGGGCATCACACAATCCGTGAAAACCGACGTCGGTGCTGTCAGTGACACCGTTCGGCACGTGAACAGCGGGGTGCGTCGCGCGATTCGCCGGGCGGAAGCCCGGCTCCTCCGGCTGGATGCACTCGTTGGCGTCGCGCAGGAAGAGGCGGAGGATTTCGTGATGTCGTCCGCCTCGACATTGCGTGGCGTTCGGTTCGGAGCCGCGGCGCTCAAGCGCGCGTTCCTGTCCACACGGCGGCGCGGCCTCAAGCGCAAGAAACGGCGCCCGACTCGTGAGGAGGACGTGCGGCCTGACCGCGGCCGGGACCGGCCCCGAATCAGAACGAGGGTGGTCGACCCGACGTGACGCGCGTATCGCGGGGGCACGCATCGCCGCTGGCGGCGATTGCCATTGCTCTCATCGCGATCGCCCTTTTTCCATCGGACGCGCTCGCATGGACTCCGGGGACTCATGTCTACCTGGGCGATGCCGTGCTGCGATCGCTGGCGTGGCTCCCGGGGAATATCGGCGGGCTCCTCGGTGCGTTTCCGTACGACTTCCTGTACGGATCCATCGCCGCTGACACGAGCATCGCCAAGAAGTACGCGGCGGCCGGCCGCCACTCCCATTCGTGGGGCGTCGGGTTCGACATTCTCGATCGCGCGCGCGACGACGCCCTCAAGGCGTTTTCGTATGGCTACCTCGCGCACCTGGCAGCGGACGTCGTCGCCCATAACGCGTTCGTGCCCTACCAGCTCGCCATTACATCCAGCACGACCGGCTTCGGCCACAGCTACTGGGAAACGCGGTTCGAGACTCATCTTGGGGAGTGGGCGCCGCGGAGAGCGCGCGAACTCATCCTGCTCGATCACAGCCGAAGCGACGGCCACCTCGATCGAATCCTCAGCCCCACGATCTTCAGCACGCCAACCAACCGGCGGATCTTCCGGGGCATGGTGGTGGCCGCCGACATGGAGTCATGGCAGCGCGTGTTCCAGCTGATGCTCGAGCGCAGCCGCTGGGATCTGGCCGATGACCTGGTCGGGAGTCATCTCACGATGGCATACGACTACGTCATGGACCTGTTGATCCGGCTGGACGGGTCCGGACCAATGCAGTTCGATCCGTCAGGGCACGACCGCCTGAGAATGGCGAAGCGTATCCGTCGAACCGCGCTGCGCGCGGGAGGCGAGGAAGCCGTTGCCGAGCAGGCGCTTCAGCACTTCTTCCTGCCGGCGGCATCGGAGCCCCTGTCGTCACGACTGGATCGACCGCTCTTCCCTCCCCGTCAGGAACAAGGCGCCCCCTCAGCGCGGCTGCTCTCCTCGACGTGATTGTCCGCCCGGCAATTCCGCCTGCAACAGCGTTCGCGGGCGGCGCGCTTCTCCCAGTCAGCGATCGGACCCCGGCGAACGTGAAACTGTGGATGCGCGCGGGGCCTGGTGGTGGCTGTGATATACTGCATGGCGTGAGCCCAACCAGCTCGTCATTTCCAATCGAGCCGCCCGTCGAGCCGATGCTGGCCACGCTGGCCGAAAGCATCCCTGATGGCGGGGGCGATTATCTCTTCGAGCCCAAGTGGGATGGATTTCGCGCGATCGTATTCCGCGGGGACGCGGATCTGTACATCCAGAGCCGGGACCTGAAGCCGCTCGACCGTTACTTCCCCGAGCTGCACGAGACGCTGTTGAAGCAACTGCCGAAGGGGTGTGTCGTCGACGGCGAGATCGTGATCGTCGGCGCCGATGGGCTCGACTTCGATGCCCTGCAGATGCGACTCCATCCCGCGGCTTCGCGCGTGAACAAGCTGGCCGCCGCAACACCATCATCATTCGTCGCGTTCGACCTACTGGCTGTCGACGGCAGGAACGTGATGGATTTGCCCCAGGCCGAGCGTCGCCAGATGCTCGAGCGATTGATGGAGCGTGCAGGGCCCCCGCTCCACCTCACCCCCATGACGCGCGACCACAAGACGGCGGTGCGCTGGCTGAACGACTTCGAAGGTGCAGGACTGGACGGCGTCATCGTGAAGCCGGCGCAGAGTCGTTACGTGCCCGGCAAGCGGGCCATGATCAAGGTGAAGCACATTCGCACTGCCGACTGCGTGGTCGCCGGGTTCCGGTGGTACAAGGCGGGAAAGGAGGTGGTGGGATCGCTCCTGCTCGGTCTGCACGATGACGACGGCACGCTGCAGCACGTCGGCGTTACGTCCGCGTTCACCATGGACATGCGTAAGCGGCTGGTCGATGAACTCGCCCCGTTGCGCGAGAATGCCATGGACGATCATCCGTGGCGGGAATGGGCCAGTGCCGCAACCAGTCGAATGCCGGGAGCACAGAGCCGATGGTCCGCCGGAAAGGACCTCTCGTGGGAGCCTCTGCGGCCAGACCGTGTGTGCGAGGTGAAGTACGATCACCTCCAGGGTGACCGCTTCCGCCACGCGGCAGTGTTCCTGCGGTGGCGCCCTGATCGTAAGCCTGACGACTGCACCTATGAGCAGCTCGAGGTCACGCCGCCCTACGAACTCGCGAAGGTATTCTCGTCCGTATCGAGAGACCCGTAAGCCGGCATCCCTACGGGGAACCTGTGCTCCGGCTCTGGGTAGCCCTGCCCGCGTGACCTCACCGCGGAGCTCGTCATGTCGACAGCGTGCAGCCGTCTTTTGTCGTTGGCGCGGACAGGTCTGGGGATCACTGGATTCGTCGGAATCGTGATTGGTGGCGCGTGCAGCTCCAACGAGCGGGAGACAGAGCAGTTCCCGACGGGACCCGGAGGAGGATCTTCGCAGATCGTGGGTCTCCCGGAGGGCTGGGGGGGTGGCACATCGAGACCAGACCAATACGAGCTCGGTCGCGACGTCGAGATCGTGCATGGCGGCACCGCCAGCGCCTATCTGCGGTCAAAGACAGCGCAGCCTTCCGAGGACGCCTTCATCACGCTGACGCAGGGGATTCGGGCGGACTTCCTGCGTGGGCATCGGGTCCGCCTTTCGGGTTATCTGCGCGTGAGGGATGCCGTTGGAGCGGGAGCTGGACTCTGGCTCCGAGGTGACGCTCCAAGGAGCTTCAAGGCCTTCGACAACATGGACGGCCGTCGTCGAACCGGAACCGGCGATTGGAGTCTCGCGGAAGTGGTGGTCGACATCCCGGATGACGTCGTTGGTATTGCCTTCGGGGCTTTGCACTCGGGGCCCGGCACTGCCTGGATTGATGATCTTCGCCTCGAGATCGTGGACTTGAACGTCCCGGTCACGGCTCAACCGACCGATGTGCCCACGGGGATTGACTCCGCCGCGCTCGTCAGTTCCTACGCTCGCGTCGGCGTGGATGCCGTCAATCTGAACTTCGAAGGCGTGTTGCTGCCGGAGTCTCAGGCGGCCACGATCGACTGGGTTCGCACGAACAGCGTCCAATTCCTGACGGACGACCCCGAGTCCGGTGACGCGGACCTGGCATCGTTGCGCACGATGATAGGGAGCTCGCGGCTGGTTGCGTTAGGCGAGGCGACCCACGGTACACGGGAGTTCTTCCGCATGAAGCATCGGGTCTTCGCGTGGCTGGTCCGTAATCTCGGGTTCACGCAGTTCAGCATCGAGGCGTCTCTGCCCGAAGCCCTGGCCGTCGAGCAATACGTACAGACTGGCATCGGCGATCCAGCCATGGTCGTCCGCGGAATGTACTTCTGGACCTGGAGCACGGAGGAAGTCATTGCGCTGGTGCAATGGATGCGCGCGTGGAATGCCGCCGGATCGCAGCCGCGCGTTCACTTCACGGGCTTCGACATGCAGTATCCGGGCGTCGCCATCGACAGCGTCGTCTCGTTCACGTCGGCGATCGACGCCGCGCTTGGCGACACCGTCCGCGGTGCCTACAGCTGCCTCACGCCCTACCGAAACAACGGCCCGAATACCAGCCCGCGTTCCGACTTGTACGGCCTTCTCCCGGTGGGCGATCAGGACGCCTGCCGTGATCAGCTTTCCAGTGTGGACTCACTTTTTGCGCGACGAATCGCGGCGTGGTCGCTGCTGGTCGGTGAAGACCGCGCGTCGCTCATGCAGCGACTGGCTCGACTGGTGTCGCAATGGGAGAGCTATGCGCGACTGCCGTCGGGCCCATCGAGCGCAGCGCGTGATCGGTTCATGGCGGAAAACGTCTCCTGGTGGCGATCCCGTACCAGTGCCACCGGCGGCATGATGTTGTGGGCGCACAACCTACACGTAAGCCGGGTGCCTCCCTGGATGGGATCCGTGCTCGCCGAGCAACACGGCGCCGATTACCTGAATGTCGCGCTGACGTTCAGCAGGGGGACTTTCAACGCCGTCAATCGGACAGCGACCGGAACCTTCACCGGGCTCCAGGTCCATGGCCTCGCCGCCCCATGGCCGTCATCCATTGAAGCCATGTTCAGCGCCACTGGACTGGCGCGGTCGATCTTCGACACGCGAGCCGTTACGAGCGGCGGGACAGCCGCCGTCCCACTGCAGCGCCGCCTGACGATGCGAGTGATTGGCTCGACTTTCGCGCCTTCGGCGTCGCCTGCCGTGTATCAGTCCGCTCTCGCGCTACCTGAAGACTACGACCTGGTCATCTGGTTCCGGGATGCCTCGGCGTCGCGGTTGTCGCTGTCGGCGTCATCGGCGGCGGTCACGGCGCCCGACTCGCCGCCTTGAGGCTGGGGATGCACTACGTCCTCGCGAAGGCGTTCTCCTCGGGATCCAGCGGCTCCTGACGGGGGCGCAGCTCGTCAGGCACGTTCTGCAAATTGACCCGGATGCGGGTCCAGGTCGTGTAGCGGCCACGCATGGCGTCAACGAGTATGTCGGCAGGTTCGAGGTGCCCCGCCGCTTCCGGATGGCGCTTCTTCCAGCGCTCGAGTCCAGCGAGCGCATCCTCCTTCTTCTTCGCCCGGCCGATCTCGATCAGTGGCTTCTTCGCGCGCGACGGCTGAACGCGGGCTGGCTCGCCCTTCTGCTTCTGGTAGTGCGGCGGCCACGGCGCGTCGCCCAATCCCTCGCGTTCGTGCCTGGCTGCGAGCTCGAGGAGCTTGTCGAGCCTGCACGGCGCGTCGTCGATACCGGCGTGCCGATCGCCGACCTTCGCAAAGCGCGCCGGCATCGTCACGAGCGTGCAGTCGGCCGGGTCGCAGTCGTCGAGTTCAGTCCAATCGATCGGCGCCGAGACGCGGGCATCAGGCGTCGGCCGCACTGAATACGCCGACGCGACCGTGCGATCCTTGGCGTTCTGGTTGTAGTCCAGGAAAACGCCGTGCCGCTCCTCCTTCCACCACTTGCTGGTCGCGAGCGTGGGCGCGCGTCGCTCGACATCACGCGCCAGGGCGAGCGCCGCGCGACGAACCTCGGGAAAACCCCAACGTTGCTCGATGCGCACGATGACATGCATCCCGCGCGAGCCCGACGTCTTGATCCAGCCGACGAGGCCGTGCTCGTCGAGCGCTTCCCTGACGACGTGCGCCACCTTCCGGATCTGTGGCCATTGAACCCCCGGCACCGGATCGAGGTCCACGCGCAGCTCGTCGGGATGATCGAGATCCTCGGCTCTCACTGGATGCGGATGCAATTCGAGGCAGGCCAGGTTCGCCATCCAGGCGAGCGCGGCGGCATCACGCGGAACCACTTCTTCCGCACTCCTCCCGGAAGGGAACTTGAGCGACACGACCTCGATCCAGTCAGGTCGTGACGTCGGAGCCCGCTTCTGATAGAAGAACTCCTCACCGACGCCGTCAGGGTACCGCACGAGCACGTTCGGACGCCCACCCGCTCCTCGAAGCGCGCCGTCAGCCACGGCGAGGTAGTACTGAACGAGATCGAGCTTGGTGTGTTTCGGTCCCGGGAACAGGACCTTCTGCGGGTTCGTGATGGCCACCTCGCGGCCATCAATCGTCAGGCGTTCGGCGCCCTCGGCAGCCCTGGTTCGCGCTGGCGCGCGCCCCTTCGGCTTCGCATCAGCCGGCTCGTTCCTCGCGTCGCGCGATCGGGGCATCTGCCTGACGACTCTGGAAACGCGCTCAGCGCGGTTGAACGTACGTCAGCTCGCGTCCCTCGGCCGCGCAGCGCAGCATCAACGAGCCCCGGCTCATGTCATCCATGCCGGCGAACGCCTCGGGGTAGTGCAGCCGTGGACCGAGTACGTCCTTCAGCGGCTCGACGTATTTCGGCGTGGCGACGCTGCCAAGGAGAACGACGGTGTCCGACGGCTGCAATTGCTTCGCAAGCTTCATGGCGTCGCGCTTGAGGGGGCGAGTGTACCGTCGATCCTCGAGGTCGACCTCCACGGCGGCGATCTCGCGCAGAGCGGCCAGGTCTATCCGCGCTGACGCGGGACACAAGCCGCGGCCGGGAACGATGACCTGCACGCCGTCCCAACCCTCCGGGGGTTTCGCGAACGCGGCGGCATACGCAAGCTTGCCACGAAAGTAGAGGGCGCTCATGAAGGTGAACACTTCCCCGATGGGCGCGCCTTCACCCGATCGAATCCGTTGGGCAAGCGGAGAACTGGAGGTGCCATTCAGCAGGTAGCTCGCACGTTTCCCCGAGCAATTGGCCGGTGACAGGAGAAAGAGACGTCTGGCCGGGACGGCGTTCACGGCCGGTCCTTCGTGTTCCCGCACGATCTCATCGATCCATGATCGGAAGATACGCGCGCCACGGGCCAATCGCCTCGCGGAACTGTTTCGCCATGACGCGGGCCGTTTGTGCAACGTGCCCCAGATCGTGAGCTACCCAGGTGGCCAGCAGCTCTCGCAGGGAGACCAGCCCGAACTCGGGATGCTCACCCTTCAGATTCAGCTGGTCAGCCGTCAGGCCCCATCCAGCGAGCGTTGCCAGGTTCACCTCTCGAAGCCGCTCGAACTCGTCGAGCAGATCGGCCAGTGTCTTGCCCTGGCTTTCGCGGAACTGCGCGAAGCGGTCGTATGGCGTGAACCGGCGATCCGGGCCCTGGGCAAGGATGATCCGGGCACGAGGGATCCAATCGGTGCGCTCGCCGTGGATCAGGTGGCCGACGATGACGTACGGGCTCCACGTCTCAGGCCCCTCGGTTGCATCGATCCATGTGGCCGGAAGCCCGGCCAGCATTGCGCGCAGTGTGCCCGGCGTGCGTTCGAGAATCGCGGTGCCCGTCGTCAGGTCGAAGTCCATCCGGCCATAATCTACTTCTCTTTCTTCGACGTCGACTCCCTGTACCGGTTGAGTTGCTCGGCCGTGAGCATGCCCTGGGCCTTGTTGCTGTATTCCGTATTCAGCCTGCCGAGCACGGACTGGGCCGCACTCAGTCGCCGGCCGAGATCGCGATCGAACACGCGCTTTCCTTCCCTGAGTACCCAGTTGAGCAGAGGCGTGAGCGCCGAATCCGCCCGCGCGTGTACTCCTTGCTCAGGGCATCGAGTTGGGCGTCTTGTTCCGCCGACAGCGCGAGTGTTCCGACCTCGGAGGACATGACAACGAGAATGAGCCAACGCATAGCCGCAATCTTGGTTCTGCTGTTGGGTACCATTGAACTGACCTTGCCCAGGCAATCGGCATCGGCGAGTGCCTCAAGCCTATGTCACGTCTGCACTCCCCTGGTCATGTGCCCGGAGCAATCTGAGGGGGATGCCTATTGCATTTCGGACTGCGGGCCAGACTATAGGTATTCTGGATGCAACTTCGGAGCGCCATGCAGCTCAGGTGACGTCACGATCAACTGCCAGCAATGAGACACGCGTAGCCAAGCAACCCCGAATCGGTAACGACCTGATTGGGAGTACCGGGGTAACTTCAATGTCATCGTTCGAACGAGTCACGACGTCAGTGCTCACGATGGCGGCATGTGCTATCGCCGTTTCTCTTATTCATCGGGAGTTCTTCACCCGGACCGAGCAGAAATCGCCGGCCACAGAGAGGCCGCCGGAGTACGTGCCAGAATGGACCAAACTGCTCGAGGCCGGGATCTCGCTGGGTGATCGCAACGCTCGAGTGCTGCTCGTTGAATTCGCAGATCTAGAGTGTCCTGCTTGTCGGTTGTTTCGTGAGGATGTGGAGGTTGCGCGCAAGCAGTTCGGGAAGGGTTTCGCGGCAGTATTTGTGCACTTCCCACTGCCGCAGCATCGTTTTGCACGGCCCGCAGCACGTGCTGCGGAATGCGCGAATGAGCAAGGACGTTTTGATGAGTTTCACGGCCACCGGAGCCCTCCAAATCGCGTCGAGCTCCTTCGAGGCATCGAAATGCTGGCGGCGGGAAAAATGCCAGAATAACCGAGTCAGCGGAACCGAGGTTTTGCCGCCGTTTGACACTACTGCACCGTTGTAGATATATGCGCACCAAGTCGGCGCCTGGGCGACGAGGCTCAGGTACAAGGCAGTCATTTACGGGTGAAAGTATCCCGTTCGTGTTGGCGTTGGTGATAAGCGCCATCTTCATTGCCGATCCAATCGAGGCTCAATCCGGCTCGTTGATCGGTCGCGTGCTCAGCGACTCTTCGTCATTACCGATCAAAGGAGCGGAAATAGCTCTCACCGCCGTAGACCGCTTTGCGCGGACGGATTCGCTGGGCGCCTTTCGAATCACCGGGCTTCGGGCGGGACGATATCCGGTGCTGATTCGTATGCTGGGGTTCAGTGCCATCGCCGACACCGTCTGGATTTCCGACGGAGCAGAGCACTCGAAGGAATACAGACTGGCCACTCGCATGATCGCACTCGACTCCGTTCGGGTGACCGCTCTCGGCCGAGAACTCGTTTCGCCCAGGATGCGCACCTTCGAGCGGCGACGAGCTGGCGGGTTTGGCACTTTCATCGGCGACCGCGTGCTGCGCGAAAACGAGCAGGTCACACTGCGGTATGTGCTCGCCCGTATTCCGGGCCTCCGTTTTGTGACCTATCAAAACGCAACATTCGCAGCTCTTGCACGATCTTCGGCTACCATGAATCCTCCGCGGGCAATCCCGTGGGACAACAACAGTCCGCGCCGATGCTGGGTACAGATCTACCTTGATGCAATTCGCATCTACAACCCGGTCACGTCGGCGCGCGGGTCACCGGACGCCGGACAGCAGGTCCCAAACATTGAGGACTTTCGTGTCAGAGATCTCGGAGCGATCGAGTTCTACTCTGGCCCGGCAGCTACACCGGCCGAACTTGGTGGAACTGGAGCCACATGCGGTACGCTGGTCCTCTGGACGCGTTGAGCTGAACGCATCGCCCCTGACAGCGTCCGCGTACAGCCGGCGATTCAGGCGTTAGGGAATTCTATCCGAAGACGCGCGTAGGCCAGCACGTGATCCCGCTTCAGCTTTACCACCGCCTCCCGGCGGAGGAGCCGTTGATTGGCCTGTTCGCGAAGGCCAAGTCCCCGCGCGATCGGATTCAGGACGGGCCCGTCGAAGACGTACTCGACGCTTATCTGCAGTTGCGTCGGCGCGAACTTGCGACGCGCACTGCCGAAGTTGGTCCGCTCACCGAACAGCTGATTCACGCGGTACTTGAACTGGCTCGTTGCCTGGTCGAAGCCCGTGACGTATAACAGCGTCGCGTTGGGATTCGTGCTCAGCGGCGACTGTCCGAACGGAGAGGCTGGCTTGTCAACCATCCTGATAGTAGCGGCCGGTCGAAGAAGCGGCCCGGATCG
>DATCIJ010000248.1:0-4369 GCA_036507855.1 Gemmatimonadaceae bacterium | reverse complement strand
GGTGTTGAAGCTCGAACTGGAAGAAGCGCGGAGGAATCTGAACGCGATTCTGCAGACTGATCTGCCGGCACTGAATCGGTTGCTGCAACAGAGGAACTTGCCGGGAATCATCCTGAATTAGGAGCCAGGTGACTTGAAGGCGCGCGGAGACGCGGAGCACGCGGAGAAAAACGCGCGAAGGTGGGCACCATGATCCATCATGGGTTGAGTGTAGCCGGCTCGGCGTGCGCGGCATTGTTGGTTCGCGGATCCCTCACGGAGCGCGTGGATCGATGACACGCTGTGGGTCGCCGACTTCAACACGCGACGCTTCACGCTGGTCGCGCCGGATCGGACGCTGATCCGGACGGTTCCGTACGTCCAGGCGGTGACTCTTGCCGCGCCGGGAGGCGAGGCTCCTCACATCACGTCGGTCTTCGCGCGTTCGCTCCTTTCCGGGGGCCGGCAACTGGCGACGGTCAACCTGGCCGATGACAGTCCCTGGCCTGGTGGCAGGCGGTCCACGCAACCGTTGGTCCGGATCGACTCGGCGGGTGCATTGCAGAACATGGTCGTCTGGCACCCGGGCCGCGCATCGTGCATGGTGTCGGCAAGGATGGGCGGCGGGTTCATGAGCTCAGTGATCCCGTTCTGCGCAGCACCGCTGGACGATGTCTCGCCCGATGGTGCCCGATATGCGCTGGTCGAGGTCGCGGGTGCTGGAGGTTCGTATCGGGTCTCGGTGTTTCGGCCGACTGGCGACACCATATCGTCGCGCACGTATTCGTACACTCCGGTGCGGATACCGAAGGCGGTTGCCGACAGCGTCATCGCGCGACGCATCGGGCGTCAGACTGGCCAGGCCGCCGAGATGTGGCGTTCGGCGAAGCTTCCCGCGAACTATCCGCCCCTGGCGCGCGTCCTGCTTGGGCGCGACGAAACGGTGTGGCTCGAGCGCTACTCTATCGCCGGCGATCGCGAGTGGCTCATGCTCGATGCCCGCGGGAACGTGGCCGGCAGGCTCGTGCTCTCACGTAACGTCGTGCTCCAGGCGGTCTCCCGTGAGATGTTGTGGGCCACCGGGACTGACTCCGACGGACTCCAGCATATCATCCGGTATCGCGTGTCTCGTTGACTTCACGACGCGATCGTCGGTGATGGCGTTCCGTTTCGCATGGTCCTGGCGGATCGATGGTTGAAATTTGCCCCTGACCGGATCGCCCTCCGCCGCTACTTTTTGCGGTGAAGGTTGAGCCAGTCCCGCATTCCCACCCGCAATGACCATGCGCTCGCTACAGATCGCCTCGCTCGCTCTCGCCATATTCGTGGCACCCGCCGCCAGCCAGAATCAGTACGGCAATCCGGAAAAGCGGCCTCCACGCGCCACCTCGGCCACGATCAGTGAGGCGGACCTCATGTCCCGCCTCTACGTCTTTGCCGACGATTCCATGGAAGGGCGGAATGCGCCGTTGGCCAGCAATGCCAAAGGCACTGCCTACATCGTCCGCGAACTGACCCGGCTCAAGATCGCGCCGGCGGGTCCGCTGGGCTCCTACTACCAGACGCTCCCTTACGTACAGCGCACGCTATCTCCGCGCACCAACCTCACGGTGAACGGTGTGCCGCTCACGCTCGGCACCGACTTCACCGTCACATCCCGCGGGGCGACAAAGATCGTCGACAGCGCGGTCGTGATCTTCGCCGGCGTGTCGAGTAACGCCAACCAGATGATTCTGCCCGAGTGGGCAACGAACCGCTTCGTGATTGTGGTACCCGCCCCACCCCCGCCAGCTGAGGCGGCAGGAGCAGCGCGTGGCGGCGGAGCCGGCGGTGGCCGTGTTGCCGGGGGAGGCGGTGCGCCCAGTCCGGTGAACGCCGCAACTCGTTATGCAGGCGCGGCGGCCATCGCAACCGTCGTTCCGGACGTCAATAATCCGCCGGCGACCGGCGGCTTCGGCGGCCGCGGCCGCGGGGGTGGGGGTGGGGGTGGACGCGGCGGAGCCGCCGGGCCGACGAACGTGCTTAACGATCTGAGCGCGACGAGAGTCGCAGCTCAGTACTACATCAGCCCGGCAGCAGCGGCGAAGCTGCTGGGCCGGCCAGTTGAAGGCGCCGGCCCGGGTACCATGGGCGGCGCGGTGAGCGCGACGATCTTCTACGACGACGTCGACATTCCGTATGCGTCGAATGTCCTGGCGATCATTCCCGGCAGCGACCCGGTGCTCAAGAACGAGTACGTCGTCGTCAGCGCGCACAACGACCACGTGGGCGTCTCGGGACCGAATGCGCAGGGCGTGTCGACCGCCGCCGACCATGATTCACTTCGCGCGGCGCGCCTCGCCCTGTTGCGGATGCAGATGCAGGGTGGTGAACTCGTCGCCAACGCGCCCGGCACCACGGTCACGGTGAACATGGACAGTCTGCGCCGCATCCGGCCGGCGCGTCGCGATTCGATCCGCAACGGCGCCGACGATGATGGCTCCGGTTCAATGGGCGTCCTGGAGATCGCCGAGGCAATCGCCGCCATGCCGGTCAAGCCGAAGCGCACGACGATCTTCGCCTGGTGGACGGCCGAAGAGGATGGGCTCGTCGGCTCACGCTGGTTCACCGACAATCCCACCGTGCCGCTCAATCAGGTCGTGGCCAACATCAACATGGACATGATCGGCCGTGGCCGCGCCGAAGACGTTCCTGGCGGTGGCCCTGACTACCTGGGCTACCTGGGCGCCAACCGTCTGGCGTCGGTGCTCGATGATCGCGTGCAGACCATCAACAAGCAGCAGCGCAATCCGCTGCGGCTGGACAATCGTTTCGACTGGCCGATCACGTGGCCGGGTTACAACAACATCTATGGACGAAGTGATCATGCGAACTTCTCGAGGTATAACATCCCGATTGTGTTTTTCTTCACGGGATTGCACGCCGACTATCACCAGATCACGGACGAGCCGCAGTACATCGACTATCCGCACTACAGCCGGATCGTGAATTTCGTGAAGGATCTGACTGTAGACGTAGCCAATCTTCCGACGCGTCCCAAAGTCGATCGTTCAGGGGCGATACCGCCGAGACCGATCAAGCAGTAGCGGTGAGCGCAACGCGCAAAAGCGCAAAGGGTCGGGGGCTCAGAGCTCTCGGCCCCTTGTCTTTCGCTTCTTCCTATTCAGCGCGCAATGCGATCGCCGGGTCCACGCGGCTCGCTCGCCACGCTGGAATCGCCGACGCGCAGAGCGCAACTACGGCAAGGAGAACCGCCGCCGAGACGAATGGCACCACGGCGCGGACGCTCGTGTTGAACAGCAGCGACTGAACCGCGACGCTGGCATACCAGCTTGCCAGCCCGCCGAGCAGAAGCCCGACTGCGACGATCCCCAAACCTTCGGCCACCACGAGCCTGACCAGATCGCCCGACCGCGCGCCAAGCGCCGACCGGATGCCCAGCTCGCCCGTGCGCTGCGCCACGCTGAACGCGAGGATCCCGAACAAACCGACGCCGGCGAGAACGACCGCGAGCAGAGCGAATGTCCCAAACATGGCGGTCCCGAGTCGAAGTGGCCGGTAATCCGTATCGAGCAACTGAGCGAGCGGCCGGATCTCCACCGTGGAAAGGTCAGCACGAATGTCACGCAGCGCGCTATGCAGTTGCGGCAGTAGCGTGCGCGGATCGCCGATGGTTCGGACGACGAGGTAGCCGCTGAGCTCGCGTCGAAGCTCCGGTTCTGGCGTGGCAAGCAGGGCCGCCATCGGCGCCTCCTCGCGAATGGACCGCGTGCGGAGGTCGCAAATCACGCCAATGACTTCCCGGCACGGACTCGAATCCGCGCCAAAGCGGGCGCACTGTCCGACGGCTTCCATGCCGGGCCACAGTCGCCGGGCCATCGTCTCGGTCACCAGCACCACGGGATTACCGCGGACGTCCTGCGGCTGAATCCAGCGTCCGCGCACAAGACGGAATCCGAGTGTCTCCTGCAGGTCGGGGGTCACCGACCAAACCACACTGAATCCGGAGTCACGTCCCGGCACTGATACTCGGGTGACACCGTTTCCGCTCAACGGCACACTCTCGGCGATCGACACGCGTTCCACGCCGGGCAGTCCGCGAGCGCGGCGCGACGCCTCATCGAGCATTGCCCGCCGGCCGGCGCTGTTCAAGGAGTCGTCCTCGAGGAACAACCGGGTCACGATCACGCGGTCGACATCGACCCCCATGTCGAACTCGTACGCGCGACGGAGGCTCTGGCCGAAGGCTGCGGCGCCGACGATGAGCAGCACGGATAGGGCGACCTGCAGCGCGAGCAGTCCTCGCCGCCACCGGCCCGTGGACATCGCGAGCTGCGGCGACGCCGACCGAAGCGCCAATGCGACGTCGGACCTCGTCATGCGAATGGCC
>DATCIJ010000247.1:0-15650 GCA_036507855.1 Gemmatimonadaceae bacterium | reverse complement strand
ATGCTCCGCCACGTTCGCGATCCCTATCTTCCGCCCGACCGCGAGGCTTTCGTCGCGGCCGAGCCGGCAACCGGACGCATCATCGTCATCGCGCCGACCCGCGCTGCCTGCGAGACGATCGAGCTGGCCCTCGGCCTGCACATCCCGACCGTCATAGAGCGGGATCACGGAGAGGAGATCCGGCAGCTGGCTGCCGCGCGCCGGGGCTTCGGCATCGTTGCCGGCACTGGCACGGGCAAGACCCTGTCGATCCGTTCCATCGCCGAAACGATTCTCAACACCCCACTGAGAGTCGGCGTGGTGAATCGCGAACGGGAAGCGACGCCGGACACTCCGACCTGGAACGTGATCATCGTGACGACCGGGATCGCGCGCCGCTGGTTCGAGGAAGGGGACATCCTTGCCGCCGACACGCTGCTGGTCGACGAGATTCACCAGACCTCGGCGGAGCTCGAGCTGTGCCTTGCGTTAGGCAAGCGCGCCGGCTGCCGGTTCATCTGGCTGTCGGCGACTGTGGATCCCACGTTCTACGCCGCGTATCTCGGCTCGGCCGCCGTGCTGCGCACGTTCGCGTTCGACCCGGATCGCGCGGCCACGGTCAAGGTGCTGAACGAATCACCGGATCGGTTCCTGGGCGACCGGTTCCTGCAGCAGGTGGTCCGGCAGCGACGGGGCGTCGGCGTCTTCCTGCCCACGCGCGCCGGCGTCGAGCAAGCGGCGCGGCTGGTGGGCGAGCGGTTCCCGCGAATTCACGCCGCGTTCTACCATGGCGGCGAACCGATCCGCGTCATCCGGCCGTTTCTCGAGGAGGGCGCGCCGAAGCCGTACGTGCTGGCGATGACGGCGGCCGGCCAGAGCGCCCTCAACGTGCAGGGCCTCGACACGGTCGTCATTGACGACACGCGCTTCACCAACGTGGTCGAGCGTGGGCGCAACGTGCTCACCCGCACGCACCTGGGCGCCAACGAAATCCTGCAGATGGCCGGCCGGGTGCACGGACGCGTGGAGGGCGGTCAGGTCTTCCTGTTGAGCGATCGCAACCTCGAGTTCCATGCGCTCGAACCCACCTCCCCGGAGTTCCAGCTGGCCGGCGATTCGGAGCGGGTCGCGCTGACCTGTGCCGCGTTAGGCGTGCTGGCCGACGAGCTGGAGCTGCCGGTGCCCCTCGACCGCGTAGCGTACCGTGTTGCCATGGCGCGCCTCGAGTCGCGCGGCATCGTGGAGAACGGCCGCCTGACGAAATACGGCCGCCTGGTCGAGGCCACGCCGGTGGACCGCCCGTGGGCCGAGCTGCTCGTGCAGGCGGATGACTCGCTGGTGCCGGCACTGGCCGTCATGGCATCGGCGGAATCGCTGCATCGCATGACGCGCGAGGATCGCAACCTCGAGGGCCTCATCATCCAGGGAAGCGACCATCTCACGGCGTACAACGTCTACGCGGAAGCGCTGGCGCGCGCCGGCTATGTCGGCGAGGTCTACGGACTGCCGCGGCACCTCTTCGACGAACCGACGATAGAGCTGTGGGCGGAGCGCCGTGGCGTGTTGATCAAGGCCATCGAGGATACGGCGCTGGCCATGGCGAGCGTTTGCCGGAGCCTGGAGGTCGCGCTGCCGGCCACCCTGCCGATGGCCAATGAAGCGATGCGCCGCACCTTCTGCGACCTGATCGCGAGGGTGATGCCCTTCGACCTGGTCATCGACGAAGAAGCGTCTGATGGCCAGGAAGCCCGCGTCTCGAAGACCAGCGTGTGCGGATCCTGGGGCGCGGTCGCCGGAACGCTGCGCTACTTCGCCGATCGGTTTGGCGTTCCACGGGCGAGCATCGAGGGCACCCAGCTCCCGATGTCGCTGGTGCGCCGCCACGCCGCGTCCAGCGCCGGAGCGCTCGCCGTGGATTCATCCCGGTCACGCGACACGCTCGAGCTCACGCAGCGCGTGACGTATCACGGCTTCGAGCTGGAGCGCGAGGACGAGGAGGTCGATGCCTTCCCTCCCGACAGACAGGGCGAGGCACGCCAGGTGCTGGCCACGGCCCTCGCCCGGGGAGAGGCCAGACACCCCGCGGTGCGCCGGAACCGTCGCGCGATCGAAGAGCTGCGGGAACTTCACCGCCGGTCGGGCGGAACGACTCCGCGTCTGACGCTGGCCGACCTGGCGTCTCGGTACGAGTCGCTGCTGGCCGGCATCAACTCCATGGAAGCGTTCCGCTCCGCGCCACTGCAGCTGGATCTGTCGCCACTGGTGGACCCCGCGGAACGCAAAAGACTGCTCGAGCTGCCATCAGCGGTTGAGATCCGGGGAAAGTGGGTCGACGTCGAGTACGATCTGGAGCAGCGATCAGCGATCAGCGAACAGCGAACAGCCGGCGCGCCCGAGACTCCCGGTATTGCGGTAGCGAGGCTGCGCCTGCCGGAAAAGCTGGCGCGCTCGCTCGTCGACGAGGAATTGCCAGTGCTCGATCGCCCGTTGCGGTTCGTCGTGTTGCGCGGGCCAAGGGGCGCCGTGCGAGCGGCGTCGCTGGTGGACCTGCAGGCCTTGCTCGATCGACCATGGTCCCCGGACGAAGCGTTAGAACCCCGTCCGGGCCGAAAGCGCGACTCGCGACCACCACGCCGCCAGGACGACCGCCGGACGCCTCGCGGCCGGCGTGGAGACAGACGGCGTCGGCGTCGTTAGGGCCGGAGGTCGACCGTGTAACGCTCCGTTCGAGTGACCTGAAATCCGCGAGCGAGATAGTTCGCCATTGCGGCCGGGTGATCCAGCGTGCAGGTGTGGAGCCAGACGCGAGAGGGTACTGGCTTCAGGCTCCAGGCTTCATCGATGGCGCTGGTCAGCAAGGCGCGGCCGAGACCCTTCCCGATGCCACTCGGCTTGAGGCCGAAATAGGCGATTTCCACCGAACCGTCGTCATGGCGGGCGAGTTCGAAGAAGCCGCGCGGCGCGGACCCCTCACGTAAGACCCAGACTGCTATGGACGGCTTTACGAGATGGGAGCGAAGCTGTTCATCGGTCCACGTCCGTCGATCGCGCCAGTGGTAGTCGGCCCCGACGCCTTCGTACAGCTCACGATAGAGGCCGGGCTCGCACGGCTCGCGCCTGACGACGTAGCCGGGCGGAATCGGCGCGCGACCGGTCAGGCGGCCGGGCGAATCCATCTCGAGGTACGTTCGAACTACGGCGACCGGCGCCATTGTCCACCCGCCCCAGGTCAGGCGCTGCGCGCTTCCGCCTGACGAACCGGTAGATCAGTCGCCGGTTCGGGGGTGACGTCGCGCTCGCGGGCGCGGAAGCGGGCGGCCTTGGCCCGATTGCCACACGTGGCCATGTCGCACCAGCGCCGCCGGCCGTTTCGCGTGGAATCGTAGAAGACGCGCGGGCATCGACCATCCGCGCAACGTCGGACGCGCAGGAGTTCACCGTCGACCAACGCCTCCGCAGCCGACTCGACGACCGGAATCATGAGGCCGGCAAACGCATCACCCACCGGCACGAAGCTCTGCCGGAACGATCCATCATCGCCAAACTCCACGCGACGATGACCCGCACTCCGGCCAAGCACCCGGTTGATCTCGATGAGGGCGTCGGCGCGCGCCTTCTCCAGGACCGCTCCGCGTTCGGCCAGGGCTTTCAGCGCCGCGCGCACGCGACGGGCGTCAACCAGGGCCGCGGCAGCGCCCGCCGGTTGCTGCTCGGCACGCCGGGAAATGCCGCTCGCGCGTTCGGCATCGAGCACGCCGACGGCGCCCAGCCACTGAATGAGCGAGTCGAAATCCCGGAGCACATCGACTCTCACACCGCGCCGCAGGTCGTCGGTGTTGACAAAGTCCAGCCACAATCGCTCGCCGATGAAAACGAAGGTCGTTGGAGTGACGACCACGTGGGGCATCACACTGGCGGAAGCCGTGGCGAGGAGGGCCATTGGCGCCAAGCATACGCAGCGATCCGCCCAACGGCAAGCGAGTTCCATTGCGACCCGGTGAGACGCGGGTCACCGACCACCGAGGCTATATTGCGAAGCGATGAGCGCGCTGCCCGAGACGTACTATCGGAAGGGCCTTGGGTTGAAAGCCGAGGTCCAGGATGATATCGCCGCTGACTACACGGGATGGGTTGTCGACATCCTTCGCGAGCGGGATTTCACGCTCACGGTCGGCGATGTCACCGTGCGCCTTGCCCGTGAATTCGGCTTCTGCTACGGTGTCGAGCGGGCCGTGGAATACGCCTACCAGGCGCGCCGCAAGTTTCCGGATCGCCGGATCTACCTCGTCGGAGAGATCATTCACAATCCCCATGTGAATGATCGGCTCGTGCAGATGGGAATCACGATCCTCCAGCCGCAGGCCGACCTTCCCGGCGGCGCGCGGTTCGCCTATTCGGGCATCGGTGCATCCGACGTGGTCGTGCTCCCGGCGTTCGGCGTCACCATCAGGGACTTCGAGGCGCTGCGCGAGATCGGATGCGTCATGGTGGACACGACCTGCGGCTCAGTGCTGAACGTGTGGAAACGTGTCGAATCGTACGCGAAGGACGGATTCACGGCGCTGATCCACGGGAAGGCGGCCCACGAGGAAACGCGCGCTACGGCCTCGCAGGTGCGACGCTTCCCCGGCGGACACTACCTCGTGGTGCGCGACATGGAGGAGGCGCGGCTCGTCTGCGAGTTCATTGCCGGCCTTGGCGCCGGTGGCGTGCCGCCGGCTGTCGTGGCCGCATTTCAGGAGCGGCTTGGGTCCGCGGGTTCGCCGGACTTTGATCCGTCGACGCACCTCCGCCGCATCGGGGTCGCCAATCAGACGACCATGCTGGCGCGGGAATCGCTCGCCATTGCTGCCGAAGCGGGAAAGGCCATGTCGGACGCGTTCGGAGCGGAGTACGCCTCGGTCAACTTCCGCACGTTTGACACGATCTGCTCGGCCACGCAGGATCGTCAGGACGCCGTGCTCGACCTGCTGAACGAGCCCCTGGACGCGATGATCGTGGTCGGCGGCTTCAACTCGAGCAACACCATCTCGCTCTCCATGTTGTGCGCCGAGCGCGTCCCGACGTACCATGTCGAGGATGCGGCGAGTATCGACCCGGGGAGCGGGACGGTGCATTATCGTCGCGCGGGCAAGCACCACCACGAGGACACCGCTGTGAACTGGCTTCCCGCCTCAGGGCCGGTGCGCGTGGGCGTTACCGCCGGCGCCAGCACGCCAAACAATCGCATCGGCGAAGCGGTCGCGCGCATCTTTGCCACGCGCGGCGTTTCGCTCGAGGCGTTGCGTCCGCGGCAGGACTGAGCGACCGCCAGCGCATGAAGCTTCCGTTCCTGACCCGCCCTCCAACACGCCACTTCCCGACGGCGGGCGAGTTCGGGTTTGTCGAAATCCGCGGCGGCACCAGTCGCATCGTCTGTGTGCCGGCACTGGGCGGGCGCATCGTCGACATGGAGATCGGCGGCCGCCAGTGGCTCTGGCGCAGCGACGTGATCCCGTTTGCCCCGCCGCAGGAAGGAACGAGCTACGTCGAGACGGCTGACAGCGGCGGCTTTGACGAGTGCTTTCCCACCGTGGCGGCGTGCCGGATTCCCGGCTGGGTGCGGGGGTGGGGCGGTGTCGAGTTGCCCGACCATGGCGAGATCTGGTCCCAGGTGCCGGAGCTCGACATCGACACGACCGACGATGGGCAGGCGGTGGTGACGACCTGGGAAGGACGCCGGCTGCCATACCGCCTGACGAGACTGGCCCGCGTGAGCCGGACGGGCGCGGTCGTCATGACGTATCATGCGGTCAACGACTCGGCGGACCGCATGCCATTCATCTGGTCGGCGCATCCGCTGTTCCCCCTGACGCCGGATACGAAGCTGATGCTGCCCGAGGGTTCGCCGATGCGAGTGGCCGCGTCGCACAAGCTGGAGATGGGAGACGGGCGCTCGCAGCACCGGTGGCCGTTCGTGCGCGCCGGGGGACGCGTGCTCGATTTCCTCACGCCATTCGACACGGCGAAGGAGTACGCGTGCAAGCTCTTCCTCGAGCCGACCGTGGGGAAAGCGTGCCTCCGTCAGGGTCAGGACGAGCTCGAGGTCAGCTTCGACACGAACGAGGTTTCGCACCTTGGCGTGTGGATCAACAAGCAGGGATGGACGCCGTTCAAGCGTGAGCGTCCCTACCTGAACCTGGCCATCGAGCCCTGCCTCGGCGCGCCCGACTCGTTGAGCGAGGCGCTCGGCGACTGGAAGCGCGCGCAGTGGCTGGAGCCGGGCGAAGTCCGCTCGTGGTCCATCACCTGGCGGGCACGGCGGGTGCCTGACGAGTCCGACGGCCAGCCCGCCTGAGCGGGCATTCGGCGCGCAACAATGGGCCTGCCGAAGGGTCGTGCCGCCATGGCGACGCTGGTCGCCACCGAGGGAAGCTCTCCGCGGGCGACCGGTTCTCGCATGTGGGTCGACGAGGACGGGCGCATCGTGGGCTCGGTCACCATCGGCGGATGCGTGGACGCGCGCGTGATCGAGGCCTCGACCAGGGCGCTCGAGGACGATGCGCCGGCGCTGCTCTCGATGACGCTCGGTGACGAGGATGCCTGGGCCATCGGCATGACGTGCGCGGGAACGATCGAAGTGCTCGTCGAGCCGGTCGATCCGCGGCGGCCGGCCGACCCGGTGTCAACGGCGTTAGGCCTGGCGCGAGCCGAGGTGGAAAAGGGAAGGGCGGCCGTTGTCGTCGCCGCCCTGTCGGGCGCGCCGCGACGGCTCGTGGTCACCGGGGACCGTGAGGCCTGGGGCACGCTGGGTGACGGCGCGCTCGACAACGCTGCGGCGCAGGAAGCCGCCGGGTTGCTGGCCGCCGGCGCCTCGGGAGTACGCGAGGTCGACGCGGCGGGCGTTCGCCACCGGCTGTACTTCGAGCGTCACGCGCCGCCGCTCACGCTCGTGGTGTTCGGTGCCACTCACGTCGCCATGCCGCTCGTTTCCCTCGGCGTCGTGCTCGGGTTGCGGACGGTCGTGGTGGACGGACGCGACCGGTTCGCCACCCAGGAGCGTTTCCCGGACGCTGATGAGATCGTGGTGGGGATGCCCTCCGAGATCGCCGAGCGCTTGCCGTTAGGCAGGCAGTCGCTCGTCGTGCTGCTGTCGCACGACTACAAGTACGACCTGCCGGTCCTGCGGGCGGTGCTGGCGAGCGAGGCGGCGTACGTCGGCGTGCTGGGAAGCCGGCGGCGCGGGCGCGCGCTGATCGACTTTCTGGCGGGCGAGGGCGTACCGCAGGAGCAACTGGAGCGGGTGCGGATCCCCGTCGGGCTGGACATCGGTGGCGTGACGCCTGAGGAAATCGCCCTGAGTGTCCTGGCGGAGGCGGTGGCGGTTCACCACGGGCGAAGCGGCACGCCCATGCGCGACCGGGCTCCGGCGTCGTGAAGCCCGAGCTGTTGCGTCGTGATCGCACGGGGACGGATTCCCTCAAGGGAGTCGTCCTCGTCTCCGACGTCCGTGATTCGCTCGGCCGCGTTGTCGTGGGGCGGGGAACGCTCGTCGGCGACGATGAGCGCGTCATGCTCGAGGGCCTTCCCTGGGATTCCCTGCACGTGGTTCGGCCTGACGCCGGCGACATCCTGGAGGCCCAGGCGGGAAGCCGGCTCGCGCTGGCGGCATCGGGGTCCGGCGTGCGGCCTGGTGAAGCGACGGGTGGGCACTGGCCGCTCGTGTCCACGTCACGCGGAATCGTGGAGGTGCGCCGGGACGCGCTGCTGGCGGTGAATGGTTCGGGTGAGCTCGCGGTGTACACGGTGTCCGACGGCCAGGTCGTGGAGCGCGACGAAGTGGTGGCGCGCGCCAAGATCATCCCGTTCGTCGTGGAAGGCGCGACGCTCCAGCGTGGCGTGAGTGCCGCCTCGGCGGCTGGCGGCGTGATCGCGGTCCGCCGTTTCCTCCCGGCGCGGCTGGGCGTCGTGGTGCTGGAGTCGTTAGGCTCGTCGGCGCTGGAGCGGTTCCGGCGGGCTCTGGAGGAGAAGGCCGGCTGGTTCGGTTCGTCGTTGCTGGAGCCCTGCGTGGTGGCGCGCAATGCCCGGTCGATTGCGGCCGCCATGGAGGGCGCGGTCACTGGCGGCGCCGGTGTCGTGATCGTGGCCGGCACGACCGCGATGGATCCGCTCGATCCCGCGTTCGAGGCCGTGCGGCTGTTGAACGGACGGCTGGAGCGCGTCGGCGTCCCGGCGCATCCCGGCAGCCTCCTCTGGCTGGCTCGGCTGGGCATCGTGCCCGTGATCGGCATGCCGTCCTGCGGATTGTTCTCTCGCGCGACCGTGTTCGATCTCGTGCTGCCGCGGTTGCTGGCCGGACTGCCGGTGGATTCGGCGTGGCTGGCGACGCTGGGCCATGGCGGACTGCTGACGCGCGATGTCGCCGCGCGATTCCCGCCGTACCGGGCGCGCCAGGAGCGGGGGGCCGTCGACTGACATGACGAATCCATACGGCAGGATTCTCGTCGATCATTTCCGTCGACCGCGCAACCGCGGTTCGTTGGACAATCCGACGATCTCGGAAGAAGGCGTGAACCGGCTGTGCGGCGACCGGGTGCGCATCGAGCTCCGGCTGGACCAGGGCCGGGTCGTGGAGGCCATGTTCAACGCCAACGCATGCGCTCTGTGCGTCGCCGCCGCGTCGGTGCTGACCGAACTGGCGACCGGTGCGCCGCTCGACGAAGTGGACACGTTGACGCTTGACGACCTCCTTCGCGCGTTAGGCACCGATGTGCCCGAGCCGAGGCGGAATTGCGTGCGGCTGCCGCTGACGGTGCTCCATGCCGGGGTGATGCTGCACCGGCGGGCCAACCGATTGCCGTCGGTGGAACGGGCGCGCCCGGTGGCGGCCATTGTCCTGGCGGCTGGAAAAGCGCGCCGCTTTGGCGCGCAGAAGCTGCTGGCGCCGTTCGGGACGTCGACCGTGGTGCGTACTGTAGTCGATACCATCCGGGCGGCCGGCGTGGATTACCTGGTGGTCGTGGGCGGACCGGGCGGCGAGGCGGTGCGGGGAGCGGTCGGCGGGCCGCCGGTGGTCTGGGCGGAGAATCCCGAACCGGATCGTGGATTGTCATCGTCGGTCGCGACCGGGGTGGCGGTCCTGCCGCCTAACGTAGGGGCGGTCCTGGTGGCGCTGGGCGACCAGCCCACCGTGTCGGTGCAGGTCGTGGAGCGCGTCGTGACCGCGTGGCGCGAGGGCGGTGGCCCGGTGGTGGCGCCGCGCTATCGCGGCCTCCGCGGGAATCCGGTGTTGTTCGATTCGGCCATGTTCGGCGCGCTTGGCACACTGGTGGGCGAGCACGGCGCCCGCGACCTCATTGCGTCGGACCCTTCACGGGTGATGATGGTGGATGTGGCCGAGCCGCCACCGATGGATATCGATACGCCGGGCGACTACGACGAGTTGTTGCGAAGGGACAGGTCCGAAGGGGCCCGGGCAATCCAGACACGCAAGGACCTGCTCTGAGGCCCGGATCAGACCCGCAGTTCCGGCAAGCCATCCTGTCCGCGACGGATGCCGCCGACCAGCGCCAGCGCCGCCACATAGACCACGGCCCCGGCCGACACTCCCACGATGAGATTCGAAGGCGGCATCGCGACGAGAGCGATGGTCATGGCGAGTGCCGCCGCCATTGGTCGCCACGCGCGTGCCACGGCAGGAGCCGGGAAACCCAGTGACCGGGCGTAGCCCAGCGAGAGCGCGAAGCGAAGTATCTCGGTGCTCAGCGTGGCGGTCGCCGCGCCCATCATGCCAAAGCGCGGAATGAGCACTGCGTTCAGCACGAGGTTGGTCGTGGCGGACGCCGCCACGACTCGGAGCACGAGATCCTCCCGGCCTTTCGACAGCACGGCCATCACGGGGACGTCGCGCACCGCGGAGATTGGCACCGACAGTATGAGGACGCGCAGGGGCACCACCGCAGGAGCATACCCGGCGCCGAACACAAGTCCGATGATGTCAGGCGCGAGCACGAAGCCACCAACGGCGATCGGCAGCGCACCCGCGATCACGTGAGCGGCGGACGTTTGGTATAGCTCCCGCTGTGCGGAGGGCTCCGATTGGAGTCGCGTTAACGTGGGAAGGAGGCTGAGAGCGTACGCGACGCCGACGTTCAGAATGCGACTGACCGGCGCATAGGCAGCGGCGTAGTGACCCACACTCTCCGGACCGCGAAGGGCGCGGAGAAAAACGAGATCCGCGTTGAAGATCATGAGTCCGAGCAGCGTGCTTCCCAAATACGGAACAGCGCGGTGCACGAGCGGCCGGACAGTCTCCAATCGCCACCGGGGGATCACGCGATACCCGAGCCTGCCCAGCGACACCGCGAGAAGGATCGCGGCGAGAGCATCGCCGGCGAGCTGCCAGACAGGCGCCTTTGCCAGGTCACTGGGATCGTGAACAAACGCCAGGACACCGGCCACCATCCGCAGCTCACCGGCGGTCCGTGCGATGGCGACCACCGGCGCCCTTCTGAGTTCGTGGAGCTCTGGAAGGATGCCGACCCTGAGTTGCAGCCCCAAGTGGAGAAGGCGCGCCGTCACGTGGCCGAGCTGCGCAGCGTTCTGGCGGACCGCGCCGGTCGCGCGCCGGCGACGTTGACCGCGGCGAAACGGTGAGGCGAGCCTCGCCGTCAGTGCAGTCACGACCCGCTCCTCGCTGTTCCGCGGCTTCGGCTGGAGGGCGACCGGGGCCACAACGCCCGATGGCATTCGAATGGTTGCGAAAGCAGCGGAAGGATGACGGCGGTGAGGAGCTGGCCCGTTATTGTGCCGCTGGGTTGATACCAGTGGTGGAGGGGATCATCGTATGGCCATGCCCGCGCAATCGATTCCAGAACTCATGACGGCAGAAGAACTCGAGCACGTTCACTTACCCGGAAAGTCCACCGAGCTCGTTCGAGGACGGCTCCTGGTGCGTGAGCCTCCCGGCACCAGGCACGGCAGGATAGCCGCGACGCTTGCCTACTTCGTCACGGACTTCGTACGTCGGAACCGCCTGGGCGTCGTCTTCGCGCAGGATACCGGATTCAAGATCGAGTCGAATCCTGACACCGTGCGCGCTCCCGATGTCGCGTTTCTCGCGCAGGAGCGCGTGGACCAGGTTCCCGATCGCGGCTATGCCGCCCTCACCCCCGATCTCCTGGCCGAGATCGTGTCCCCGGATGACCGGCCCGGAGAACTCCTCGCCAAGATCGCCCAGTGGCTCGAGGCCGGAACGAAGTTGGTCTGGGTGATCGATCCGCGAAGTAACGAAGCCCGCGTGTACCGCCCCGACGGCAGCCTAACGATTATCGGAGCCGATGGAATGCTCGACGGCGAGGACGTACTCCCGGGATTTGCCTGCGCCCTCACGGATGTTCTGAGCTAGTGCCGTTCCAACTTGTCTTGCCTAATGAGGCTCGCCTACATGCAGTCGGCGCGATGTGCTGTGGCTCGCACCAATTCGGGAAATCAAGTTGGAACGGTGCACTAGTCGGGCACGAATCCGGCGGCTTGGGTCCCAGCGCGGATGGAGTTGCTGGCCCTCAGGGTTGCCGTCGCTTGTCGTGCGTGTCGGATTTCTTCGTGTTCATCTGCAGCATGTCGTCGTTGACCCAGTAGTTCGGCCCGAACGGCACGGCCCTGGGCCAGAGCTGGTCGAGTGACATGCCGTCGTAGAGCGTGCCACCCTTCACGACGTACTGGATGTCGGCCGTGGCGCGGATGTTCTGGATCGGATTGCCGTTGAGCACGACCAGGTCCGCGAGCTTGCCGACCTCGATGGAACCGAGGTCCTTGTCGGCACCAAGGAACCGGGCGCCGTGCAGCGTAGCCACCTCCAGTGCCCCGTGGTTCCCCAAGGCGCTCGCTCCCATCCACACTTCCCAGTGCGGAGCCAGGCCGTGGTGTTCGCCGTGCGACCCGATGGCGCCCCACCCGCCTTCGGCGATGATGTCGGCCATGGCCTGCGCGATCAGCGGATAGCTGTAGTCCGTCTCAGGACGGAGCCACCGCACGCGCGTCTGCGGCACGAGCATGCGCCAGGGGAACCAGCGGCGCTGCTTGGGATCCTTCCAGATGTCGCTCGACTGGAAGAAGTACTCGATGCTCCAGGCGCCAGGCCCCGCCACGACGAGCGTGGGTGAGTACGTGGCGCCGGCCTTGCCGAAGAACTTCGCGCCATCGGCATACATCGGTAGTTCGCTGAACGCGTGCTCCCACCCGGTCTGGCCGTCCATGATGAAGCCGAGGTCCTCCATGAAGTGCCCGCCCTCGGACGTCTCGTTGATGCCGACCGCGCGCGCAGCTTCAGCCATCCATTGCCGCTGGTCGCGGCGCGGTTGGGCGTACTGCTTGATCGACACCGCGCCCCAGTCGGCCATCTTGCGCACCATCGCCAGTGCGTCGGCCGGGTTCGTGATCTCGTTGGCGCGCGACGCGTCGCCGGCCGTGATGTTGTCGCCAGTGGAGAAGCCGCGAGGACCGATCATCTCTCCTGCTTCGATCAACTCCGCGGTCGGGAACATGTTCTGGCTGTACATCGACACGTCGGTCGTCGTGGTGACGCCGTACGCGAGATAGATCGCCTGCTCGTAGTCGTGCCTCGGTCGCATGCCGCGCCACTCCCGATAGTGATGCGCGTGCATGTCCACGAACCCGGGGATGATCGTCTTCCCGGAGGCGTTCACGATGCGATCCGCTCCGGCCGTCGGGCAGGATCCGACGCATGTAATGCGACCGGCGCGCGCCACAACCGTGCCGCGTTCGATGACCTGTCGCTTGTTCATCGTGACAATGCGCGCATTCGTGAACGCGATGGTTCCCGTGGGCAGGGCGCGCGGCACCGAGACGGCGAGCGGCACCGTGTCCGTGCGACCCGATTCGACGTTATGCACGAAAAACCGTTGGCCGCTGCCGTATTCCAGCGTGGTGCGATCCCGCCAGCGTGGGAAGAGACCGCCGTCCCGTGTGAGTTGCGTGACCGGGAACTGGCCGCGCCGTTTCTCGATGCGCTGCACTTCACCGCCCAGCCCGGCCCAAGCCATCGGCGCGACGTAGACGTTGTCGCCCTCCTGGAAGGCGACCCACTCTCCACCGGGCGAGGGAACGATTTCGTCCGCGGACGGGAATGACAGATGCTCCTGTTTGTCGCTGCCGTCAGGCCGGACCGACAGCAGCGCCGTTCCCCCGCGCCCGCCGCCAGCCGCCGCCTTTTCGTCAATCCAGAAGACGCGGCCCTCGGGCCCGAACGAGGGCCTAACGAGCTGGCGCCTCGCTTCCCCGCCGATCGCGGCGCCCGACGGCCGCAGGATCGTGGCCAGGACGGTGCCGGTGTCGCCCGCCGTTGCCGCGGCGTCCAGCGCCACGAGGTCATACCACGCGTTATGCGTGAGCGTGCGTCCGCGCGCTGTGGCGCCCTCGCCGCGCGCTACTACGATGGTACGTCCGTCCGGGCTCCACACGGGGTCCACATAGTCGCCCGCTTCGCGAGTCACGCGCTGCGGCATCCCGCCCGACGCACTCACCTTCCAGACGTTGCCGCGGCCGGTGTCGTGCCACGTCACGAACGTCAGCGATCGACCGTCGGGACTCCAGGCCGGCGCGTACTCGAGTGGTGAGAAGGCAGCAGCCGTGAGTCGCTTCGGCGTGCCGGCTGGGCCCTGCTGCGTGTAGATCCGGCCCACTGCCTGGAACGCGATCGTCTTTCCGTCCGGCGAGGAACTCGGCCAGCGGAAGAACCTGGCCGCCACGGGCCCGTCGGAGATGCGAAACTCGCGGCGCGCCATTTCCGAGATCGTGCGATGCACCTTCGCGCTGTACTCGATGGTGCTGACCTCACCCGAGGCGACGTCGAGGCGCCGGATCTTGCCGCCCTGCATCAGCACAATGCTCCGGCCGTCCCTGGCCCAACGATAGCGAGGGAGCACTCCCAGTGTCTTTCCCCCGCCCGATGTCACGAGCGGCTCGATGGGATCCATGGCCATTCGCTCAGCGCCGGTGCGCAGGTCGCGCAGCCAGAGCGCGGTGCGCGGACCGTACCGGTGCCCCTTGTACTCGAGCAGGCCGTCGGGAATGTGGCGCGCGAACGCCAGCCAGCGCCCATCGGGCGAGACCTCCGGGGCCGCCGCGCCGCCTGACGAGAACCGGCCCGCTGCGGCGCCGCTGCTCTCCCCAGCAGTGATATCGACCGTCTCGCCCGTCTTGAACTCGAACCGGCGCAGCTGGATCGAACCAGCGAGGAGCTGGTTCGTTTCCACGCTCATGGTGACCTGGTAGTACAGGTACTTCCCGTCGGACGAGACGCTCGGCCACGACGGTGGGCCGTTGCCGGCCGCGCCGCGACCGCCTCCCGTCGCCGCCACGAGGGGGGCACCCTGCCCACCGTCCTTGTGGTACATCCAGAGTCCGCCGGGCGCAGGCGTTCCTTCTCCGCCACCTCGCCCGCCGCGACGCACGACGATGAAGTTGCCATCGGGCGTCCATGCCGGTTCGACGGCCGTCGCGTTGAGGTCACTGAACACCGGCCGGGGATTCGTGCCATCGGCGTTCATGACCCAGAGGTTGTACTGGCCGCGGCGGTCGGTGATGAACGCGATCGACCGCCCGTCGGGAGAGATGCGTGGCTGGAAATTGAGTGACACGCCGGCGCCCTGGGTCAGCGCGGTGGCTTCGCCTCCGGTGGCGGGCATGCGGTAGACGTGACCGAGCAGGTCGAAGGCGATCCAGGTGCCGTCGGGCGACAGGTCGACGGACGTCCAGGTCCCGACGTTCGTGGTGAAGTCGATGTCGCGCGTCTTGCCGCGGGCGAGGGTGACGTCCCATGACCCGCGGCCGCCGCCCTGGGGGGCCTCGCCACCGGTGCGTCCTCCCTGCGCGATCGACGCCGCCGGGAATGCCGATGAGGTGACCGCGAGCGCGGCGAGGAAAGCGCAGAAGGGGCGAACGACCATCGGAGTCAGCCTCGGTTGGAGTCTGCCTGGCGGTGCGGCGAGCTGTACCACGCAATTGGCGTCGGTACTAAGGAACGGCCGTCTCGCCAACAGCGCCAGCATCTGCGCCGGTTTCGCTTGCTAGTGAAAGTCGTGGCTCTTCGCCCAGTCCTCGCCGGCGTCGGCCTTGAGCGACGTGAAGGTTTCCCCGCGCAGATTGACGACGCCGTGCTCCACCTGGAGCGTGCCGCGGATGAGGAGCAGCGGGGAGTTCGAGATCAGCAGCGCCTGACGTTCGAAGCGCTTGGGGGTGATGACCACGTTGAGGATCCCGGTTTCGTCCTCCATGGATAGAAAGACAAACCCCTTGGCCGTTCCCGGGCGCTGGCGGACGATGATGAGCCCGGCGTGAGCCACGCGCTCGCCGTCGCGGCCGTTCTTCAGGAGGTCCTGCGCGGTGCGGACTGCGTTAGGCGACAGGAGCCGGCGCAAGTGGCGCATGGGATGGCCGTTGAGCGAAAGGCCGGTCATGCGATAATCGGCATCGGTGAGTTCGATGCGAGTCATCGCGGGGAATAATTCGTGATGCGGTGACTCGGCGACTCGGTGACTCGGTGACTCGGTGAATCGTGAATCGTGAATCGTGGGAGTGCTCACCAGGCTCTGGCCCTTGGTCGTCGGCATCTTCCCGGACCTCGGACCTCGGACCTCGGACCTCGCTCGCGGAGCGAGCGGTCCCGCTTC
>DATCIJ010000246.1:0-12833 GCA_036507855.1 Gemmatimonadaceae bacterium | reverse complement strand
CGCCGGGAGCTCGACGCCTCCTGTCACCGAGACATCAAGTAGGTCATCTTGACTGCCGTCCGCCAGCACACGCGGCGGGACCGCTTACTGCTAAACGACTGTCAGACCGACGTCTCTTCCCACCCCCGAACCGAATAGAGTAGCGGCCTGGTCCAGAGGCTCTCGAGACCCTCCAGGATATCGGACGCCCAGTTGAAGACGTTCCGTCCTGCAACCACCTTCCGCATGGCCTGCATACGCGTCGCCTGCTCCTCGCTCGTCATGTTGATGGCTCTTGCGAGGGCTGCTGCGAACGCATCGATGTCGTAGGGATTGATGATCACCGCGTCCTCGAGCTCCTGTGCGGCGCCTGCCAGAGCGCTGAGCACGAGCACGCCGTGCTCATCGTCACGAGCCGCGACAAACTCCTTCGCCACGAGGTTCATTCCGTCACGCAGGGAACTGACGATGCAGAAGTGGGCGAGACGATAGAGCGCCACGAGACTGAACGCCCCGAGTGGTGTCGTGTAGTACGACACCACGGGTGAGCCGCCAGGAACCGCGTAGCGCGCATTGATCCCGGCGATCCGCTGGCCAATCTCCGCTTCGATCGCTGCATAGCTCTTGAGATCCGAACGAGACGGGACGCCAATCTGCACGAACGTCAACCTCCCTCGCAGATCCGGCCGCTGCGCCATGAGCGCATCGAGCGCATCGAGGCGCTCAGGGATGCCCTTGGTGTAGTCCAGACGGTCGACGCCGAGCCCGATAATGTCAGCCCGCAGGTCGAGCAGCTCCCGCAGGCGCTGCTGTTCCTGCAGGAGCGTTGGGTCAGCGGCGAAGTTTTGGATGCGGTCGTAGTCGACACCGATTGGCACCGACACGACAGTGCTCGAGCGCCCGCCGAATCGAACTCGCGACGACTCGAGCTCCACCTCGGCGTGCAGCTCTTCTTCGGCGGCCATCAGGAAGTTTCGGCGGTCGCGTTCCAGTTGAAAGGCGATCAAGTCGTTGGCCAGCAGGCCCGCGACAAGCTCGCGCCGCCAGGGACAGATGCGAAGGCGATCGGGATAGGGCCATGGGATGTGCCAGAAGAGAGCGGTGCGCGTATGGGGCCGCAGGGCCCGCAACGCTGGGGCCACGAGTGCCAGGTGATAGTCCTGGATGAACACCGGCGCGTCGGACGCTCCGAGCTCCGCGTGAATCGCGGCGGCGAAGCGCGCGTTGATGTCCTGATAGGCCGCCCAATCTTCGCTCCGAAACTTCGGACGGACGTCGACTACATGGCACAGCGGCCACAGGCCCTCATTCGCGAAGCCCCCGTAGTACGCGGAGAAGGTGGGCTCCTCGAGCCACAGACGCCGAAGCACGTACGATGGGCTCTCGGGCGGTACCCGCACGTTGTCGGTCGCATCGACGACCAACCGGTCCGCCGGGCCAGCCCCGTGGGCGATCCATACGCCCCCTCGTTCGCGCATCAAGGCGTCCAGAGCCACGGCGACACCACCCGTCGCCGCTTTCACCGCAATTCGGCCATCCTCATCCCGGGCGTGGAGGTACGGCTCACGGTTGGACACGACGATGAGGGGGCGAAGCACGTGTGCATCGAGTTCGCCTGCCTGCGCCAACCCGCGGCGAAACAGAATCGGTCCCACGAGCTCGTGAATCGCGATCGACGCGACCAGCAGCAGCTGCAGCTGGTTGCCCCATCCCGGAAACTCGGTGGCGACGATGGACGCAAACCCCAGGGTAATCCCAGCCTGAGACACCAGGCCCGTCCACGCGTAGCTCCCGATCGGCTCGGGAAGGCCAGATAGCTTCACGCCCGCCCCAACGCCCAGCCTGATGAATCCGAGTCGGACCGCGGACAAGGCGAGCGCGCTGAGCCCGATGGCGGCCACCGCGTCGAGCCGAAGGGTCGCGCCGACCGCTACGAAGAAAACCACCAGTACCGGTGGCGCGCCTCGGCGCACGGCGGCCCGCAGCGTGTCGCCCTGCGCGACCGCCAGGTTCTCGATAACCACGCCCGCGGCGAGGGCTGCCAGCAGCGGCTGGAGTTGCTGCGTCGTGCCGACCTGACTCAGCACGGCGCACACCGCTAACAGGACCAGTGTGATTTCGCGGCCGATGTAGCGCAAATAGAGCGCAAACAAGACGCCGATGAGGACACCAAAGGCGACGGCCCCACCGATCTCCCACGCGAGCCGAGCCAGTACCTCCGCGCCCCCGCCTTCGCCCGTGTCGAACACGACACGCGCCAGCAGCATCGACACGGAGAACAGCACCAGGATCACGAGGTCGGCGAGCACGACGATCGCCAGCACCGTGTCGCTGAGCCGCCCGCGTGCTCCCGAATCCGCGACCACCGCCGCAGTCATCGTTGGCGAAAAGGAGACGACCATCACGACCAGCAAGGCCAGCATGACAAGCCGTTGGGATCCGACGGCGTCGGGCGCAATTGGCAGCCACGGCCATACCATCCACGCCAGTGCCGATAGACCGCTCATGGCCACGGCCAGGATGGCGGCGGTCGTGCGCGTGATTGCCGCGAGTCGGGACCGGAGGCGTTCCACGCTCAACGTCAGTCCAGCGATGAGCGCAATCAGCGTCGTGGCGATTCCCGTGACCACCTGAAGCTGAGCGGTCATCGATTCAGTGATTAGATTGCCAAGAGACGGCCCGACGACCACACCGAAGAGGAGATAGCCCGTCACGCGCGGGAGGTGGAACCGTCGCAGGGCGTCACCCGTGACCGACGCGCCCATCAGCGCGAACCCGAGTGCCAACGCGGTAGCGGCTGAACCGGCCGTTGCCTGGATGCGGAGTTCGCGCACTGAGGCCATCGCGCCGACAGCCAACGCGAGCGCCAGCACGCGCCTCATTCGCCCACTCTCCGAGGAGGCAAGAGGAGTGCGACGAGCTCGGAGCCAATAGTGCCCACCACCACGGCCGCCAGCAGCATCGACGCGTCGGCGCCGACGACGCTGACCGCGTTCACCGCGAACGCCACGCCGAACACGCCCGGAGGGAGGACGTAGAGTCCGAGATCGCGAGGCGCGTTCACGCCGGCGACATGCCTCGCCACGGTGCCGCCGGCCAGCAGCCCAACAACACGCAGCACGACGTAGCCCGCCCCAAGTGCGAGCGACGCCGGCGAGAGATCGGCACGAGCCCCGGCCACCAGCAGCACGAGCACCAAAAGAGGGTGCTGCACAAAGAGCACATCCCGACTGATCGTGTTGCGCGGGTGGCGTCCTGCATACCGCCAGAACACACCAGCGACCAGTCCACCGAACAGCGCGGACAGGGAAAAGGCGTCCGCGACGCCGCCGACGAGGAGCAGTGCCGACACGGCAAACACGCGTTCTTCCGTTTCGGAAGACGCCCGCGTCAAGAGCAACCATCCGGCTGCGGCGAGAGCAAGGGTGACGCCGCACGCTTGCGCCACGAGGAGAGCGGCTCCTGCGGAGGAACCCGCGCGGAGCCACGCCAGCATGAGCCCACCCGCCACGATCGGGAGCAGGACGCCGAGCTCGACGACGCGGCTGGCCGCCGTCCGGGGTTCCAAGGGATTGCCGGCCGGCAGCGTAAGCGAGGTGGCCGCGCAGATGCCGCTGGTCAGGATCAGCGTCAAGAACGGCCGGGCGATCGATGACATCGCGGCAAGCGTGACCACTGCGAACCCGGCCGAGACCACGAGCATGGTCACAGCGGCAACGAGACACGCGGCCCCGAACACGCGCCGGTCGTCCGTTCGACGGTCACCCACGCCCAACCCGACGAGCACTCCCAGGGCCGCAAGCGCAACGGGCACCACCGGATCGAGGAACGGCAGCGTCGCTGGAGACAGGAGGTTGATGCCCCGAGGGCCGAACGCGATTCCTGCCGTGAGGAGAAGAGCCACCGGAGCCGAGGTCGCCGACCACACCAGCAACCCGCGCCAGCTTCGCGCCCGGCGCCCATCCGGGCCGAACACCTGTCCGAGCGCTTCGTCAGCGGGAACGTCGAGAGACGGGTCAAGAAGGCCCAACGGATCGCCGGCCGGATGCGAGGTCATCGTTCCAAGGTCGTCACAGAGTGAGCATCGCCCCGCGTGACGGCCACCATCACGCGCTGCCCCTGACCGACGGAGGCGAATGAACGCAGGACCTGCGCTGGTGTCGGTGCTGAGACTTCGGCGACGAGCGTGATCACGTCTCCGACAGCCAGTCCGGCCCGATCCGCTGCGGACCCCCGCTCGACACGGACCACTTCAGCACCAACCTTCGTCCGCCCTCGCAGGGTGAGACCCAGCGACCGACTGGCGGGCTGCGCCGCGGGGACGCCCGCCGCCAACGCCACGTCGCGGAGTTCGCCGCGGCGGCGCACGCGAAGCGTGAGTGTCTCGCCCACTGCGAGACGAGCCACCCGAACGTCCCAATGTTGGCGAGTGGCGAGCGCCCGACCGTCAACCGCCTCGATGACGTCGCCAGCCATCAATTGCTCACTGGCGGCGCCATCCGCATCAACCCATGTGACGACCACACCCACGGCAGCGCCGGTCACTGACGCGACAGGTGGTGTCACGTCCTGCACCTCAATGCCAATCGTCCCTGCGGGCGCAGGCGGCATGGCCACCAAACGATTCGCTTCCGCAAGAACGGTCCCACCCGGCACGATCGCCAGCCCCCCACCGTAGGCGATCACCATCCCGGCCAATTCCGCGCTACTGGTGAACAGGAGCGATCCAGGCGCCAGATCGGTGCGCCCCGGCACGGCCCACAGCGGTTCCGACCACAACGGGCTCTCGATCGGATCGAGCGAGCCCACAAATACTGGGCGCAGCGACACGCCATCTGGTGAGACGTCACTGGCGAGGAGGTACCGTGATTGCTTTGGTTGGCGTGGCGTCCACGGCACTGGAGGAGATGTGGGTGCCGGAACTGGTACGCGTGCGACCGCGAGGCCGGAAGCCGCATCGTAGGCGAGGATGGTCGCGTCGTTCCACCGCCCTCGGTTCGACCCAGGCGGGACGAACGTCACGGCAAGGTCGTCGCGAAGCCTGATTGCGGCCGTCCAGTGCGAGCTTTGCGGAGAGCCAGGGATAGCTGACGGAACGCCGAGCGCGAGGAGCGAAGGTTGCACACGCGCTTGGAGCTGCGCGACCTCTCCAGCGAGGTCGTCGTACTTCGGACCAGTGGCTAGCTGACTGAGAACCGACGGGACTGGATTGGGGGTGACGGCACGCTCAGGGAATCTGATGCGCGCCAGGAGCCACAGTGCGGCGACGGCCAGCACTCCCGCGGTGAGCAGCAACCGCGTCTCGCGTGACACACGAGGTCGATAGGCGCTGCTGGTCTCCATGGGCAAGGACCTCTCTAGAGACTGGGCGCCCGCGACGAAGTGAACGCGTCAATGGGCGCCCAGCCGTTCAACAACAAGTGGCGCGTTTACCAAGGCCGTTCACAGTCTACCCGGTCGCGGCTGGCGGTCTCGCACCGGTCAATCATTCAACGAAGCGATACGGCAGTTGATTCCCACAGCGGAGGCAAGGCCCACAACGGTCAAACGGGCCGCCGCACGTGTGGCCTTGAGCCGAATCCATGACTCAGAGTCCCTTACCAATGACTCGAGATCGGTCGCCGCCATCAAGCTCGCGAGCCAACCTGCGCTGCCGCCGTGTGCGAGCAGCACGATGCCGGGGTCAGCGTGCGACGGGCGCGGCACGAGCATCCCGAGCACCACCAGCGGGAGAATCATCCGAATGTTCAACATGCGTGTGGTCCTGTCAGGACCCCCTCATCGTTCTCACGGGAACCGTCCTATTGAACGTGATCGTGTGTTATCTGCTGGCCAGACCGGTTCGTGGTGTGGGCATCCTCATACCGGGGATGATCCCGCCGCTCGTCGCGGCGACCGCTGCGTTACTGTTGGCGCCGGAGCATGCTAAGCCGGTTGCGTTTGTCGCGGGCACGTTCGGTCCGCTGGTCGGAGCCGACCTGCTGAATCTTCAAGAGGTGGAGCAGATGGACACAGGCATCGTGAGCATCGTGGGTGCCGGGACATTCGATGGCATTCTGCTATCGGGTATCGTGGCCTTGTATCTGGCATAGCGGCGGTGGAGCACATCCTCGAGGTCAGCCACCTGTCGGTTCGTTTCGGGAAGGCCACCATCTTGCGCGACCTGAGCTTCCATGTCCCCCGTGGAAGCTCGCTGGCAATCCTTGGACCGAACGCGTCCGGCAAGACCGTGCTGTTCAGAGCGCTCATTGGCGCGATTCCGTTCGCAGGCACCGTGCAGTGGGCGCCCGGGACTCGAATCGGGTACGTGCCGCAGAAGCTCGACCTGGAACGGGACGTTCCGATTACCGGCATGGACTTTCTGCGCGCCCGTGACGCGCTCGCATCCCGCCGCGCACAGTCCGCGCGACGGGGATCTCGCCTGCCCGCTGGGGAGTCGGATACGACGATTTTACGAACGTTGGGCCTCGTCGGCGTTCCGCGCGAAGCCGCCGCACAACCAATTGGCACGCTGTCAGGAGGGCAGTTCCAGCGCCTGCTCATCGCGTTCGCGTTGGTGGGCGCTCCTAACGTGCTCCTGCTCGACGAGCCAACGGCCGGCGTCGACGAGCCTGGCCAGGAACGCTTGAACGAGCTGGTGCGCCGCCTTCAACAAGAGCAGGCCCTGACCGTGCTGTTCATCTCGCACGAACTGTCGGTCGTCTATCGATACGCCAGCAACGTCCTGTGTCTCAGCCGTGAGCGCGTGTGCATGGGACCACCAAGGACCGTCCTCACGCCGGACCTCCTCCTCGAGATGTATGGCACTCCAATGGACTATCACGTTCATGACCAATGACGCCCTCGTGCTCTCGGTCGCGATGGCCGTCGCGGCGGGTCTCGTCGGGTGTTTTGCCGTCATGCGGCGGATGGCGCTGGCGGGCGACGCCTTGTCGCACGTGGCGCTTCCCGGCATCGGGGTCGCGCTCGCCCTGCAGATCCACCCGATCTTCGGCGCCGCTGCGATGTTGTTCTTCGGGGCGCTACTGGTTTGGGCGCTGGAAGAGCGGGCCCGGCTTGCCACCGAGACGACCATCGGCGTCGTCTTTTCGGCCGCGCTCGCGATTGGCAGCATGACGACCTCGGGCGAGGATCTGATCGAGGCGCTCTTTGGAGGCGCCGGTGAGTTGACCTGGACGGAAATCGTCTTCGGCCTGACCGCGGCGATTGCGGTGGTCGTCTTCATCGTCAGGCAACGGAACAGCCTGATCGTCATGCTCGTCTCGCCCGAGGTCGCACGCACGGCAGGCATCAACGTTCGCCGTCTCAATCTGCTGTACCTGCAAATGTTTGCTCTTACGATTGCTCTTGGACTGCGGTATTTGGGTGTGCTCCTGATGGGCGCGTTGATCATCATTCCCGCAGCGACGGCAAAACGTGTCGCGACCAACTTGAGTGGCATGTTGATCACGGCCGTGGGTGTCGCCGTACTCGCAACCGTGGTCGGAGGCCACCTCGCTTCGCGGCTCCACCGTGAGACGGGTCCGCTCATCGTGACGGTTGCCGCGGGGTGCTTCGTGCTGAGTCTGTTGCGCCGCCAGTCGTGACGCGCGATGCCCAGGAAGAGTGCAGGACTGTTGCTGTTCCGTGACGCACAGGGGACCGTCGAAGTGCTGCTGGTCCACCCGGGCGGCCCCTTTTGGGCGAAGAAGGACGAAGGAGCGTGGTCGATTCCGAAAGGCGAGTTCTCAGACGACGAAGATCCATTTCACGCCGCGCTTCGTGAATTCGAGGAGGAAATGGGCCAGGCAGTGACCGGCGACTGTGTCGCATTAGAGCCACGACGTCAGGCGGGCGGAAAGGTTGTCCATGCGTGGGCGGTGAAATCCGACTTCGACCCGGCGCAGCTCCGGAGCAACACCTTCTCGATGGAGTGGCCGCCGCGATCCGGCCTGCAGCAGGTCTTTCCCGAGGTCGATCGAGCGGCGTGGTTCCCCCTCCACGTTGCCCGGATCAAGATCCTGAAAGGCCAGGTTGGCTTTCTTGACGAACTGCAGGGCAAGTTACGCGATCCGCGGTTCCACCGGGCGATTTTTCAGTGGTAGTTGCCGGTTTTTCCGCGCGGCGGCGAGGCCGCGAGCCGGTTTCGGCCTGTCTGGACATCCTTTCGGCGTCCCAAGGTCGGTATGGCAATTGCCCGTGCTCCGTGCAGGTAGTCACAAAGGAGGTTGGCCATGACGTTCACGAATGTAGGCATGTGGGATCGCGTGATCAGGATCCTGATTGGGATCGCCTTCGGTTATGCAGCCTGGATGACCTGGCCAGGTGCCGCGCCGATCGTGTATTTGGTGATCGGGGCCATCGCGCTGGTGACCGGATTTGTGGGCTGGTGCCCGATCTACGCGCTTTTCAGTATCTCGACGAAGAAGAAGGTCGCGGCCTGACTCGCACGTGTCGATTGACGGCAGACGCTGACCGCGCGCGCGGCGGTATTCGTGCATTCCAAACAGCGAAGCGGCCGCCTGAGGGATTCTTCGCACAGGGTCGAGAATTCTGCCGGCCTTGTCCGTTCCATGCATAGGGATTGAGATGCGAGTGCTCGTGCTTGGTGCCACGGGCGATGTCGGCCGACTCGTTGCGGCGGAAGCGTTGAAGCGCGACCACGAGCTCACGGTTCTGATCCGGTCCCCCCAGAAGCTCGGGGAGTTCGTTGCTCGTGTCAGAGTTGTTCAGGGGGACGCCCTCGACCCGAACGCCGTCTCAACCGCAATCGCCGGACAGGACGCGGTCATCTACGTTCTCGGCGCAGGAAATGTCCGTCAGACTACCCTGTTCTCCGAGTCGACTCGCATCCTGCTCGCCGAGATGGAGCGCCACGCGGTGCATCGATTGATCTGCGTGACGGGCGTGGGTGCCGGCGATACCAAAGGTCACGGCGGGTTTCTCTACGATCACATCTTCTATCCGCTGTTCACGCAGGGCATCTACGCAGACAAGGACAAGCAGGAAGATCTCATCCGACACAGTCGAACTGACTGGACGATCGTCCGCCCTGCGACATTCCGGACGCGCAAGCCGCCGGGCCCTCTGCGAGCGGTCACCCGTGTGGACGGCGTCATCCTTCGAAGAATTTCGCGCGTGGAAGTTGCCACGTTCCTGGTCGACGAGCTGGAGCAGAACGACTATGTCAGGCAGGCCGTCTTCGTTGGCCACGAATAAGGTGAGTTAGACGGGATCTTCGGTGCCGCATTTCAGCTCCTTCCCTCCGCGTCAAATCCGGCGGACCTTCGGGTCCGCCGGCCCTCCTGCGCACCGAATAATCTTCGCCGAATCACCCGAGATTGAGCCAGGCGCGAAGACGGACCGTGTACTGCTCGAGGGACCACACTCGCGCGGCAAGGAGCTCTGGCTGGTGCTGCGGGCGGTGGGTCACGTGCCGTTATTTCTTTGTGCGCAAGGTTCTGCTGTTCAAGTATTCCTATGCATTCATCGGCCTGCCTGGTCAGGCATTGTCGGCTGACGACCGCATGTACCGCGCGGCGACGACAGCCTGCTTGAGCGCAATTGTGGTGATGCAGGTGATGAACGTTCACTTGTGCCGAACCCGGCGGAGGTCGGTGTTTTCGGAGCGATTGTCTGGGAATCCTCTCATCACGGCGGGAATCGTTGTCGAGCTGATCCTGATCGTTCTCATCGACTACACGCCCGCCGGCAACGCCGTGTTTGGAACCGCGCCGCTTCCGCTCAGTGTCTGGGCGTTCGTCGTGCCGTTCGCCATAGGCATGTTGGGGCTTGAAGAAGTGCGGAAGGCGGTTGTGCGGCGCCGGGCTACGGGTGCCCAGGTAACAACCTGACTGAGTGTGTGCGGGAAAAACTCGCGGTGCGCGCGAATTTGCTCGCGACAGCCGTCTGCTGCGCGTGGGGCGGAGTCTCGGGATCTGCGGCAGCGGATGGCATCGGCGTTGCCTCCTTAAAGGGCTGCCGTGGAAGACATGACGTTGGCGCATGCGGAAGCCGCCACGCGGCCGGTCGCGCTCGGCGGGCGCGGCGTCCTCCGCGTCGCGCACGTGCGGCGATACAGCGAAATCGTCGGCGTGCTCGTGAAGTACGGGTTCGTCGACGTGGTGCACGCACTGCACCTGGCATCGTACGTCGCCGCAGGTCGCCGGCTGCTTTCCGCTCTCGGACGCGATGCCGGTCCTGAATTGAGCCGCGCGCAGCGGCTCAGGCTGGCGCTCGAGGCGCTGGGACCAACCTTCATCAAGTTCGGCCAGGCGCTGAGCTTGCGAGCTGATCTCCTCCCGCCTGATGTGGTTGAAGAGCTGGCGCTGTTGCAGGACTCCGCGCCAGCGCTCGCGCCCGGCGTCGCCCAGGGCGCGATCGAAGAGGCGTTTGGATATCAGATCCACGAGCTGGTTGCGGAGTTCGATTCAGAACCGCTTGCGGCAGCGTCAATCGCGCAGGTTCATCGGGCGACGCTCCGCTCAGGCGATATCGTGGCTGTGAAAGTTCGGCGCCCTGGCATCGGCGCGGTGATAGAAGCGGACCTGGCGATTCTAGCGGACTTGGCGGCTCTGGCCGAACGGTACCTCCCCAACGCACCTCTCTACAGCCTCCGCGATCTGGTGGCGGAGTTTGCGCGCACGATTCGCCGCGAGCAGGACCTTGCCCGCGAGGGGCGCATCATCGAGCGCGTGGCCTCACAGTTTGCGGGCGATCCCACAGTCCGATATCCGGCTGTCTACTGGCCCCTGACGACACCGGCAGTCTTGACGATGGAGTTTCTGGCCGGTGTGAAGGTGACCGCTGTCGGCACGGACGAGGCGCCGACGCTGGATCCACGGCTCGTGGCCCGCCGCGGCGCGGACGTGGTGCTGAAGCAAGTGCTGGTCAACGGTCTGTTTCACGCCGACCCGCACCCAGGGAATATTTTGGTGCTGCCCGGCAACGTCGTCGCCCTGGTTGATTTCGGCATCGTGGGACGAATCAATCGGCAGATGCGCGAGCGGCTGGGAGAAGTCATTCTCGCCATCCGGCGGCATGACGCGGATCGGCTTGCCGAGGTCGTCATTGACGTGGCCACGCCCCTGCGGCCTGTCGATATGGCGGAACTGGCTCGGGACATCGAGGAGATGCTTGATGTCTACGCTGATCTGTCCCTTGGCGATCTATCGCTCGGCCAGTTGTTCGGGTCGATTACAGACGCGATGTCGCGTCACAGGCTGAAACTGCCGGCCGACCTGCTGCTGCTTATCAAATCAGTCACCACGATTGAGAGCGTGGGCCGCCAGCTCGATCCGTCATTCAAGATTGCCGACCACGCCGCGCCCTTCGTCGAGGCCCTCATCGAGCAGCAACACAGCCCGGGTGCGCTGGCGCTTCGCACGGCCGATGCCAGCCGTGAGATGCTCAGCGCGTTTCGGAGCCTGCCCGGCAATCTCGCGGAGATCGCCCGAAGGGCACGGTCCGATAGCCTGCAGATCCAATTCGTGCACCGCAATCTCGACTATTTCATCCGCGAAATGGATCGGTCGAGCAACCGTCTCAGTTTCGCCATCGTCATCGCCGCGATCGTGGTGGCATCTTCGGTGATGGTGCACGCAGCGGCCGGGCCACAGGCGTTTGGCTACCCGTTGCTCGGGCTGGCCGGCTTCGTGGCGGCTGGCGTGTTGGGACTCGGCCTGGCCGTAGGAATCCTGAAATCAGGCCGCCTGTGAGCGCGACGTCAGGACGTCGCGCTCACCATCAGGCTGACGTTGAGCGGCACGGTTTCGCCGTCGCGAATGTCGACTTCGGTTGCGAACTCGCGATACCCCTGCTTGCTCACCTCAATGTGGTGCTTTCCTTCCGGGACTTGCACGACGAAACGTCCTTCGTCGGAGCTGAGCCACCGTTGTCCGTCGATCGTCACTTCCGCACTCATCGGCTGTACCCGTAGATCCAGCGTTCCAAAGCCGACGGCGTGGGCTGGTGGCGTTACGGCAGCTGGGGCCTGCGCCGTCACCGGCGCAGGAGGCGGCGTCCGCGGTGTTCGGAAGCTGCCGGCTGGCGGAGGCGGGACAGGTGGCGCGACCGGGGGCGGCTCGCTTGTCGCTCCCGCGGGCAGTTTCTCCATCGTGTGGCGCAGCTTGAAGCTCGAGGTTGGCCTCAGATAGATGTTGTAACTCGCGGTGCGATACCCGTCGAGATACAAGACGATGCTGTGACCCCCCGGCGGCAATGGCAGCCCCTGGAAGACGCCGTCGAAGTCGTCCACGATGCCGGCGTAAAAGCCGTCCACGTACACCGCAGCTTCCTCGGGCGTCGCGCTGATGCGTAGTTCAGCTCGCAGGTCGTAGACCGGGAAGTACCAGTACGGGTACGCAGGGCGAGACCACCACGGATACGGTCCGAAGAACGGATCATAGAAGTAGCCGCCAATGAACACGTGTCCGCGGAGGACGACTCCATGCTGCGGTGGCGACGGAGGACGTGGCACAGCGCGCCGTTGTGCATCGGCCATCAGCGGCAGACTTACGACGGCTACTAACGCACAGAGCGCGGCGCGAGCGGAGAGTCGAGACATATGCGTTCCTTTCGGACCGCAGGCAGTATGTGACCCCGTGGCCCGCACCTGAGAAGAGCAAGATGCACGCCTCAACAGACCGATACACGGACGGCGTTCGCGTGAAGAGTTCTGATTGTTGGGCCGGGAATCTTTCGCGGCGCTTGCGGGAGATTCCGCGAGGGCTGCGTCCGCTCGCGCCTGTTTGGATCGCGATGTGCTGGCGTCACTCACATCGAGGCTTTTGCGAGCTGGCCCATGACTGAGATCGGCACGACACCAAGGCGCGCTTCGCGCCGGCGCCCCAAACCGCGCTACTGGTCGCAGCATG
>DATCIJ010000245.1:0-2515 GCA_036507855.1 Gemmatimonadaceae bacterium | reverse complement strand
GTTTCCGGTGCTTCGCGATCTGATGTCGTACTGCGATCCGCCATGGATCAGCGATTACAACTACAACGGAATCCTCAATTTCCGCGCCTCGAATCCGATGATTGCGAGCGCGCAGACGGGATCGTCGGCGACTCGACGCGGCCTGCTGGTCTGGGGTCGCATCGAGCAGGGTCGCCTCGTGCTGGAGCCGGGCTTCGAGGTCGATGCGCCGGCGACGCTTCCGGCACGCGGGGGACCGAACCGGATCGAGGGCTTCGGCCCGTCAGGCGAGGTCCTGTTCTCGCTCGCTTTCGCCGGAGACCGCGTTGCCGACTCCCCTGACCCTAACGACGAGACCTTCGCGTTCGTGATCCCCATGTCGCGGCTGCGCGGCATCGGCCTTGATCGCCTTCGCTTCTCCGCCCTGGGTCGGCAGGTGGAGCACCGCGCGACGGGGGGCGGCGCGATACCATCCGCTCAGCGCACCGCTCCCGGCCGCGTGCGGGTCACCTGGAACGCCACGGCGGCTCGCATGGCTCTGGTGCGCAACGCGCGCACTGGCGAAATCCTGTCATTCGGACGCGCCGGCGCAGTCGACCTTCCCGCGGGAAACGACGACCTGGAAGTGACGCTCTCGGATGGCGTGCGCAGCGTGAGGTCGAGGATACGGCCAAGGTAGGGCAGACGGCAGAGGGGATAACGTCGGCTGACCTGACGCAGCGCAGAGACGTAAATTTCGGCCTCGGGTTCTGGGCATCGACGCCCTTTGCCCTTTGCCCTTTGCCCTCTGCCCTCTGCCCTCATTCATGGCTTCCTACGACGTCATCTTCATAGGCGGCGGCCCGGCGGGCTACGTCGGCGCCATCCGATGTGGCCAGCTCGGCCTCTCGACCGCGGTAATCGAACGCGATGGCCTGGGCGGTACGTGCGTGCTGTGGGGCTGTATTCCCGCGAAGGCGCTCCTTGCCAGCGCCTCCCTCGCCAACCAGGTACGGCACGCCGCTGACTTTGGCGTCAACGTCGGCGAAGTATCGACCGACTATGGCGTGGCGATGAAGCGCTCGCGCGCCGTCAGCCTGCAGAACTCCAAGGGAGTCGAGTTCCTGTTCAAGAAGAACAAGGTCACCTGGATCCGCGGGACAGCCACGCTGGCTGGCGGCATGTCGGTCAGCGTCAAGGCTGCCGATGGGAAGGAGGAGAAGCACGACGCGAAGAAGGCGGTCGTCATTGCCACCGGCTCGCGCGTGAAGGGGCTTCCGCAGGCGGGGCTCGAGTTGAACAAGTCGACCGTCATTTCATCCGACGAGGCGCTGGTCCTGGAGCGCGCACCAAGGTCGATCGCGATCGTGGGCGCCGGCGCGGTGGGCTGCGAATTCGCCGATGTCTTCAACGCTTTCGGCTCGAAGGTGACCCTGCTCGACGTCCTGCCCACCATCCTGCCGCTCGAAGACGCCGACGTCAGCGCGGAGCTGGCAAGATCGTTCAAGAAGCGCAAGATCGACGTCATTCCCGGCGCGAAGATCTCGAATGTGAAGGTCGGAAAGGAATCCGTATCGTTCTCGGTCGATGCCGGCGGCGCGAAACAGGATGTCACCGTTGACATCGTCCTGGTCGCCGCGGGCCGTGCTCCGGTCGTCGACGGCCTGGGACTGGAGAAGGCGGGCGTCAAGGTGACGGATCGCGGTTTCATTCAGGTCGATCTGAAAACCTTCCAGACGGCCGCCAAGGGCATCTACGCCATCGGGGACGTAATCGGCCCGCCGATGCTGGCGCACAAGGGTTCGCGGGAGGGCCACGTGCTGGCGGACCAGCTCGCGGGCCAGAAGACCCATCCCATCAACTACGGCAATATACCTAACGCGACGTATTGCCATCCCGAAGTCGCTTCCATCGGCTTGACCGAACAGCAGTGCAAGGAAAAGAAGCTCGAATACAGGATCGGGAAGTTTCCGTTTTCAGCCAGCGGCCGGGCGCGAACGTCCGGTGAGACGGAAGGCTTCGTGAAGATCATCCGGGACGTGAAGTACGGCGAGATCCTCGGCGCGCACATCATCGGCGCTCATGCGACCGAGCTGATTCACGAACTGGTCGTCGCCCGCGAGAATGAATTCACGGTCGAGGAAATCGATCTCGCGATCCATGCGCATCCGACCATGGCCGAGGCCGTGGCAGAGGCGTCGCTGGATTCGTCGGGGAAGATGATACATGCGTAGGGGGAGCGATCAGCGATCAGCGTCCAGCGACCAGCGACCAGCGATCAAGGCGCTGCCGAGTCACGAGTCACGAGTCACCGTCAGTGAAGCTTTTCGTTATTGAACTGGGCGTCATGGCCTACGGAGAGGCACTCAGTCTCCAGAGGGCCGTCGCCAGCTCCCGCATCGCCGGCCAGGTCGCCGACGACGTCCTTCTACTCGTCGAGCATCCGCCGGTTGTCACGCTCGGGCGAGGCACGAAACCCGGACACCTCGTTGCATCGGCCGCTCAGCTGCAGGCGCGCGGCGTGGAGCTGTTCGAGGTGGAGCGCGGCGGTGACGTG
>DATCIJ010000244.1:0-6953 GCA_036507855.1 Gemmatimonadaceae bacterium | reverse complement strand
GCGGCGGACATTGCCCAGCGGGCCATCACGCTGCTGCGCGATAGCGGGAATGTGCTGCCGATCGCCGATCGCCGAACGCTGGTCGTTCAGTACGTGCCCGAAACCGAACTCCGCGCCGGGCGCGTCTTCGCGGTCGCGCTTCGCTCGGCGTCGCCTAACGTGCGGATCGTGAAGATCGGTCCGTCAGCATCGCCAGGGCTGCTGGACTCACTCGAAGCCATGTCCCGGGAGAGCGAACGCGTGGTGCTCGCGGCGTACGTGCGGCGGATCGAGGGAGAAGGCCGGCCATCCCTACCGGTCCACATCGCGGATTGGATGAACCGGGTCGCTGCCGCCGACTCGGTGGGCCCCTCGACACGCGTGGCCATGATTGCCTTCGGGAATCCGTACCTGATCCGGCAGGTGCCGTCGGTGGGGACATACCTCGTGACGTTTGGCGTTGGCGACGCGCTTGAAAGCGCAGCAGCGCAGGCTGTGCTCGGGCGCGCGGCGATTGGGGGCACAATCCCGGTGTCGCTGCCGGGCTTCTTCTCACGCGGCGACGGTTTGAGACGTCCAGCCCCCTGACAAGCGTCTGGCTCCCCACGGCGCGCCCTGCGCCCATGACCACGCGCGCAGACTAACACCTGTCCGGCGGCTCCGATCCATGTACCTTGCCTCGAAGCCTGCCTGACCCGTGAACGCATCCGTCTACATCGCCACCAGCCTCGATGGCTTCATCGCCCGGGCCAACGGTGACCTCGACTGGCTTCCCAGTCCCGTTGGCACTGGCGGCGAAGACTACGGCTATGCGGCGTTCATGAAGACCGTGGACGTCATCGTCATGGGCCGCGGGACTTATGAGAAGGTGATGACCTTCGGCAACTGGCCTTATGAGACGCCGGTGGTCGTGCTGAGCAGCCGGAACCTCGCACTGCCGGCGAACGCGGCGGCATCGATCGAGACAATGTCCGGTCCGCCGGCGGAAATCTTCGGGCGCCTCGAGAGCCGCGGCCTGCAGCACGCGTACGTCGACGGCGGCGTGACGATCCAGCGATTCCTCGAGGCAGGCCTGATCCAGCGACTCATCATCACGCGCGTCCCCGTTCTCATTGGCTCGGGCATACCGCTGTTTGGCCCGCTCACACGCGATATCCAGCTGCGGCACAGTGAGACGCGGGCCTTTGCCAACGGGTTGGTCCAGAGCGAATACGAGGTCATCGTGTAGTCGCGTTTCGCTTTTCAGGGCAAAGTACTTGCCAAAATTGCCATTCAGGCTCATGCTTGGATGGTAAAACATCCGGCCAGGCCGTCCCATGACGTCATCGACACTGCTGAAAGAGCCACTCGCCTTCGTGCCGCTCGCGATGTCTTTTGCCGCGCTTGCTACCGTACTCGGCTTCCTCGCTGTCCACGGTGTCGTCCGACAGGAGGATGAAGGAGCCGCGGCGCACATCTGGCAGCTTCTGATGGCCGGGCAGGTACCGATCGTGGCGATCTTCGCCCTCAGGTGGCTGCCGGAGGCGCCGCGTCAGGCCCTGCTGGTGCTCGCACTCCAGGTTGTCGCCGCGATCGCCGCTGCACTGCCGGTATTCCTGCTCGAGCTGTGAGACGCCTGCCTACTGCTCCCGCAGCGCCTCGATCGGATCCACTCTCGCTGCCCTCCATGCCGGGATCAACCCGGCAATGAGCGCCACGATGCCTAACAAGGCAGCGGCCGAGGCGTACACCATGGGATCTGACGGCTGCGTTCCATAGAGAAACGGCGCCACCTGCGTCGCGGCGATCCGTGCCGCGACAGCCCCGACGATCACGCCGATCGCCACGACGACGCCCACTTCACCGAGCACCAGGCGCACGACCCGGGCGCGAACGGCGCCAAGCGCAATGCGCACGCCCAGTTCGTTCCGGCGTCGCGCGACCGAATACGACGTGACGCCGTACAATCCGAGAATAGCCAACGCCAGCGCGACGGAACCGAACAACCCTGACAACACGGCCAGCACGCGTTCGCGCTGCAGCGAATCCGCCAATTGTCGCGCCAGTGGCTTGAAATCGATCGTGATCGCGGAATGCGCCTCGCCTATGGCGGTGCGCACGGCCGGAATGACCGTGGTTGGATCACCCTGGGCTCGCAGCTCGAGCGTTGTGACAGGTCCGGGAGTGGCGTTCTGTGACTGCGCGACATAGGCGGTTGGTTCGACCGATTCGCGCAGTGAACGGTACGCCGCATTCTCGACCACACCGACGATCGTGTACGGCGGCGTGAGCGGCTGGCGGTCACGCAGGCGAAACTGCCGACCGACCGGAGACCCGTTTCCGAAGAACTTTCGCCCCCACGCGTCATTCACGATTGCCACCTTGCCGGCGCCAGGGACATCGGTCGCGTCGAAGTCCCGGCCCGCGATGATCCGGGTCTTCATCGTCGCGAAGTACCCCTCACTTACTTCATTGAACCATGTGAGCGCGTCTTCCATGGTCCGCGGCGTGAAACCGTCGATGACGATCTCGTCGTTCCACGAGCTGTTTCCCACAGGCGTGAGATCGGAACTGCTCGCGCTGATGATGCCCGGCAGTCCGCGGACACGATCGAAAACCTGCCGGTGCAGCGACGCGATGCCCTCCGGCGCGATGTTCGTGCGGCGCAAGTCCACGGTCGCCAGCAACACGCCCTCGGCCGCAAATCCCGGATTGAGTCGCGAGAGGTTGCGGAACGTGCCGATCAGGAATCCGGCCGACACGACGAGAACGAGGGAAAGCGCTACTTGCGCCACCACGAGCGCCTTGCCGAGCCTGAAGCGCGTGTGTCCCTCGATGACGCCGCGCGCCTGTGCCTTCATCGCAGCCTGGGCGCTGACGCGAGTCGCGCGCCACGCCGGAAACAGCCCGCACAGCACCACGGTGAACGTTGCAACGAGGATGGTGAACGCAAGGAGCCTGAGGTTGAGCGCAAGATCGAGCGAAACGGCGCCAGACACGCCCGGCATGGCGATGAGCGCAACGAGTGCTCGTGTTCCGAAGTGCGCGACAGCGAGTCCGACCACCGCGCCGGTCAACGCCAGTACCACGCTTTCGGTCAACAGTTGGCGCAGCAACCGCCGCCTGCCTGCGCCGATCGCCAATCGGATCGCCAGTTCACGGTGGCGCGCTTCGGCGCGGGAGAGAAGAAGGTTCGCCACGTTGGCGCACGCAATCAGCAGGATCAGCGCGACGCCGGCCATCAATGCCAGCAATGCGCTGCCATAACGGCTTCGGATTTCACTGAATCCTCGTTCCGCGGACCTGACGAAGAACGAACGGGTCACGTACTGCTGCTTGTCTTCGTCGCGCCAGTGCTGGGGAACGGTCTCTTCATACGATGGACGCGCGATCGCGGCCAGGCGTGCACCGGCCTGCCTGACGTCGACATCAGGGGCAAGCCGACCCAGGATACGGAGCCACCAGTTGCTCCGGTGATCGAGGCTATGCTGCGGCCCGCGGATGACGGCCTGCGCGCAGATCGGCACGTACACGTTTGATTCGCTACCAACATCAGGACCCCGGAACCACTCTGCGGCGACGCCGGAGATCTCGAAAGGATGTCCGGTCAGGCGAATGACACGCCCAACCGCGTCGGCACGGGCGCCAAATTCGCGCTGCCAGAATCGATAGCTGAGGATCACGCTCCCCGCGCATCCGCGCACGTCGTCTGCGCGAGTGAACAGACGCCCGGCCGCTGGAGTAACGGCGAATGTGGTGAAGAAGTCCCCGCTCACGTACGTGCCTGGGATGCGGCGCGCCTCGCCGCCGTCGGCGAGGTTGAAATCCGTCTCACCGAATGCCGTGACGGCGCTGAACGCGTTCTGTCGATCGCGGATCTGCTCCCACAACGGATTGGTGAAAAAATCGGCGGCGCTGCTACCGGCCCCCTGGGCGCGTCCCTGGGGAGTCTCCCGGGTCGCGCTGAAGCTCATGTACGCGAGCTGTTCCGGACGTGGGACCGCGAGCTGACGCAACATCACGGCGTCCAGCAGTGTGAAGATCGTCGTGTTGGCGCCGATGCCGAGTCCAAGTGAGGCGATCGTCACGATGGCGAAGACCGGGCTGTGCAGCAACGAACGGACTGCGTAACGAGCGTCGCCCGCGACCGACTGAACCCACTCGGCGACGTCGACGCCGCGGGTGTGTTCGCGTTGGGTTGCCTCGTTGCCGAACTGAAGGCGTGCGACGCGGTGGGCCTGCTGTTCTGACATCCCGCTCTGGCGAAGATCGTCCACGCGTTCGGCAATGTGGAACGCCATCTCGCGCTCGATGTCCCGTGAGATCCGGTTGGAGCGGACGATGTTCAGGATCCTGTGATGCCACGCCATGAAACAGCTCCAGGTGAATGACGGATGCGCTCACGCGTACCGGAGGACGCGGCTGACGCCCTCGGTCAGGCGACTCCAGCTTTCCTCTTCTTCGGCGAGCTGTCGGCGTCCCTTCGCGGTAATGGAGTAGAAGCGGGCCTCGCGGTTCTTCTCGGTGACGCCCCATGTCGACTTGAGCCATCCGTCCTGCTCCATGCGGTGCAGGGCGGGGTAGAGCGATCCTTCCTCCACCCGCAGCAGGTCGGCGGAGACCATCTGGATCTGCGACGTGATCGCGTATCCGTGCATGGGCCCGGACACGGAAAGCGTGCGGAGAACAAGCAGGGCGAGCGTACCCTGGAGAATGTCGTTCCGGCCTCGTGCCATTACTTACCTATCTAGCTATGTGTTGAACGGAAGTATGCCTGGCCGGTGGTTCATGTCAAGCGGACTGCAGTTCGTTTCAGACAGGGTCGACGTCAGTTCATCACGAGCATACGTTCGCTCAGACTCAGAACCCTGGGATGTCTGAATGGCGCCTGCCGTGAAGGACGAGGGCAAGCAGATCGCGGCTCAGATACGGGCTTACCTGGCCGCCCAACCGTCGGGAACGCGCGTCATTCTCAGGAAGATGCACGACACGATCCATGCCGTAGCACCCGACGCAGTCGACGGTTTCAGCTACCGCATGCCCGTCGCCAGGCTCGATGGCAAAGTGCTGGTCTGGTACGCCGGGTTCAAGAACCACACCAGCCTCTTTCCGATCGGCGACGCCATCAGGCGGGAGTTCGCGGCCGACCTCGAAGGCTACGAGACCTCGAAGGGCACGGTCCGGTTCCCGCTTGCGGACCCCCTCCCGGTCGGGCTGATCAAACGACTGGTGAAAGCACGGATCGGTGAGCTGAGAAGCAAGAGCTGAGCGCTGAGCCAAGAGGCGATCTCCGACCCTTCACGCAGGAGGCCGCGAGCCCTGCGTTCCGAGCAACGCACGAGCTTGCGACCCCATGATCAGGGCAGTGATGTTGACGATTCACTCAGCCACGGGACTTCACGATGGCGAAAGCCAAAACGCGAACCAAGTCAAAGAAGACCGTAGCCAGGAAACGTCCGGCGAAGAAGCCGGTTCGGTCGAAGCCGACCAAGCCGCGGAAGCACGCTCCCACGCCGGTCTCTACGGCTGGATCACGCATACGGATCTGGCCAGCAACAACCCCGCTGCGACGAGAGAGTGGGCGGCGAAGGTGCTGGGCTGGAAGTTCAGGCCTCCCATGCAGATGCCTAACGGCGAGATGCATTTCTTCGCCTACTCGGACAGGGGCGGCGGGGCCATCCGCCCCAACAATCCGCCAGAGATTCCCGGCAGCATCCCGTACATCCACGTGGCCGATTGCCAAGCCTCATATGACAAAGCGCTGCGGGAAGGCGCCGAGGAGATGCTGTCGCCGACGAGGGTGATGGAAGGCGTCACGGTCGCGATCGTACGCGCTCCCGGCGGTGTCCCGATCGGTCTTTCGGGCCCGTGAGGGTCGTTCGCGTGAGGAGAATGGCAGTACACTCCGTCTCAACTGGCGACTGATTCCAGCTGGAATCGGCCGAGCAACCGCGAGTAACCTTCCGTGCGCAGGCCGCGCCGTCGTGCGGTGGTCAGCGGGATGCGCCCCAGCAATGCGGCGAGCACGACGTCGGGTGGTCCGGAAACGATGGCGTTCGGATGCGGCGCAGGGCCGGGCCTGACGCGAACCGCCGTCGACGGCCTCGATCGACAACGAACCATCTGCCGTCCTGATCTCGATCGATAATGGCGTTCTCTGCGGGGCAACGATCCACGAGGTGAAGCCCGAGCGGCAGCGCCAGCCAGTGGCTGCGGAAGTCTTCCCCCCGGCGGCGCGAATCGAGCGTTGGTCTCGCCCATGCTCCGAGCGCGCTGATGACGGGCTTCAACGCCTGCCCGCGGTCCGTCAGCCGGAAGAGGGGAGTGGCGACGGGAGGTGAGGGCTCGATTCGCTTGACGAGGCCAATCGACTCCATCTCCCGCGACCGGTCGGCGAGCATGTTCGTGGCGATGCCGGGAAGGCCGTTGCGCAGGTCGCTGTAACGGCTGGGGCCGAGAATGAGCAGCTCACGGACGATCAGCAGGGTCCAGCGATCGCCCACGGCATCGAGAGCCCGGGTCGTCGAAGCCGTTCTGTTCTGGCAGCTCGCCGGCGCTCCCGCCGTGGCGCGCCCCCTGGTGCGATCGATCGCCCTGCTGTTTCTCGCGTTCAACCTGGTCCACGCACTGCTGGCGGCGAAGTACTTCTTCATTACCCCGATCATACCGGACGCACTGATCGCGCTCTGTCTGGCCGTCGCCGTGGTCGGGCTCCGCGGGTAACCTCGCGACGCCAGCGTGACGGAAGGAGAACCGGCGGCCGGCATCCGCCGCGTGTAGCGTTTTCCCCTCCCTGGCGAAGGGTCAGCCCCCGACATCTGCCGGGGCTCTTTCCTGACTTTCCGAGTTGCCACGGCCGCGCTTCTTCATATCACCACATACGCATGTGGTAGTACGCCAGTTCTCCAAGAGGCAGCACATGACGCGTATCGTGATTCTGGGAGCCGGCACCGCCGGCACCATCATGGCCAACCGGCTGCGGCGCCTGTACGCGC
>DATCIJ010000243.1:0-9866 GCA_036507855.1 Gemmatimonadaceae bacterium | reverse complement strand
CGCCTAACCCGTTGTCTCGTTTCGCAATGCGTTGTGCTTCAACAAACTCCCGAGGCAGGACTCGAACCTGCGACCCGGTGATTAACAGTCACCTGCTCTACCAACTGAGCTACTCGGGAAGGGACGAGAAAAGTAACGGGGGCAGAGGGCAGAGGGCAAAGGGCGAAAGCAAGGCCAGTGGCCAGAGCCAAAGCCACAGCAAAATCGTGCCAACCGCACCTCCTCCCTGTAACTTCGGCCCGCGCCCTGCCTCCCGGTCCGGAGTCCCAATGGAATCCGTACGATCATGACTGAGCCTGCCTCACGCCCCCTCGCGGTCGTAACCGGCGCGTCAAGCGGAATTGGCGAGGAGTTCGCACGCCAGCTCGCCGCACGAGGCTACGACCTGGTCCTGGTCGCGCGACGTGTCGACCGGCTTACGGTGCTCGCCGAGCGCCTGCGTGCCGAGCACAAGGTCGCATGCACTCCGGTCGAGGCCGACCTCGCACGCCCTGACGATCGCGATCGACTCTGCGACAAGCTTCAGCCCGAGCGCGCGCGACTCGAGATGCTCGTCAACAACGCCGGCTTCGGCACGCACGGATTCTTCCACGAGACGGACCTTCAGCGTGAGCTGGAGCTGATCGACGTGAACTGCGCCGCCCCGGTGCACCTCACCAAGCGCCTGCTGCCGTGGATGCTCGAGCGTCGCCGCGGGTACGTCATCAACGTGGCGTCGCTATCCGCGTTCACTCCGGGGCCGGTCATGGCGATGTACTTCGCCTCGAAGGCATTCCTGCTCTCGTTCTCGGAAGCACTGTGGGAAGAATGCCGCGACACCGGAGTGGTCGTGACCGCGCTGTGTCCGGGACCGGTGCGCACTGAATTCCAACGGACGGCCGGACTTTCGTCAAAGTCCCGCTCCAGCGGCACGACTCCCGTCGCTGTTGAGCGTGTAGTCGCGGACGGACTGGCGGGGGTGTTCAGCGGCAAGCGAGTCGTGATTCCCGGCTATCAGGCGCGAATGGCTGCGCTGCTCTCACGACTTATGCCGAAAGGTCGAGCGCTCAAGACTGTTCGAGCGATTCAGGAAGAGAGGCGAAGGCAATCACGAGCGTAGGCCAGAGGCCAGAGGCCAGAGGCCAGAGGCCAGAGGCCAGAGGCCAGAGGCCAGAGGCCAGAGGCCAGGCCAGAGGCCAGGCCAGAGGCCAGAGGCCAGAGTAAGAGCGCCGTGCCGAGTCACGAGTCACGAGTCACGAGTCACGAGTCACCAGTTGTGCACGCATCGGAGCCTTGAGCAGAGGCCCCAGCCATTTGCCTGTGAGTGACCGTGGATTGCGCACGATATCCTCTGGCCGCCCCATCGCCACAACCTCACCACCCGCGTCGCCCGCCTCCGGGCCAAGATCGATCACCCAGTCCGCCAGCTTGATCACGTCCAGGTTGTGCTCGATCAATACCACCGTGTGTCCGGCGTCGATCAGCCGGTCCAGCACGCCCGACAGCTTCCGGATGTCGTCGATGTGAAGCCCGGTGGTCGGTTCATCCATGATGTAGATCTTCCGGACTCGTCCGTTCCGGCCGCCCTTTCGCTCACCTGACGCCAGCTCGCGCGCGATCTTTATCCGCTGCGCCTCGCCGCCGGAAAGCGTCGTCGCCGATTGGCCGAGCCGGAGATAGCCGAGTCCCACCTGCTGCAACTGCCACAGCGCCTGACCGAGCTTCTCTTCCCAGGGGAAAAACCGGATGGCCTGATCGACCGTGAGTTGCAGAATGTCGTAGATCGACTTCCCCTTCACGGTCACTTCCAGCACATCAGGCTTGAAACGCCGGCCGCCGCAGGTGTCGCAGGGCACGAACACGTCCGCCATGAACACCATTTCAATCTGAACGACGCCCGCGCCTTCACAGGCATCACAGCGTCCGCCGGCCACGTTGAAGCTGAACGTGCCGGGCGAGTATCGCCGCTCCCTCGCCAGCGGCTGCGACGCGAAGATCCGACGGACCTCGTCGTAAGCCTTCACGTACGTGACAGGATTTGAGCGCGGCGTGCGGCCGATCGGCTCCTGGTCGACCAGCACCACAGCCTCCAGCAACTCGGCGCCGGTCATTGACGTGTAGACTCCCACGCGCTCGCCCAGGTGCCGCTTGGCGCTGTGCCCGCCCGACAGCCGCGTCTCCAGCGCCCGGTACAGCACGTCGTGCACGAGCGTGCTCTTGCCCGAGCCCGACACCCCCGTCACGACCGTCAGGGCGCCTAACGGGATCTCGATGTCGACGTTCTTGAGATTGTGCTCCCGCGCCCCCTTGAGCGTGAGGCGCGTCCGTGAGAGAGGGCGTCGCTTGGCCGGAACGGGGATCGACAGCGCGCCCGTCAGGTACTTGCCAGTCAGGGGACTCCGCTCGGCGTCGCTCACTGGACCCTCGAACACGATTCGGCCTCCCTGCTCGCCGCTGCCGGGCCCGAGCTCGATCAGGTGATCCGCGCTCCGTATCGCGTCGAGGTCGTGTTCCACGACGATGACCGTGTTCCCGCTGTCCCGCAGTCGTCTGAGCAGCGACAGCAACCGGTCCATGTCCCGTGGATGCAGGCCGATCGAAGGCTCGTCGAGGACATACAGCGTGTCGACGAGCCTGGCGCCCAGTGAATTGGCGAGCGAGATCCGCTGAGCCTCCCCGCCGGACAGCGTTCGCGTGGCCCGATCGAGCGTGATGTAGCCGAGCCCGACGTCGCAGAGGAAGTCGACGCGATCCATCGCCTCGCGCAGCACGTGATGGGCGACCTCTCGCTCGAAGGCGGTCAGCTCGATGGACCGCATCCACAGCCTCAGCGCCTCGATCGTCAGCGCCGACACTTCGGCGATGCTCTTCGCTCCGACGCGCACGTTGAGGGCATCGGGCTGCAACCGCGCACCCTGGCACGCGCCGCACGTCATGGCGGTCTGGTACTGCCTGAGGAAGACGCGGATGTACTGTTTGTACCGCTTCTCCTCGAGGTCGGCGAGGAAGGGAAAGATGCCCTTGTAGCTCCGCGTCCGTGCGTGAAGGACCTTGTGTCGCTGTTCGGCCTCGAGATCGCGCCAGGGCCTTCCCATCGGGATGTCTTCGCGCGACGCGAACTCGGCCAGGGTGCGCCGGCGGCCGTCGTAGCGCGGCTTGGTCCACGGGTCGATGGCGCCTTCGCGAAGCGACCGCTCGGGATAGGGAACGATCAGCGCCTCATCGTACTCCAGCACGGCGCCAAAGCCGTTGCAGGTCGGGCACGCCCCGCGCGGGTTGTTGAACGAGAAGAGCTGCGGACTGGGATTCGGCGCGCGAAAGCCGTCGTTAGGGCATTCAAAACGCTCGGTGAAACGGAGTTCGTGATTCGTGATTCGTGATTCGTGACTCGGCACTGCAACGGTGCTCGCGCTGCCCGCGGCCCGCTGCCCGCTGCCCGAGCCTTCCTCGGACCTCGGACCTCGGACCTCGGACCTCGCCAGTACCACGCACTCTCCATCTCCCTCCCTGAAAGCAGTCGCTACTGCTTCGGCTATGCGACCGGCAGAATCAGGGTCTGCCGAGAGCCGGTCGACAGCGACCATCAAGTCGGCCGCGCGAGTGAGCGAGAGATGCTCCGACTCGACCTCCTCCAGGGTCTTGAGCTCCTTATCGACCACTACCCTCAGGAACGCCTGCGCCCGCAGGTTCTCCACCACCATGGCGTCGGTCACCGCGGCGGAGAGCTTGAGCGGGAAGGCCACGACCAGGCGCGTTCCTGATGGCAGCCCGAGCACGGCGTCGGTGACCGACTGCACCGTGTCCGGCTTCAGCTCCCGGCCACAGCGCGGGCAGAAAGTCCGCCCGATTCTCGCCCACAGGAGCCGCAGGTAGTCGTAGACCTCGGTGGACGTGCCCACGGTCGAGCGCGACGTCCGCGTGGGATTCTTCTGCTCGATGGCGACCGCTGGAGAAATGCCGTCGACCCCGTCGACGTCGGGCTTCTCCATCCGTTCCAGGAACTGCCGGGCGTAAGCCGACAGGGACTCGACGTACCGGCGCTGCCCCTCGGCGTACACGGTGTCGAACGCGAGGGACGACTTGCCAGAGCCGGAAGGCCCCGTGATGACCGTTAGGCGCCGCCGCGGAATGGCGACGTCAAAACCCTTCAGGTTGTTCTGCCGGGCGCCCCGGACGAGAATCACGTCCTTCACGATCCAAAGCTATAGGGGCCGCCCGCGACCTACGGATTGGGCCGACTCCAAGGTTAGAAACGTCCCAAGTCCCATCGTCACCGCTGCTTGCGTGGCCCGCGGGTCGCGGAATAGCTTCCCCACTCCCGACGCGGGCGGCGGGGCAGTCGCGGTCGGTTTGGACCGCCGATAGCTTCACCCCGCCACCCATCCCCATTTCCCCAGATGCGACAATCCCAGGTTCGCGCGACCGTGACCCAGATGACTCTGGATCCCACGCCCCGCGCCCGGTGCTTCCTGAACCTGTGGTTCCCCCCGCGCCAGGGGCTCGCTGCTCCGGGGCTTGCCCCCTAGTGCCGTTCCAACCGGAATTGCGACCGATTACCAGCGTCCCGATGCGCGACAGGGCATTGACTGGGTTCCCAGTCACTTCCAGCGCCAACAGGTTGGAACGGTACTAGTGGACATGCATGTAGCCGCCCGCAGTGACGTGGGCATGGTGCGTTCGGGGAATGAGGACTCCTTCTTCGCTCACGCCAGCAAGCAGGGGGGGCTGTTCATCGTCGCCGATGGCATGGGCGGACACGCCGCCGGCGAGGTGGCGAGCGAGATGGCCGTGCAGATCGTATCGCGGGACCTGACCGACGTGCATCAACTCACCGGTTCGGCCCCCCGCGACAAGGTCGCCGAGTCGATCAGGAACGCCAATCGCGCGATCTACGAACGCACCATCGCCGAGTCCGACAAGCAGGGAATGGGAACCACGGTTTCCGTCCTCCTCGTCTCAGGGGCCCGCTGGCTCATCGGGCAGGTCGGTGACTCACGCATCTACCTGCTCAGGGATGGCGCGCTCACGCAGCTGACCAAGGATCACTCGTACGTCCAGGAGCAGGTGGACGCCGGCCTCCTCACCCCCGAGCAGGCCCGCTATCACCCGTACAGCAACGTGATCACGCGGTGCGTTGGGGCGGGCGAGGAGGTCGAGGCGGACACGTTCAGCGGCGAATTCCGGACGGGCGATGTCTTCCTGGTCTGCAGCGACGGGCTGACGGGCATGGTGGACGACCGGCGGCTGCAGCAGCTCCTTCTTTCTCGCGCGTCCGCGGGGAGAATCGTGGACGCGCTCATCGCCGAGGCGAACTACCGCGGCGGTCTGGACAACGTCACTGCCGTGGTCGTCCAGATCATCGCTGCCGCATCAGGCGACGACGAAACGACCGAAGAGTCCCCCGCGCTCCCTCCGGGTCACACACCTCCCAGTGGCGGCCCGGTCTCGAACGCTGCCTGATGGCCGAGGAAACGGTCGGCGAGCTTGCTGAGCTCTATCTCGGGAACCTGCTATACGCGCTGGAGCGGTGCGCGATGTCGCTTGAATCCGAAGGGAAATCGGAGGACGCGGCGTTTTATCGGGCAATCGCGCGTAAGCTGGCGCAGGCGCGGGGACAACAACCAGGCTGAGTTGTTGGTCACCCAGCACTAACAACTCAGCGTGCTGTTAGAAGTGATTCTCCATTAGCCACTCGCGACCGCACTTCCGACTCGGGCATCACGGCCAGCCTGACCACGGCTTTTCGGTCAAGTAGTGCCGGCCGCGCGACAAAGACGCGAAGCCACCTCGCCGAGCGATACAGCTCGTTCGACAGCATCGGCAGGTTGATCGCGCCCTCGAGTCCTTCGCCGGTGAGCCGTCGCACTTCGCCGTTCCTGCGCAGCACCGGCAGGTCGAGATCGAGCATCTGTGTCTTCACCGGGTAGTCCAGCAGTACTTCGCCGAGTTCGAGTCCCACGTCCCGCGCGATCTGGTTCTCGGCAGCGGCGACCAGTCGACGATCGGAGGCAATCCACTCCGCGGCCTCCTCAGGCAGTTCGGCGCTTGGGCATTCGAACGCCCGCTTGTACAAGCGCCGCTCCCGGAGGCCACGCAACAGCCGCGACGGAGCGCGTTCCTCGAGCTGGTGAAGCAGTGATTCATCGCTGAATGAAGCCAGCTCGGCCACGCGCAGCGACCCGCTATCGATGGCATCGGCCACCAGCCGTTTGTACATCGCCGTCGCGCTTCGCACCGCGTGGTGCCAGTACACGTTCCGGTACATCTGATACTTCGCGAACAGAAGCGACTCGAGCGCCGAGAGCCCCTTCTCGGAGACGCCGACGGTCGAACGACCCGTGACGGGATCCGACACCAGGGTCAGGGAGTGGATCAGCCGATCGACGTCGATCTCGCCGTAAGGCACCCCGCACATCAGCGCGTCACGCTTGAGGTACTCGATCTTGTCGAGATCGAGCGAGCCCGAGACGAGTCCCTGCAGCGGACTCGCGCTGCGGCCGCGGATCAGCTCAACCACGCGCTCCGGTGCGTCCGCGGCGATGGCGTCGCGCAGGACCTCGGCGATCTCGCCGCGCGTCAGGAGCGCGCCGGCAACATCCTCGTGATGCGGGGCGCCGATTTCCTCGAGCGCGTGCGAAAAGGGATAGTGCCCGATGTCGTGCAGCAGCGCGGCCGCGGCCACCACCCGCGCCTCGCGCTCGTGCCCGGCCGTGAGTTCACCCCGGTCCTGGAGCAGCGCGAGCGTGCGTCCCGCCAGATGCCAGGTCCCTAACGCGTGCTCGAACCTGGTGTGGGTGGCGCCGGGATAGACCAGGTACGCCAGCCCGAGCTGCCGCACATACCGCAACCGCTGGAACGCGCGTGTGTCGACGAGGCGAATGGCCAGGTCGTCGAGCGTGATGTTGTTCCAGAGCGGATCGCGAATTATTTCAAACAAGCGTAGATGTGAGATGTGAGATGGGAGACGTGAGATAGACTGCTCACATCCTGATTACGCTGAAATTGAATTCCGCTCGCGCGTTGCGAGGCCCAGACACCTTGAGGGTTCTAACCAGAATCAGTTGCAGTATCCGCCGTTATCCGTGTAACCCGTGTCCCCACGGCGAAAATCGCAGTTACCGCGGTCCTGCCGCCGCAATCGAGGAATCGACGTTACCGAACTTGGAGAAGTTGGACCGGAACATTTCGGCGAGCTTCTGCGCCTGCGCGTCATACGCCGCGGGGTCTGCCCAGGTCGCGCGAGGATTCAATACCTCTGATGGCACCCCTTCACACGACGTTGGAATCGCCAGGCCAAAGACGGGATCCACCTGCGTCGGCGCGTTGCGCAGGGCCCCGGATAACACGGCGCGAACCATGGCCCGGGTATACGGAAGCTTCATGCGCTTGCCAACGCCGTACGCACCACCGCTCCAGCCCGTGTTCACCAGCCAGACGGCGGAACCGTGCTGGTCGATCAGCTTTCCAAGCATGTCGGCGTACTTGCCGGGACGCCACACCAGGAACACCGCGCCGAAGCACGAGCTGAACGTCGCCTGCGGTTCTGTAACGCCGCGTTCCGTGCCCGCCACCTTCGCCGTGTAGCCGGACATGAAGTAGTACATCGCCTGCTCGCGCGATAACCGCGCGATCGGCGGCAGGACGCCGAACGCGTCGGCCGTCAGGAACACGATGTTCTTCGGATGGCCACCACGCCCGCTGGGCACGTGATTCCTGATGTATGGCAAGGGATACGAGGCGCGCGTGTTCTCCGTGATCGACTGGTCGTCGAACCGCACACGGCGCGTGACCGGGTCCAGCACCACGTTCTCGAGAATGGTGCCGAACATCTGCGTGGTCGCGAAGATGTCCGGCTCCTGTTCCGGAGACAGGTTGATCACCTTCGCGTAGCAGCCGCCCTCGTAGTTGAACACGCCGTTCACGCTCCACCCATGCTCGTCATCGCCGATGAGCGACCGCGCCGGATCGGCCGACAGGGTCGTCTTCCCGGTGCCGGAGAGGCCGAAAAAGAGCGCCGTGTCGCCGCCGGGGCCGATGTTGGCCGAGCAGTGCATGGAGAGCACGCCGTCCTTCGGCATCAGGTAGTTCATCACCGTGAACATGGCCTTCTTCAGTTCGCCGGCGTACCGCGTCCCGCCAATGAGGATCATGCGGCGGGCGAGGTGCAGCACGATGAACGTGCCGGTGCGCGTGCCGTGCGCCTCGGGCGTGGCGTGGAACTCCGGCGCGTGCAGGACCGTGAAGTTCGGGTCGAAGCCGGCCAGCACGTCCGCCGTGGGGCGGATGAACATGTTGCGGACGAAGGCGGCGTGCCACGCGTTAGGCGTGATGTAGCGGACGCTCAGCCGGTGGCCCTCATCGGCGCCGCAGAAGAGATCCTGCACGAACAGGTCATCGCGGCCATTCAGGTAGGCGCGCACGTCGGCCAGCAGGCGGTCGAAGTGCTCCTGGCCGATCGGCTGGTTCACCTTCCCCCAGTCCACGTCTCCCTCGGTGCTCGCTTCGCGCACCACGAACTTGTCGTTGGGTGACCGGCCCGTGTGCGGGGCCGTCGTTGCCACGAACGGACCCATGTCAGCCAGCATCCCCTCACCACGGCGGATCGCTGCCTCGATCAGCGACGGCGCCATGAGGTTCCAGTGCACCGCGCCCGCCGGCGTCAGTCCCTGCTGAGAGAGTCGTTTTTCCTCGTTGGCGCTGGCTGCGACGGGCTCGGTCTGCGTTGCCATTGTCACGAAATCCGGTGTTAGAGAGTCGGGACCGAATAGACGCCTGGCGCGGTGGGAATCGGGCGTTCTACCAACGGACGGACGCGGTCCTGCGCGTCCATCACCGCCACCGCCGCCATGTTCACGATGTCCTGAACATCGGCACCCTGCTCCAGGACGTGGACTGGCTTGGCCATGCCCACCAGGATCGGGCCGATCGCCGTCGCGCCACCCAGATGATGCAGCAGTTTGTAGGCGATGTTGCCGGCACTCAAGTTCGGGAATATCAACACGTTGGCTGGCTCTTTCAAGGAGCTGAACGGGAAGGATTCGGTCAGGGTCGCCGCGTCAACGGCGGTGTCGGCCTGCATCTCTCCGTCCACCATGAGATTCGGGTCCCGCTGGCGCAGCAGCTCTACCGCGCGTGCCACCCGCGCCGATTCCTCGCCGCGCACCGAGCCGAAATTCGAGAAGCTCAGCATCGCCACGCGAGGCATCTCACCCAGCGCGCGCACAATGCGGGCGGCCGAGTACCCGATCTGTGCCAGCTGCTCCGAGTTCGGCTGGAAGTTCACCGTCGTGTCCGCGCAGAACACGATGCGCTTGTCGAAGACCAGCATGTACATGCCGCTCACCAGGCCGGCCTTCGGGTGCGCGCCGATCACTTCGAGCGCTGGTCGCAGCGTCTCCGGGTACGTCGTCGTCGCGCCGGACAGCATCGCGTCGGCTGCGCCGGTCGCGACCATCACGCACCCGTAGTAATTCGGGTTGTAGAGCCGGCGGCTCGCCTCGGCCAGGCTCATGCCCTTGCGCTGCCGTCGTTCCCAGAGATGCGTCGCGAACGCATCGCGGCGCGGCGAAATCTCAGCCGGGTCCTCGATCTCGATGTCGTCGAGCGTGATCTGCTCTGATTCCGCCTTTCGGCGGATCCGTTCGGGATTGCCGAGAAGGATCGGGACGGCGATGCCGTCGTCGACGAGTATCCGCGCGGCGCGGATGGTGCGGCGATCTTCGCCTTCGGCCAGTACCACGCGCCGTGGGTCACTCATGGCGCGGTTGATGATCCCGCGCAGGATCCCACGTGCCCGGCCCAGGCGCGCCTCGAGTTGTTCTCGATAGGAATCGACGTCGATGAACTCCTTCGCCACGCCGCTCGCCACTGCTGCCCAGGCCACCGCC